>JAFRVX010000071.1 GCA_017438305.1 Lachnospiraceae bacterium | reverse complement strand
GTGAGCGATCACATATTTTTCAATTTCCTCAGAAAATGTGTAAATGACCGCATCAACCTGAACGGCGTTCTCGTTTTTCTTTATATTGATCTTGGCAGGGGATTTATCATCAAACGAATCTGTAATCATCGGCTTCTCCTTTCTCCGTTATCTGCTGCATTTCAGGAATTTGTCACTTGCCATATACTGCTATACCATCTCGCACAATACCGATTTGTGCGTTTCGAGTATTGTGATCTCTTTAATGGGTTTCTGTATGAGGTATTTTCATATCCCAGTTTGACGCAACCCCGCAAACAGGATGTTATCAGTCTTCCCAAAACTCGTAACCAAGAGAATCGATACAGCCTGGAATATCTATTTCGATTCCTTTTGTATCGAGAGCCCTGAAGAAAACAGGTTGATTCATGAGTTTGATCGTATCATCATAATCCATTAAAAAGTTATGTTCAGAATCCCCTGACAGTGTATAGATCCTTCTGTTTGTATTGTCTGGATCAATGACAGATGAACTATGTTCATTTTGGATAATGTATCCTATGCACGAATCGATGGAACTCGGTTTGTATTTATTATTTATTGTGCCATACATAATATAATTTCTGCCGCCGAACTCAATTGAACCAAACAATGCATCATCATGTTCGATGTCATGAAATGTTCCCATGTCAAATACAATCGCATTACCCGGTAGATCCGGCAGGTTTTTCCCTCTGCAGCCGGTTATCGCAAATAAAAAAATAATGATGGAGAATGCCGCTCTCACGATTCTTTTCATATGAACCTCTATAAAAATCCAGATCTGTCAATCTTTATGACAGTTACTGAAGATAATCCGCCTTCTTCGGCTCGTACGGTATTGAAATGAAGTCCTTCTTTTGGCGTTGGAATGGAATAATTATACCATATCAGTTCTATACTGAAAAGATGCCGGCCAAAATACAGGAACACCGGCGTGCGGGTATCTTTTTTCAAGGATTTACAGGAAACTTTTTCAAGGATTCCATTTGATTTATTCTTTGACTTTTTGTATACTGAAAGCAGCATTTACTGCCGGAAAACCGCGATGCAGTTAAAACCAAAAAACGGTTCCCCGCAGTCTGAGAACAGAAGAAAAAACAAAAAAGGAGGCAAGTATAATGCCGTATTCGGGACGGACCATCGCCCCCGAATGCCGCAAAGACGCACATGTTCAAGAATCTTTCCAAAGAAGAACGGGCCTGGGTTTTGTATGACGTAGGCAATTCTGCCTTTACGATGCTGGCCTGCTCCCTGATCCCCATCTGGTTTAAAAGCCTGGCCATCGGCGATGCGCCCGGCCAGATCTCCTCGGATCACGCGACTGCCTATTATTCCATCGCCATCGCCGTGGTCACCGTCATCGTCGCCCTTCTGGGGCCGGTCCTGGGGGCCATTGCCGATCACAAGGATACCAAAAAGATCTTCTTTACCACTACCGTGGCGCTGGGCGTGACCGCGTGCATTATGAATGGTTTCGCCGCATCCTGGGTGGCTTTCATTGTGATCTACATCCTGGCCAAGATCTTCTACCAGGCATCGCTGACCTTCTATGATTCCATGCTGAACGATGTCACAACGGAAGACCGTATGGACCAGGTGTCGTCCTACGGCTATGCCTGGGGCTACATCGGCTCCTGCATCCCCTTTGCCGTCGCCCTGGCCGCCTATCTGCTGGGTCCGGATATGCTGGACAAGATCCCCGGCCGCCTGTCGATGATCATCGGCTACGCCGTGACCGGCATCTGGTGGTTTCTGGTGACCATCCCGCTGATCAAAAACTATAAGCAGCGGAATTATGTGGAAACAGAGAAGCACGCCGTCAGAAAGGCCTTCGGAAAGATCGGAAGCACCTTCAAGAAGATCGCCCTGGAAAACAAGAAGGCCCTGTTCTTCCTGATCGCTTTCTTCCTCTATATCGACGGCGTGGGAACCATTATCGACAACTGCATCAATATCGGTACGGACCTGGGACTGGATAAGGTCGGACAGGTCGTTTTCCTGCTGGCTACCCAGGTGGTCGCCTGGCTGGGCTCCCTGGTCTTTGCCAGTCTTTCCAAAAAGCATAAGACCGTCCCGCTGATCCTGGTCTGCATCGCCGGCTATTTTGCGGTATGCCTGTACGCCCTGACGCTTTCCAGCATCTGGCACTTCGGCATCCTGGCCTTTGGCGTAGGCTGTTTCCAGGGCTCCATCCAGTCGCTGTCACGGTCCTATTTTTCCCGGATCATTCCGCCGGAAAATTCCGGGGAATACTTCGGCATTTACGATATCTTTGCCAAAGGCGCTTCCTTCCTGGGATCCGCCGTTATCGCCGGCGTCAAACTGGCCGGCGGGACCATCAACATCGCCGTGGCCTCCCTGGCCATCTTCTTCGCCCTGGGCTTTGTTTTCCTGATCGTCTCCGATAAACAGCCGGTCATGACCCGGAAACAGACCAATTCATGAACCGTAAGTAAAGAGCTTCATCCCCACGCCGTACCTCTGGCTGACGGGATATGTAAAACACCCGTTCCGCCCGGTGCCGGTCAGATCTGATCCGGTGCCGGGCGGAAAAAGGAGGAAATGATGACGGACATTCTTCGCCTTGATCCGGATAATTATACGGTCAGGACCTGTGAAGTGCAGGGAAGGACCATTACCTACCGGGCTTTTGAAGGCCTGGAATACTGCAGGAATCCTCTGGATCCCATCCAGAAGATCAATCTGTTCATACCGGAAGCTTATTACCGCGGTGAAAGCATCAACGGCTATACAGCCGATACCGCCCCGATCTTCCTGCCCAATGCTGTCGGCGGCTATATGCCGGGCCATACTGAAGAGCCCGGCCCGGACAGAAGAGCCGGCGGGCCGAACAGCCTCTTTGCCGCCCTGGAACACGGTTACGTAACGGCCTCCGCAGGCATAAGAGGCCGTACGTCGGGAAAGCCTTCCAATGAATTTTTCGAAGGAAGCCGCCCGGATCTTCCGGAAGCGGCCGCTGATAGGGAAGGTTCCGGAAACAGTGAAAAACCGTCGGTTCCGGAAATGGTTGGCAAGGCGCCGGCGCTGATCGTCGATTACAAGGCAGCCATCCGCTGGCTCCGGTATAATAAGGATCTGTTCCCCGGCGACACGGAGCGCATCGTCACCACCGGCCCCAGCGCCGGCGGCGCTTTGTCCGCGCTGGCGGGGGCGTCGGCCGATCAGCCGGAGCTTGAACCGTATCTTCGGGAGATCGGCGCGGCCGTAGAAAGCGACGCGGTTTTTGCAGCCAGCTGCTACTGCCCCATCCACAACCTGGAAAACGCCGACGCAGCCTATGAATGGCTGTTCAACGGTCTGAACGACTTCAGGCGTTTCCGCATGATCCGGACGGAGAACGGTATGTCCCGGATCGATGAGGAAGGGCATCTGACCGACGAGCAGATCCGTCTTTCCGCCGCCTTAAAGGCCCAGTTCCCCGCTTACGTGAACTCGCTTGCTTTAAAAGACAGCGCGGGAGCTCTCCTGACCCTGGACGAAAACGGCGAAGGCAGCTTTAAGGAATACGTCAGATCCTTTGTCATCGCTTCCGCCGATAAGGAATTCAGGACCCATGATAATGAAAAGAACCGCCGCCGGCTCCTGGTCCCGGGCAGTGAGATCGATGCCCAGGATTACCTGACCGTAAAAGACGGCCGGGTGACCGGACTTGACTGGGACGCCTTTGTCCGGAAGATCACCCGTATGAAGGGAACGCCGGCCTTTGACGCCCTGGATCTGTCCAGTCCGGAAAACAGCGAATTCGGCGGCAGGACCATCGACGCCAGGCACTTTACGGCTTTTTCGAAAGCCCACAGCCACGTACCGGGCTCGGAACTAGCGGATCCTGCCCTGGTAAACCTCCTGAACCCGGTTTATTACATCCGTAAAGGAAACGCCGGAACGGCAAAGCACTGGCGCATCCGCCACGGTTCCTTCGACCGCGATACCGCTCTGGCCATCCCGGTGATCCTGGCAGCGCTTCTTGAAAACAGCGGCTGTGACGTGGACTTCGCCCTTCCCTGGGGTATTCCTCACAGCGGCGACTATGATCTGGAGGAGCTGTTTTCCTGGATCGACGGGCTGTGTTGTTAAAACAAAAAAGAGAGGCATAAGACAAGATGAAAGAGATCAGAATTGAGGAGATCGGGGGCTTTTGTATCGGCCAGACGGAAAATGCGGAAGCCGGAACCGGCTGTACCGTCGTCATCGCCCCGCAGGGAATGCGGGCCGGCCTGGACGTCCGCGGAGGCGGTCCCGCCTCCCGGGAGACGCAGCTTCTGAATCCCCTTATGGCCGCCCAGGTCATCCACGGCATCGTTCTTGGGGGCGGCAGCGCCTACGGGCTGAATGCCGCAGGAGGCGTCATGAAGCTTCTGGAAGAACGGGATATCGGCTTAAGCGTCGGTCCCACCCGGGTCCCGCTGGTGGTCCAGTCGGACATTTTTGATCTTTCCGTGGGCGATCCCTTTACCCGCCCCGACGCCGATATGGGCTATGAGGCCGCGAAAAGAGCGCTGGATGCCCCCAATTACCGGGACGGCAATTTCGGCGCCGGCTGCGGCGCCACAGTCGGAAAGATGGGCGGCCGGAAGACGGCCATGAAGACCGGCATAGGAAGCTATGCCGTCCAGGTTGGGGATCTTAAGGTCGGCGCCCTGATCGTGTTGAACGCCGTCGGCGATATCTTCGACTGGAAAACGGGAAAACAGGCGGCCGGCGTCCTGACGGAGGACCATACCGGCTTCCGCCGCTCCGCCGATATCATGCGGGAGCGGTATGAAGAAAGTCTTACGGCAGCGGAAACTAACCGCTCCGAAGACATCTCTTCGGAATCAGCCGGATCGACTAGCTCCGGAAGTGCTCTCACCACCAATACAACATTGGGCATCCTCTTTACCAATGCTTACTTCGAAAAAGCCGCCCTCTGCAAGATCGCCGGCATGGGCCATGACGGCTATGCCCGTTCCATAAACCCGGTCCACACCTCCGGCGACGGCGACAGCCTATATGCCGTCTCCACGGGGGATATAAAAGCGCCCCAGGATCTTGTCGGGGTCCTGGGGGCCGAAGTCGTCAGCGAAGCCATCCTCCGGGCCGTCAAAAGCGCGGAAGGCGCCTTCGGCATGAAAGCGTACCGGGATCTCAATTTCACCGAAACGTTCTGAAATGAGCTTATCCAACATATGTACCTGAAAAAAAACGCAGAAAGCCGGGGACTGACTCACATGTCGGTCTCCGGCTTTTTAATGGTCTTATTATTTCAATACCCTAAGAATTCTTTCAGTTCTTTGTCAGGCAGCAGTTCCGCCTTTCCGAGCCCGAAGGAGTAGTCCGGAACGATCTCCAGATACCGGTCCAGGAATTCCTCATAGGTCTCTGCCTCGAAGCAGTACGGCGTGATGAAAAAGTCCCTGCTGCCGCCGGTCGTGCGGTCTCCGGCGGTTACGCTCACTTTGTAGTCGCCTGACTTCAGTTTATAGAAAACATAGCTCTCAAGGTTCCAGCCGTACAGACTGATATGGCCGAACGAAGGGGCGTAACTTGCCACGATCTTATTGGCCTGAAGCGCTGCGCTCTGATAATCGTACTCCACACTCTCTATAAAGCGCTCGGCGCTTTCGACGTCGTACACCGAATACTCGCTTTCATTCCAGAATTTTCTTACGAATTCCAGATCGCCGTCGACCCGCTGAATATCATACTGCCAGGTCTTTTCGAGCATCTTTTTGTCAAGC
>JAFRVX010000070.1 GCA_017438305.1 Lachnospiraceae bacterium | reverse complement strand
AGACGTTAAATTCCTCTTTCGGATCCAGTACGTCGAACAGATGATGAGGGATCCCCTGCCGTTCATCCTCCCGGATCTTGGCGGACCCGATATCCATCATCCGGTAGACCTGCATCGAATCGCAGGAAATGATCTCCCCGCCCACTTCCCGGGCGAAAGATAAAGAGGCCTCCGTTTTTCCGCAGGCTGTGGGGCCGGCAATAATATATAAAGGTCTTCCGGAGGTTTTTTCATTAATGGTCCGGTCAGCAGTCTTTACGTTAACGATCCGGTCAGCGGTCTTTTCATAATTCATAGGTTCAGGAGACCTTCCGCGGTCTCGGAAAGCTTCATGCCGTTAGAGGCTTTAAGATAAACGGCGTCCCCGTCGGAAAGGGTCTCTTTCAGCGCTGTCAGAAGTTCTTCCCTGTCCGTAAAATGACGGATCTCACAGACAGCTCCCGCAGCTTCGGCGCCGGCCTTTATGTTTACCGCCCTCTCTCCCAGAAGATACAGCGCGTCGATCTTTTTTGAAGCGGCATAGGTGCCCACTTCTTCGTGGAAGGCCGGGGATTTCGGCCCCAGCTCCAGCATGTCGCCCAGGACGGCGATCTTTCGCCCCCGGACATCCTCCAGGGATTCCAGGACGTCAAGCCCTCCCTTCATGGATACCGGGCTTGCGTTATAAGTATCGTTGATGATACGGATGCCTTTATGGAAGAACTGCTGAAGCCTGCCCTTAAAACCGGTGTATTCGCTTAATTTCACAGCTGCGGCATCCAGATCCACGTGGAAGTAATCCGCGACGGCAAAGGCTGCCAGCGCGTTCAGCACATTAAAGTCTCCCAGAACGGAAAGAGAGGCCGTAAGCCGGTATCTGTTCCGGATATAGAGGTCGAAAACCGTTTTCCCGTTCTCGTGCCGGACATTTTCCGCCCGGTATTCCGCGTTCTTTTTATATCCGTAAAGCGTATAGGGAAAACCGGTCAGATCTCTGAATTTCACCAGCAGCGGATCCTGGGCGTTTAAGAAAAGCCGTTTCTGTTTCCCGTCGCCCCTGACAAAGCCTCGGGTGACCGTCATCTTTTCCCGGCAGATTTTTTCTTTTGAGCCGTAGAATTCCATATGGGCCTGGCCGATATTGGTAATGACCGCAGCATCCAGATTGGTCAGCGACGAGATCAGCCCCAGTTCTCCTGGGACGTTCATCCCGAGCTCCAGGACCGCGATGTCGTCATCATCGCTCATGGAAAGAAGGGTCGTAGGAAGGCCCAGCCAGTTGTTGAAATTCTTTTCGGTCCTGAAGACCTTAAGACCGGCGGACAGCGCCGTGCTGATCATCTCCCGGGTAGTGGTCTTGCCGACGGAACCGGTGACGCCCACCGCCGGCATCCTCATTTTAAACCTGACATGGCGGGCCAGGTCCTGAAGGGCTGCGGTGGTATCCTTTACAGCGATGACGGCTGTTTCGGGATAAGATTCATGAAGCTTTTCGGAAAGGGCGTCTTCTTCGGAAAAAACCGCCAGTGCGCCGTTTTTCACGGCTCCCTCCAGGAACCGGTGGCCGTTGGCGTTTTCGCCCTTTATCGGGATGAAAAGCGCCTGTTCCGGCACTTCCCGGGAATCCGTTGTGATGCTGCTGACTTCCAGCGCGGGGTCTCCGTAGAGAAGACGTCCGGACACCGCTTCCGCGATCTCTTTTATGGATATCTTTTTCAAGGTCTGTTCTCCTGTCTCCGACCGGACCGATCCGGTCTGCTTCTGATAACAACTATCTGCAGCTGATCGTTACAGCTGCCGTAATGCCTTTCCTTTTTCAGTCGTGAATGATCCGAAGAACGGCTTATTCCTACCGGATCAGGTTGAATTCCGTAATGGATCTGAAGGTGATCCAGGCTTTTCCGATAATCCTGGAACGTTTGACGGCTCCCACCGTAGAGGACCGGGAATCTTCCGAATTGGCCGGCATATCTCCCAGGACGAAATATTCATCCTCCTGCAGGCGGATGCCGTTTTCCGCGATGCCGTCGGAGGTGATCTCCGAAATATACCCGGAAAGATCCAGGGCTTCATTGTTGATGTAGACCGTGCCCCGATAGATCCTGACGGTCTCTCCCGGAAGGCCGATAATTCGCCGCACCAGAATATCGGAGCTTCGTTCGTCGTTTCTCTGGAAAGCCGCCACGTCGAAACGTTCCGGCTCCTTCAGCGTATAGCCCGCGCGGTTGATAAAAACCACGGAATCCGGCATAATGGAGGGTTCCATGGATTTTGACAGGTTTTCATGGGAATAAAAAATATAACGCGCCAGAAACAGGCCCAGAACGGCAATGACCGCTATCTGGACCAGGGTCTCCAGCACGCTTAAAAACCGGGGTCTGGAATCGGTGATATACATTTTCCCGGCCATGGCATCCTCCTGAAATGTAAGGAAAACTCCGGAACTGTAAGGAACACGCCTGAACTGCAAGGAAAATACCGGAACTGTCAGGAACATTCCCGAACTGTAAGGAAAAAGGCACTGCAGAAAACTGCAATGCCTTTAACTCCTTTTACCTTACAAGCTCTTTGACCTTAGCAGCCTTACCTGTTCTCTGTCTTAAGTAGTAAAGTTTCGCGCGGCGAACCTTACCGAAACGGATCACTTCGATCTTCTCAACATTCGGGGAATGCAGGGGCCAGGTCTTCTCGACGCCGACGCCGCTGGAGATCTTTCTGACCGTGAATGTTTCACGGACGCCGCCGTTCTGTCTCTTGGTAACGGTTCCTTCGAAGATCTGGATACGCTCGCGGTTGCCTTCCTTGATCTTCGCATGTACGCGTACGGTGTCGCCTACATTGAACTTGTCAACAGAAGCTTTTAACTGTTCTTCTTCGATCTTTCTGATAATCTCGTTCATCGTGAACTCCTCCTTATTCAGGCATTCTTACTACCTTCATAAAACCGCGATCATGCACAATTTTCCGGTACAGCGGAATACCCGTGATTCAAACCATGAAAGTATAGCACGGAAGGATCTTTTTTGCAAGAAGAAATTTTATTATTTCTGGCTCATTTCGATGAGCTTGGACTTCAGCTCATCTTCCATGCGCTTCAGTTCGACCTCAGCGTTCTGGCGGGCTGTCTTGCCTTCCTGCTGGATCTTCAGTACCTCTTCAAGAGAGGTAAGAAGCGTCTGGTTTGTCTGCTTTAAGGTCTCCAGGTCAACGATGCCGCGCTCATTGGCTTTGGCGGCTTCCACGGAAGCGATATGCAGGTTTTCCGCATTCTTCTTCAGAAGCTCATTGGTGGCATTCGTTACGGCATTCTCCGCTTCGATGGCTTCAGCGGAATGATGGATTCCGAGGGCGATGACCATCTGGTTTTTCCACAGCGGGATCGTATTAACGATCACAGACTGGATCTTCTCGGCCATCTGGGTGTCGGTGGACTGGAGCATCCGGATCTGAGGCGCGGACTGCATCGCAATGGTTCTGGAAAGATTCAGATCGTACAGCTTCTTTTCAAAGCGGTCGCACTGATCCGCCAGATCTCTGGCAGCCTGGGCATCTTCGGGTTTTCCGGAAGCCTGTGCTTTTTCGGTAAGCTCCTTCAGTTCTCCGTTCCGGACTTCCTCCAGCTTCTGCTTGCCGGCCAGGATGTACATGGTCATCTCTTTGTAAGATTCCAGATTCAGATCATACATCTTATCCAGGACGTTGACGTCCTTCATCAGGGTCACCTGATGGTTCTCCAGCACGTTGCAGATGTTGGTGATGTTGTTCTCGGTCTTGTCGTACCGGGCTTTGAGCTCGGTCAGCTTGGACTGGCTTTTCTTGAAAAGGCCCAGGAAACCCTTCTTTTCGTTGTCGGCGTCAAATCCCTTGACTTCGCCCACGACGGAAACCAGCAGGTCGCCGATCTCTCCCAGATCCTTGGCCTTGGCGGCATCCAGGGTCTCACCGGAGAAATCCGCCATCTTTTTCTGCAGGCCTGCGCCGTATTCCATAATGGTCGTGGTGTCGTGCAGGTTGATGGAATCGGCATAAATGGAAACTGCCTTCTTCTCTTCTTCCGTAAGACTGCTATCATCGACATTCAGTCCGTCCGCCACGGTCTGCTGAGCCGCTTCGTTTTCCGGCGCTTCCGCCTGCTGTTCAACGGCTTCGCCGCGCTGTTCTTTCATGATGTCATCAAATACGCTCATGATCCTTCTCCTTCCTTATTTGCATACTCCTTGATATTATCATCTTTTAAACTGTCCTGCTTCAGCATGGAATTCAGAACAGAGATATCCGCAGAAACGTCCCACGATCGGTCTCTGAAGAGCCGGTCCAGCAGGTTTTCAAAAGCCGCGTTGACCGTATCGATGCTTTTTTCGATCTCGAGCTGGGTCTGCACCATCTGGGCGGTCTTGACCTTCTCGTCTTCGATCTGTTTATAGGTCTGCAGCAGGTTCCAGGTGGTGGGCAGGTAATAATTCATCATCCGCCGGAGTTCCGTTGCCTTGGAAGGCTGATTCCGCACTTCGGAAAGGATCCGGGCGATCACCCGCTCCAGAGCCTGAAGCTTTTCCGTGATCTCTTCTCCGGGAAGCTCAGCGTTCATCCGCTGGATCTTCGTCAGGTACTCCTGCCCGGCTTTGACGATCTCGATGCCTGCCGGGGTGAGGCCGGACTCCCGCAGAAGATCATCCGCCTGTTTGCTCACTTCCTCCGCCTTTTTCTTATCATCCAGAAGCGCAAGATACTTCTGGTAAGTCTCATCGGAGGTCATGAACTGCTCCCGCTCTTCATCAAAATGGCCCTGGGTAAAGTACCTTCTGTCAGACAGATCCTGAAGATCGGACTGCAGATATTCGACGGATCTTCCGGTGGCTTTGGCAAGATTCTTCAGATACTCCACCGTCTTTCCGCCCAGCGCCTTCACATATTCCTTGAACCGTTTGACCCGGGAAACCTGTTTGCTTCCGCTGACGCCGATGGGCAGCCCCGCCGCCACCATAACGCTGCCGCCCAACAGACCGCCCAGGGAAGCGAGGACGCCTCCGCCCGATACTATGGTGCTGATAAGCACTGCCGCCCCTGCGATGGCCACGCCGTAGCCCAGGATCGCCTTCATCACGCCACCCGTCGTTTCGCCGCTGGTATTCTTATACAGCTGCGGCGGCTGCCATTTGGCATAGTTATAAGCGGATTTAACGCCCATGTTATGGCGGGCATAATCCTGCGATTGGGGGTTATTGACTTTTCTGTAACCGGAATTATTCCCGGTCCCGTTCTGATTCTGCATGGCTTTCTGCTGCTGTTTCAGTCTGATATCGGCTGATGAAGCGCTCCCGGGCCTCCTATAGGAGGCTCCGGAACTTCCCGGACGGCCGTGAGAACCTCCGGAACCGTTCAGCACTTCATTGACCGCATCGGATATGGCCCGGGAGGCTTCCCGCTCAAAAGTCGAGGCCGCCTCTGCAGCACTTCGTAAAAGCCTGCTGATTACGTCATTATCAGGAACAGCCATAGTACTCCTTATCCGGACTGCCGTTTCCCCCGGAAAGAGGGAAACAGCACGTCTTCTGATCAAAACCTGTTGAATTCTTCTTATCTCTGGATAAGAATGTCTGATAAAATATCGGGTAATAATGCTTTAAAATCTTGAAATTACCGGATGATAACTTCAGAAAATACCGAATGATTCCTGCGTGATCGGCAGGATCCGCCGGCTCTGATGCAGTATCTGTATCATCCAAGCGCGTCCAGTCTTGCCGTAACCTGATTCAGCATGGCCAGATAGCGCTCCAGCTTTTCTTTTTCCGCATCGACCTTTTCCTGCGGCGCTTTCTTCAGGAAGTTCTCGTTCTTCAGCATGCCTTCCGAACGGGCGATCTCCTTTTCCAGACGTCCGGCTTCTTTTTTCAGCCTTTCCCGCTCTTTCTCGATATCCACCAGTTCGTTAAGCGGCAGATACATGGTGACGTCGGAGGTCACGGCGGAGACGGCGTTTTCATCGATGCCGGTCCTGTCCTTCTGTATGATGACCTGGGAAGCCATGCCCAAGGTCCTGAAGAAGGCTTCTGAATGGCGGAACATTTCCAGGATGTCATCCTTTTCGGAAACCACATGGACCGTGGCCTTCCGGGAAGGCTGGACGTTCATGTCGGTCCTTACGGTACGGATGGCCCGGACCGCTTCCTTAATGACTTCCACTTCCTTCTCTTCATCTTCAAAGTTGTATTCTTCCCGGTATTCCGGCCAGGAAGAGATCATGATAGATTTTTCCTGATCCTGGAGATTCGTGAAGATTTCCTCGGTGACGAAGGGAATAAACGGATGAAGCAGCTTCAGGATATCGGTCAGCACCGTCTTCAAGGTCCAGACGGCCGCGTTCTTGGATCCGTCCTCCTCATTATAAAGCCTGGGCTTCACCATTTCAATATACCAGTCGCAGAATTCGTCCCAGGCAAAGTCATAAACTTTTGAAAGGGCGATGCCCAGTTCGAATTTCTCCATGTTTTCCGTGACTTCCTTAACCAGCGTATTCGCTTTGGAAAGGATCCAGCGGTCAGCCATGGTAAGCTCTTCGGCGGAAACCTCTGTCTGGTCGGCCTTTTCCATATTCATCATGATGAAGCGGGCGGCATT
>JAFRVX010000069.1 GCA_017438305.1 Lachnospiraceae bacterium | reverse complement strand
TCCGGCTGATCCTGGTTCAGGGACTGTATGAACTTTTCTATATGGATACGGAACCCTACGCCGCAGTCTCGGAAGCTTTGAGACTGGCGGAGAAAAGAAGGCTTTCCGGCCTGAAGGGCTTTATCAACGCGGTGCTTCGGAATATCCTCCGGGAGAAGGAAAAACTGATGGCGGATCTTTCCTTCCGGGAAGCCTGTTCCCTTCCGGAGCCGCTCTTTGACCTGCTTTCCGCCTGGTATGATGAAGAAACCCTTATGGGGATTGCCCGGTCTTTTTCAGAAGAAGAGCGGGCCCTTTCCGTCCGGCATATGGCTTTGAAAGTCACAGAAGAAGCTTTTCTTGAAAGCCTGAAGGCCCAGGGCGTAAGCGCCGTCCGGGACCAGGCGGTCGAAAAGGCTTATTTCCTGGAAGGCGGAGAGGATCTGACTTCTCTGGAAGCCTTCCGTAAAGGCTGGCTTTACGTGCAGGACGTCAGTTCCCAGCTGGATGCGTTCTCCGTAAGAGACATTACGTCTTCGGAAGGATCGCTCCGGATCCTGGATCTCTGCGCCTCTCCCGGGGGAAAAAGCATCGATCTCTGTGACGATTGCCGGGATGAGGGCGAGATCCTGGCCTGCGACCTGACCGATGCGAAAATTAAGACGATCCGGGAGAATCTGGAACGCCTGGACTTCAGATCGGTAAAGACCCGGATCAATGATGCTTCCGTATATCAGGAGAGCTTCCGGGAGCAGTTTGACCTTGTGATCGCGGACGTTCCCTGTTCGGGGCTCGGCACCATAAGAAAGAAACCGGATCTTCTGCTTTCTTTTGATGAAGGCACGGAAAAAAGGCTGAAGGACCTTGTCCTTCTTCAGCGGAAGATCCTGGAAAACGCAGCCCTCTACGTGAAACCCGGCGGGACTCTTGTCTATTCCACCTGCACGGTGAATCCGGAAGAGAATGAAAAACAGACGGAAGCTTTTCTTTCCCGCCATTCCGAATATGTAAAAAAAGACCTGAGAGAGCTGCTGAAAACACTTCCCGGAAAAGCGTTTCTGGACAGAGATATACGCATCCTTCCGGGAGAACTGCCCTATGACGGCTTCTATGTGTGCCGCATGGAGAAGGAAAAGGACTGATGGCGAGAATCATGAAAACCGATATCAAATCCTTATCTGAAACAGAACTGAAAAGCCTGCTGGAAGCCCTGGGGGAAAAACCCTTCCGGGCGGCTCAGGTATTTGACTGGATCCATAAGAAAAAGGCGCAGTCCTTCGATGAAATGACGAACCTTTCCCTGGCGCTCCGGGAGCGCCTGAAGGAAGAAGCGGAGCTTGTCAGTCTGGTTCCGGTCTCGGTCCAGGCAAGCCTTCTCGACGGGACCCGGAAATATCTTTTCCGGCTGGAGGACGGGAACCTGATCGAGTCGGTCTTCATGCCTTATCACCATGGGAATTCCGTCTGCGTTTCTTCCCAGGCCGGCTGCCGGATGGGCTGCCGGTTCTGCGCATCCACGATCCACGGCCTTTCCCGGAATCTGAAAGCTTCCGAGATCCTGGAGCAGGTCTATGCCATCGAGCGGGACACCAAAGAACGGGTATCCCACGTCGTCATGATGGGAAGCGGAGAACCCTTTGATAATTACGAGGCAGCGGTCCGGTTTATCAGGCTGATTTCCGATGATAAAGGGGCAGACTTAAGCATACGGAACATAACCGTGTCCACCTGCGGTCTGACGGAAGGGATCCGGCGGTTTGCCGAAGAGGACCTTCCCGTCACCCTGGCCCTTTCCCTGCATGCGCCGAATCAGGCGCTCCGGGAAAGTCTGATGCCCATTGCCCGGCGTTATGATCTTCAGGAAGTCATAGAGGGATGTTCATTTTATTTCGAAACGACGCACCGGCGGCTCACCTTCGAATATGCCCTGATGAACGGCATCAATGATTCCGAAGCCTGCGCCCGGGAACTTTCCGAACTCCTTAAAGGCCAGCATGCCCATATCAACCTGATCCCGGTAAACCCGGTGGAAGAGCGGGACTTCCGGCAGCCGGACAGCGCCCGTATTGCCTCTTTCGTAAAAATACTTGAAAAAAACGGAATAAATGTTACAATTAGAAGGACTATGGGCGCCGATATAGATGGTGCCTGCGGTCAGCTGAGAAACCGGGTCTTGCAGAATTCCTGAAGAAAGGAGGGCCGGTCTTAGATGATTTTGTTCGGAAGAACCGATACGGGAAGGATCAGAAAGAACAACGAAGATAGTTTTTATGCATCGGCCCGTCCTGTGGGGATGTTTGAAAAACTCATGATCGTCTGCGACGGCATGGGCGGGCACAGCTACGGGGAAGTGGCTTCCCGGACCTGTGTGGAAGCCCTGGTCGAATATATCCGGATGTCACCGGTAAACAATCCGGATTTCGTGATGGAACAGGCCATATACAAGGCTAATTTAAGAGTCAAGAAGAAAGCGGAGCAGCTGAATGCCCGGGAATGCGGGACCACCATGGTCATGGCCGGTATCGTGAATTCCCATGCCTATATTGCCAATATCGGGGACAGCCGCGCCTATCTTGTGGATCCGAAGGCCTTCACCATTACCCAGATCACCCGGGACCATTCCCTGGTGGAAGAACAGGTGAGGCGCGGGCTTATCAAGCGCCATTCGCCCGAATATGAAAAACATAAAAATGTCATTACCAGAGCCGTGGGAATCTTTGATGAAGCGGATCCGGAGTATTTCGAGGTCATCCTGGAATCCGGACAGTATCTTCTTCTCTGTTCCGATGGCTTAAGCAATATGATACCGGACCTGGTCATAAAGAACCTGGTGCTGGATGAAACGCTGCCGCTGGACGCCCGGGTAAATTCCCTGATCCGGCTGGCCAATGAAAATGGCGGAAGAGATAACATAACCGCCGTTCTTCTCTGCGAGGAAGATTGATTATGCTGAAGATCGGAAGTATTTTTGCCGGCCGCTACAAAGTCCTGGAACACATCGGACAGGGCGGCATGGCAGATGTCTATAAAGCAGAAGATATGTCGCTGAACCGTGAAGTTGCCCTGAAGGTCCTTAAAGGGGATTATTCGGATGATCCTGCCTTCATCAAACGATTTAAGGCCGAGGGCCAGGCTGCGGCTTCCTTAAACAACGACAACGTGGTGGCTGTCTATAATGTCGGCAATTCCGGCCGGGATTATTATATCGTCATGGAATTCGTGGACGGCATCACCCTTAAGGAATATATCCGCCGCAAGGGCATGCTTTCCCCCAGGGAAACCATGGCCATCACCGCCCAGGTCGCGGTGGGGCTCCGGGCTGCCCATCAGAAACATATCATCCATAGGGATATAAAACCCCAGAATATCATCCTGTCCCGCGACGGTAAGGTAAAAGTCGCGGATTTCGGCATTGCCCGGGCCAATACGGACGAGACCCGGACCATGAATACCCAGGCCATCGGTTCCGTCCACTATATTTCTCCGGAACAGGCCAAGGGAGGAGACTGCGACGAGCGTTCGGATATCTACTCCCTGGGCATCAGCATGTATGAGATGGTCACGGGCCAGGTGCCCTTTGACAAGCCCACGTCCATTGCTGTGGCGCTGGCGCATATGAATGAGACCATGATCCCGCCGTCAGCCCTCAATCCGGAATGTCCCGTTTCCCTGGAACAGATCATTTTCCGCTGCACCCAGAAGTCCCGGGACAGAAGATATCACAACTGTACGGAGCTGCTGCTGGATCTTAAGATCGCGGTGGCTACACCGGATTATGATTTCGAAAAGCAGGAACGGGAAAGCCTGATGCGGTCCGATACCATGGTCTTTACCGGGCAGGTGATGGACGAACTCCAGCAGGACGGCAGGAAAAACACGGCTATCGTGGATGAAAATTTTGAGGAAAAGACTGCTGAAAATGCGGTGGCTCAGGACCCCACGGGAGGCGTGGTGCCGAGCCGCAGGAAGGGAGAGAGCCAGGAAGAGGACCGGGATGCGGAGGATGACGGGGAAGATACGGCTCCGCAGGAAAGAAGGAAGCACCGCAATCTGTTCAATGAAGATAAAAAGGAAGATGAAAAAAGCCTTCTGGATCGTGTGCTCCTGATCATCGGGATCGTACTGGGGACGGCGATGATCCTGATGCTGATCTACATTTTCTCTTCCCTTTCCGGGTGTAATCAGCGTTCCGGCAAAAAGCCGACGGCATCACCGCCAGTCACCCAGACAAACGTGCCGGAGGAAAGCAGCACTTTCTTCATTGATGATACCACGGACATGGAAACGGAAGAAGAGATCACCGTGGAGACCTTTGAAAGCGATTATTTCGATCCCGATACCATGACCGTCGTCCCTCAGGTCGTCGGCAGCATGTTTGATTCCGCCATCAAGATCCTCCGGGACAGAGGGCTGAATTATCATATTTCGTCAAACGTCGTCTATTCAGACGTCTATAAGAGCGGTACCGTTGTCAAGCAGAGTTATTCCGAGGGCACGATCGTTCCGAAGGATTCGGTCATCCTGATCACGCTTTCCTACGGATCCGACAAATTTGAGATCACGGATCAATATATCGGAGAAGATGTTTCCGATTTCCGCTATACCATGTCCCAGTATAAGGACATCATTAACGTCGAATATATTAAAGAAAACTCGGATACCGTCCCGGTAAACCGTATTATCTCCCTGGATCCTTCCTCCGGCACCATCGGCCAGGGGGATACCCTGAAAGTTATCTACAGCGGCGGCCCCGCCATGGTCACGGTCCCCGGTCTTGTGGGAAAGACCCAGGCGGAAGCGGTAAGCCTGCTGAACCGGAACGGACTGGAACTCGGAGATGTCAGCAAGGACTATAACGCCGACGTGGAAGAAGGCTTTATCATCTATCAGCAGTATCCCGAAGGCCAGAGCGTGGCAAACGGTTCCCGGGTGAACATCGTTGTGTCTCTTGGACCCAGATCCCAGACTGTGCCGGATCTGAAGGGAAAGACCCAGGCGGAAGCGGAAAAACTGCTGAAGGAACTGAATTTCCTGGTGGCAGTCGTTGAAGAGAGAGCACCTTCCGATAAAGAGATCGGCAAGGTCCTCCGTCAGGATATCGAAGCGGGAACGCTGATCCGCGAGGGAGAGACCATCACCATCACCGTCGGCATTGACAAGATCCGGAAGACGGTGCCCAACGCCACTACGGACAGCGACGGCGATCCCTATGACGTCGAAAGCGCTGTGCTGGTGATGCACGAAGCCGGATTTATGAAGGTCGATACCACGACGGATACCGTGGAAACGGATGTTGCGGATCTTGTGGGACTGGTGGCTGACCAGTACCCGAAGGCCGGTGAGGAATACAGCACGGAAGATACCGTCAGGATCGCACTGTACGTGCTGAAAAAGGAACCCACAGAGTCGGAAGAAAGCTCCTCTGACGACGAAGATGATGACACGACGGAGAAGGACGCTTCCGACGAGGATACGGAACCTGCGGAATCTTCATCCGAAACACCGGCGTCATCCGAAACGCCGGAATCCTCTTCGGATAAAGAGACTTCTTCAGAAACATCTTCCGAGACGGAACCGTCTTCCGAAGGGGAGGAAGAACCCGCTTCGGAATAATAAAATCATAATATGATATAGTCGCCAAAAGTAGATTCCGGATGGTTCCGTGCTTCGCACTCCCACCATCCTCCCTCATTCCGCACTCTCGCAGCGTAAAAACTCCACTTCGTGCTTCATGAGGGGCACGCCAAGAAGTCTTTCCTCCACTGGAATGTAAACATTCCGTGGAGTCCGACTTTTGGCGTTGGAATCATAATATGCATGCAGCAGGTTTTCTATGGTCGGTAAAATCGTAAAGGGCGTCGGCGGACTGTATGATGTCTCCGGGGAGAACGGCATCTATCACTGCCGGGCCAGGGGCATCTTCAGGAATAAAAAAGAAAAACCCCTGGTGGGAGATATCGTCGATTATTTCGTTACCTCGGAAACGGACAGGGAGGGCAGCATCACGGCTATCCATGAACGGAAAAACCGGCTGATCCGCCCGGAGACCGCCAACGTGGACCTGATCCTCCTGATGTTCTCCATCCGGGATCCGGAACCGAATTTTGATATGCTGAACCGGTATCTTATCATGATGAAAGACGCAGAGATCGAAACGGCTCTGGCGGTCACGAAGATGGATCTTGCAGGCGGGAATGATGCCCTGAGGATCCGGGAAGCTTTCAAAAATACCGGCATGGAGATCTTTTTCCTTTCCGTGAAAGAAGGATCGGGCATCGATGAACTGAAAGCGTTTCTCCCCGGAAAGACGACAGCCCTGGCCGGACCCTCCGGCGTAGGAAAATCTTCTTTTCTGAACCGGCTTCTGGACCGGGAAGCCATGGAGACCGGCACCTTAAGCGAAAAGATCCGCCGGGGGAAAAACACCACAAGGCACTCCGAGATCTTTCTCCTTGACGAAAAGACCTTCATCTTTGATACGCCGGGTTTTACATCCGTGGATATCACCTATCTGAATGAAGAGAACCTGCAGCTGTATTTTCCGGAGTTTGAGCCCTTTATCGGCGGCTGTTACTACAATTCCTGCCGGCATGTAAAGGAACCCGGCTGCAGGGTAAAGGAAGCTGTGGAAGATGGCAGCATCTCCCGCTTCCGATATGAATCCTATGTTAAGATATACGAAGAACTGAAACAGATCAGGAGGTACTGATGACTGCGAAAATCGCCCCTTCCATCTTATCCGCCGACTTTATGCAGCTGGGAAGAGATATCCGTCTGGCCGAGGAGGCCGGTGCGGACCTCCTTCACTTTGACGTTATGGATGGGAAATTCGTACCGGAGATCTCCTACGGGGAACCGGTGCTGCGTTCCGTCAGAAAGCATACGGATCTTTTTGTGGACGTCCATCTGATGATAGAAGAACCTCTGCTGAACGTGGAATCTTTCAAAAAGGCCGGAGCGGACCTGATCACATTCCATCTGGAGGCCTGCAGAGATCCCAAAAGAGTCGTCACCCGCATCCGGGACCTGGGAATCAAATGCGGCATCGCCATCCGGCCGGATACGCCGGTGGAAGCCCTGTATCCTTTTCTTCATGATGCGGATATGTTCCTTATCATGACGGTCTACCCGGGCTTCGGCGGACAGCTCTTTATGGAAAGTTCCCTGGACCGTATCCGCTCCTTACGAAACCGGCTTACGGAAGCCGGCCTGGATACGGATATCCAGACGGACGGCGGCATCAACCGGGAGACCATTCAGAGAGCCGCGAAAGCCGGCGCCAACGTGTTTGTGGCAGGTTCCGCCGTGTTTAAGGGCGATATTGCCGCCAACATCTATGAATTAAAGGAACTGGTATCCTTATGAAAAAAACGGTTCCATGGCTGCTGCTGTGTCTGATGCTTTTTTTCACGGGCTGTTCTTTTCCGGTTTCCTGGGATCCCCTGGCCCGGCCGGCGGTATCCCTGGACGCGGACTATATCACCGAACCCCAGGCCAGGATCATCGCCCTGGATTACAAGTGCCAGTTTGAAAAATATTACCGGGAGCTTTTCGGAGAAGAATTCTGGAGCCTTGAACTGCCGGACGGAATGGATTATGAAACCTATGTCAAAGAATATTTTCTGTTCCGGGAGTTAAGCGCTGTCCTGATCCTGGACGATCTTTCGGCTGAAATGGGCATTTCCTTAAACCGGGATGAAACGGAACGGATCGAGGAAGCCGCCGAGGCCTGGTTCGGATCGCTGAATGAAACGGAAAAAGCCTTTACCCGTGCCTCGAAAAAGGATGCCGCCGGGATCCTGACCCGCTATTTTCTCGCGGAAAAGACCGTTGAAAAACTGCTGGAAGGGAAAAGTGCGGAGATCAGCGAAGAAGAAAGCCGGGTCTGCGATATCCAGATGATCCGGGCGGATACTTTGGAAAAGGCCGAAGAACTGTATGACAGGATCTCCGGAGGAGAAAGCTTTCTGTCTGTTGCAAATAATGCCGGGGAAGACCGTCTGCTGAAACTGAGCGTTGCCCGGGGAGAACTGGTTCCGGAACTGGAGAAAGTCGTGTTCTCCATGAAAAATACCGACATCAGCGGGATCCTTTCCGTCGGCGGCAGGTATTTCATCATCCGGATGGAAAACAGCCGGAACGTGCTGCTTTCCATGAACAACCGGGAAAACCTGCTGGCGGATAAACGCTTTGCCCTTTGGCGGCACGTTTATGAAGAAAAGGCTTCCGCCAGCGATATCCGGCGGGATTCCGGGATCTGGGACGCCATCAGGCTGAACGAGACAGGAGAGTACGGCTCTTCGAACCTGTTCTCCTATATTGAATAATAAATTAACGGGCATATCCGGAAGATCTGCCGTTGAAACAATACCGAAAAATACCATTGCTGCTGACAGCGTTCCTTTTTGTCCTGGCCGGGATGCTTTATCTGAAGCAGGTCTCTGACGGACAGGAAGAAACAAAAGCCCCGGAAGAGGGGCAGGGATACAACTGGACGATCCGGCTCACGGAAACGGACGCCGGAGAACAGTCCCAGGAACAGACCGGACGGGACTCTGCAGAAAATACCCTGACAGACACCGGACAGGAAAACAGGGAATTCCCCGGTACCGATGATGCCGGAGAAATCGGGCGGCCTGTGGAAACGGAAGCAGCAGATGACAGGATCAATATCAATACCGCCGGCGTGGAGGCGCTGATCACGCTGCCCATGATAGGCGAAAAGCGCGCGGAGGCTATTATCCGCTACAGAAACGAACATGGGCCTTTTCAGAGCCCGGAGGAGATAACCGCTGTCGCCGGAATCGGAAACGGCATTTATAAGAGGATCAAAGACAGGATCAGGGTGTGAGAGTATGGCAAAAGTACTTGTTGTAGATGATGAGAAAATGATCGTCAAAGGGATCCGCTTTTCGC
>JAFRVX010000006.1 GCA_017438305.1 Lachnospiraceae bacterium | reverse complement strand
GGGGCCGCGTAAGCGTTCTGCTCAAGGTCCAGTAACGTTAAAGCTTATTCTTCCGTAGTATCGTCGTCAGCTTCGTTGGCGGTCCTTCTGATGTAGGCTTCGATATCGAAATCAGCTTCGTCAACGTTCTCTTCCTGACGGTTTCTTCTATCCGGACGAGGTCCTTTTCTTTCGGGTCTCGGAAGAAGGGCCTTCATGGAAAGAGAGATCTTCCTGGCTTCCGGATCGAAAGCTGTGATCTTCGCGGTGATCTCCTGACCGACGGTCAGAACATCAGAGGGCTTTTCAACTCTTTCACGCTGGATCTGGGAAACATGCAGCAGGCCGTCCACACCGGGAGCGATCTCGACGAAGGCGCCGAAATCGGTAAGCCGGGCAACCTTGCCGGTAACGATGGTACCCACCGCATACTTGGTCTCTGCGTCCGCCCAGGGGTTCTCATCCGGGAACTTGCGGGACAGAGCGATCTTGGTTCCGTCGATGCTCTTGATAAAGGTGGTAACCTTATCGCCGACCTTGAAGGTCTTCTTGGGATTCTCGGTTCTGCCCCAGGAAGTTTCGGAAATATGAAGCAGGCCGTCAGCGCCGCCAAGATCGATGAATGCGCCGAAATTGGTAACGTTCTTGACGGTACCTTCGATCACATCGCCCACCTGGATGGAAGCAAGCAGCTCGTTCAGAGCCTTTTCCTTCTCGGCAGCCACCAGCTGTTTTCTGTCGCCGATCACGCGGTGTCTTCTGGGATTGTATTCGGTAAGGACAAAGGTGATCTCCTGTCCTGCGTACTTGCTTAAATCTCTTTCAAATACGTCCGAAACGAGAGAAGCCGGGATAAACACCTTGACTTCGTCTACGGTTAAGGAAAGTCCGCCCTTGACAACTTCATCAACTACAGCGGTAAGAGGCGTCTTGTTGTCAAAAGCATCCTGGAGCACCTGGCTGGTCCGCTCGGTGCGCACGCGGCGGGTAGACAGCTGAACCTGTCCTTCTCCGTCATTGACTTTAATGATCTTCGCTTCGAGTTCATCGCCGACATGGACCAGTTCGGTCAGGTCTGCTGAAGGATCTGCGTTAAATTCGTTTTTCTGAATGATTCCGTCTGCTTTATAACCAATGTTAAGGACGATTTCATTGTCTTTTACAGCGATTACAGTGCCTTTAACAACCTCCCCGTTTCTGATTGTCTTAAAAGACTCATTTAACATTTGTTCAAAACTCTCCGACATGATTTTGAACCTCCTCAAAAATTTTCTTCGGGGTAGATGCCCCGGCTGTAATCCCCACGTCCTTCACGTCCTGAAACCATTCTTGGCATATATCTTCAACCGACTGAATAAAATAAGTGTGACTACAATGTTCATTGCAAATGGTATACAGTTTCTGTGAATTTGAGGATGAGGCGCTGCCCACCACCAGCATCACATCAACCTGTGAGGCAATGGCCGCTGCTTCCTCCTGCCTGTCCCGGGTTGCGCTGCATATGGTATTCGCAATATACGTATTATAATTCATATCGGCAATTTTATCAACTATTTTTTGGAAAAGATTCTGACGGAATGTTGTCTGGGCCACAACGCAGACCAGACGGTCTTTCGGAAGCTGTTCCAGGACGGCCGAAGCATCATTTTCAGCCACCGCATAGTCTCCCGCGCACCAGCCGACGATCCCCTGTACCTCGGGATGGGAAGGATCTCCGCAGATCAGGATAAAAGCGCCTTCCTTTGAATACTTTTCCACCGTCTTATGGATCTTCTTGACAAAGGGACAGGCGGCATCCACCAGGTTCAGCCCCCGTTTCTTAAGGGCTTCCTCTGTTTCCCGGGAAACCCCGTGGGCCCGGAGCACCACCGTTGCACCTTCCGAAATGTTGTCCAGGCTGTCTTCGGGGTCAAAGATGACAGCCCCCTTCTCCTCCATCTCCCGGATCACATACTCATTATGGACGGGAGGTCCCCAGGTATAGACTTTCTTATCCGACTCCAGGTTTTTCAGCGTCAGATCCACGGCCCGTTCCACACCGAAGCAGAACCCCGCCGTTTTCGCCAGTTTAATATTCATTTTTCTGTTCTTCTTTTCAGCAGGATTTCTTAAGCCCCGGCTGCCCTTTCCTTCTGTTTCTCATTCCGGCAGTTCGTCCGTTGATTCCCCGGCGTCTTTTCCGCCGGTTCGTCTGTCGGCTGTTCCGCGCTTTTTCCGGGCTGTTTGTCCGTCGATCTCTCAGCGTTTTTTTCCGGCTGTTCACACGCCGGTTCTTCTGCCGGCTCTCCTTTACGTTCTTCGATAAGAGCGATAATGGTCTCCGTCACTTCGGAAATGGTCATATCGGAAGAATCCACCAGCACCGCGTCTTCCGCCATTTTAAGGGGAGATATCTCCCGGTGCATATCCCGGTAGTCCCGCTCCTCTATCTCCTTCTGTATGTCATCGAGAGAGGCCTCCTGGCCTTTTTCCAGAAGTTCTTTATATCTTCTCCTGGCCCGTTCTTCGGAGGATGCGGTCAGATAGATCTTCAGTTCAGCCTCCGGAAGGATCGTTGTCCCGATATCTCGTCCATCCATGATGACGTCATTTTCAGAAGCGGTCTTCCGCTGGAGCTCCAGCAGTTTTTCCCTGACCGCCTTATAGGCGGAAGTCACCGAGGCCGCTTCGCCCGCTTCCTGGGTCCGGATCCTTGCCGAAACGTTTTCATCGTTCAGATAGATCTGCTGCAGGCCTTCCTCGTAGGCGATCCGGACGCTGATCTCGTCCAGATGCTCCCGGCAGGCTTCCTCGTCACGGATGTCGATACCCTGATCCAGAAAATACAGGCCTATGGCCCGGTACATGGCGCCGGTATCCACATAAAGGAAGCCCGTCTTTTCGGCACAGGCCCTGGCAATCGTCGATTTGCCGGCTCCCGCCGGTCCGTCTATGGCAACGTTAAAACTCATTTTATTCCTCCTTTTCGGCAGCGCTTCTCCTGGCCAGAAACCCTGTTGACCAGGCGATCTGCAGATTGAATCCGCCGGTCAGCGCATCCACGTCCAGCACTTCGCCGGCAAAATACAGCCCCTTTACATTCCGGCACTCCATCGTAGAGGGATTGATCTCCTTTACGGAAATGCCGCCCTTTGTCACGACAGCCTCCTGAAAACCCCTGACCCGGGTTATGGTCAGTTTCAGCTTCTTTAAGGCAAGAAGCAGCTGTCTCCGTTCTTCTCTGGACAGGCTGTTGACCTTCTTCTCTTCAGATAATCCCGCGCACCGGATCAGCACCGGGATCAGGGACTGGGGCAGAAGGTCCGTCAGCGCATTTTTCAGCGCTTTGTTCTTTGCTTTTTCAAAATCCCTGAGAAGCCGCGCGTCCAGCGCTTCTTCGGTAAGGGCCGGTTTAAGATCGATATACAGTTCCGGTTCAAGGCCCTG
>JAFRVX010000068.1 GCA_017438305.1 Lachnospiraceae bacterium | reverse complement strand
GGAACTGGCCGAGTACATTCCCGAGCAGGAAGTGACCCTTCCGAACCTCTGCGGCTTCTATGATTCCTTCCGTGGCGTCGGCCTGGCTGACATGTGCTATGCCATTCTGAACAACCGCACACCGCGGTGCGCTTCTGAGATCGGCCTGCATGCCTGCGAAGTGATCCATGCCATCCAGGAGTCCTCAAAGACCGGTAAGATCTATGAGATGACCACCAGATGCGACCGTCCGGCTCCGCTGCCCACCACAGCTTACTCCGCTACCGCTCAGGAAGCTGTTCTGGACGACTGATCTTAAGACAGAATCAGCTTAAATTAATGCGGTCCCGGCCATCCGGGACTGCTTACCTTAAAAAGGAGGATAATTATGGCTAAATTACCGGTTGGTATACAGGTCTACGGCTTACGTGACCTGCTGGAGAACACCCCCGAGAATTTTGAAAATGTGATGACCCAGATTAAAGAAATGGGTTATGACGGCGTAGAACTGGCCGGCCTGTATGGCTTAGAGCCGCTGAAAGTCAAAGAGATCCTTGACAGAGTAGGTCTTATTCCTGTTTCTGCCCATGTGGCCTTCGCGGAGATGATGGAAAGCCTGGATCAGATCATTGCTGATTATTCGGCTATCGGCGTGAAATTCCTGGTTATGCCTTACATGGCAGAAGAGTATCGTCCTGTGAATCCGGAAGGCTTCAAGTCTTTCCTGCCGCTTTTAAATGAAGTAGGTGCGAAGATCGCCGCGGCCGGCATGACCTTCCTGTATCACAACCATGATTTCGAGTTCGTTAAACTGCCCAGCGGCGAGTATGGCTACGACAAGATGTTCGATTCCATCCCCCACGCCAACCTGCAGTCCGAACTGGATACCTGCTGGTGCGACGTTGCCACCGGCCAGGCACCCGAATTTGTTGAAAAATATACCGACCGCATCCCCGTTGTCCATCTGAAGGACTACATCAAGAAGGGTCAGCCGAAGAACATGTACAAACTCATCGGTATCGATGAAGAAGAATCCGCTGACGATGACGGCAGCTACTTCGGATTCCGTCCCGTAGGCTTTGGCCAGATGATCTGGGAGCCGGTTCTGGAAGCTTCTCTTAAGGCTAATGCAGAGTGGGTCGTCGTAGAGCAGGATGAGCACTATGAGCTGGATCCCTTAGAGTGCGCCAGAAGAAGCCGCGAATACCTGAAGATCCTGGGCTGGTAAGACGTCGGTAAGCCTTCGGAGTCACGGCACAAATCGTACAGATATTACGTCAGGCTGAAGAGGCGCTGTACCAGACTGTTAAAGTACTGTACCAGACTGCTAAAGTACTGTACCAGGGCTGTTAAGGCACTGTGCCGCGCTGAGGCACAGGCTCAGTTCTATGAAAAAAGAAGGCCGCATCATCCTTTTCGGGTGATGCGGCCGTTTTCGGAAAAAAGATATGAAAAGCATTAAAAGCATCTATAAGATCGGCAACGGACCCTCCAGCTCCCATACGGTAGGGCCTTACAGGGCTTCGCTTCTTATAAAGGAGCGGTATCCCGATGCCCGGAAGATCACGGTGACGCTGTTCGGGTCCCTGGCCTTCACCGGAGAGGGGCATGGAACGAAGAAGGCCATTCAGGAAGTCCTTCCGGAAGCTGTGATCCAGGAGAACAGCATAGAGACGAATCTTCCCCATCCGAATACCATGAAATTCGATATCGTTAACAAGGATGGGAGCACGGAAAGCATCCGGGTATTCAGTATCGGCGGCGGGTCGATACGGGTGGAAGGCGAATTATCCGACGAGGAAAAAGAGATCTATCCCGAAAAAACCTTCCGCGAAATTGCCGGGATCTGTAAAAAGAATGACCAGTCCATTCTGGACTTTATCATAGAACGGGAAAACCGTGATCTCAAAGTGTATCTTAAAGAGATCTGGAGAGCCATGCAGGATGCTGTGGAAAGAGGGCTGCATGCAGAGGGCATCCTTCCCGGTGAACTGCAGCTTTCAAGAAAAGCAAAACTGCTAAAGGAAAAACGCTGTTATAATGAACCTTCAGACGTGACCATGAACCGGGTGATCGCTTCCTATGCCTATGCGGTGAGCGAAGAAAACGCCGACGAGCATCTGGTGGTGACGGCGCCTACCTGCGGCAGCTGCGGGGTCCTGCCCTCTGTCCTTTATTATATGCAGCATGACAGAGGCTTTCCGGAAGAAGAGATCCTGGACGCCCTGGCCGTGGCCGGGCTTTTCGGAAACCTGATCCGCACCAATGCCAGTATCTCCGGCGCCGAATGCGGCTGCCAGGCCGAGATCGGCAGCGCCTGCTCCATGGCAGCAGCCGGCCTTGCGGCTCTGTATAAGCTGGATACCGATCAGATCGAATACGCGGCGGAGATCGCCATGGAACATAACCTGGGACTGACCTGCGACCCGGTCTGCGGCCTGGTGCAGATCCCCTGTATCGAGCGGAATGCGGTAGCCGCCATGCGTGCCATAAGCTCCGTCAACCTTTCCCGCTTCCTGTCGGAAACCAGAAAGATCTCCTTTGACGACGTGGTGGATACCATGTACCGGACCGGTCTCGACATGGATGAAAAATACCGGGAGACCGCCCATGGCGGTCTGGCCCAGATCTACCGGTACCACAGAAAGGGAAATAAATGACCGCCGGAAATATTCCGGCGGTAGAGGAAAAAGAGCTGTTCCCCGGGAAATATTCAGGAAAAGACTCTCAGCACGTTTTTATGGGTGATCTTTTCCAGATCCTCCCAGGAGATCTTTTTGTGCATGTATTCGAGGAGTTCCGGCGTTCCGGAAACGTCCTTCCATTCCAGCGTGGAGCCGATGCCGTCGTAATCGGACCCGAAAGCCACGTGATCCACGCCGGCTTTGTCGATCAGATGGAGGGCATGGTTCAGAACCGCTTCCATCGTGGCATCTTTAGAACCCTCTGTCAGGAAATCGGCGCAGTAGTTGATGCCCACGACACCGTCCGTATTGCCTAAGGCTTTCAGCATATCATCCGTCAGATTCCGGGTATGATTGCAGAGAGCCCGGGCATCGGAGTGGGACGCCACCACCGGGAACCGGTTTCCGGCAAGCTCGATGCAGTCCCAGAAGCCTTCGTCGGAAAGATGTGAAACGTCCACGAGAACGCCCAGCTGATTCATCGCGTCCACGATCTCCCGGCCTTTCGGCTTTAAATGGCCGCCGGTCAGATTCGAAAAACCGATCTCGTTTTCAAAGTTCCAGGTCAGGGTGATCATCCGCACGCCGTCTTTTTTGAATTCCTCGACCCGCTCGGTCTTTCCCTCCAGGGGTTCGCCGGCTTCTATGGTCAGGATGCCGGACATGAGGCCGTTTTCCTGATTCCTTAAAATATCGGCGGAAGAGAAGGCCGGCGCGATCAGGTCCCTGTTGGCTTCCATTTCCCGATAAAACAGATCTTTGTGCTCCTTATAGAAATCATAGGGAGAGATACCGTTGTCTACACAGTGCTTCTGATGGACAAAAACCGCAAAGCACTGGACCAGCTGGTCTCCCTTTTTCATCTTCATCAGGTCCAGATGCATGTTGTTCTCGCGAAGGACCTGGTTCCGGCGCTTCAGCCCGGTCAATGTATCACAGTGAAGATCGATAAGTTTCATGATCATACCTCCGTTAAGGATATAATGATGTTGGGGTCAAAAGGTGATATCCGGTGCGGGTCAGACAGCCTTTCTCCCACCAACAAGCAAGCTTGCCGTGGAAGAAGCTTTTGGCGACTATATCATATTATAACTTGAATCTACACACGGTTCAAGTATAAATCCCGCCTACGTTTCAAGCATAAATCCTGCCGAAGTCCGGTACAGATCCGACGGCGGCCGCACCATGACCGAAGGCACAGATCCGACGGCGGGCGCGCCATGACCGAAGGCACAAATCCGACGGCGGCTGAGCCATGACCTGAGGCACAGACCCGGCAGCAGCTGAACCATGACCGGCACACAAATCCATCGATGCTTCGGGCACAAATAACTTGCAAAGAACCGGTCTGTATTGTAAGATTATAAGAAGAAAGTAAAATGACCGGAAAATGTCCCCGCAGGGACGGCCTGTATTAAAGGTATCGTCTGCCGGGGAGTCATAAACAGCCGGCTTTTTTTCCGGATAGCTGCCGGAAAAATCCGGAAAGGTAAGAATGCAATTGAGTGAAAAGAATCGTAATAATGGGCTGAAGCTGAAAATACTGCTGCTGACGCTGGGACTCCTCCTGGCGGCGGCTGTTATTCTTCTGCTCATTTATCTGAATGTGCCGCTGAAGGCGGTCTACCGTTTTTCCTTAAGAGAGACAGAGGTCGTGATGTCCATGGAAGACAAAGTAAGTCTGACCCCGGTCTTTACGGTGATCGATGAGGATCGGGAGATCCGGGTCAGAAATAAAAAGAACAGGACTCCGGTGGAATACAAGTCCCTCGATGAACGGGTGGTCCAGGTGGACGAAAAAGGCAGCCTCACCCCCGCAGGAAAAGGAGAGACGGATATCCAGGCCTCCTGGGGCGGGATGACCACCAGTGTTCCCGTTCGGGTCTATCTGATCCCGGAGAGCGTCACCTTTAATTCCCGTGAGTATGAAATGGAAGTCGGAGAAAAAAAGCAGCTGGATTACAGCTTTTCTCCGGCGGATGCGGACGTGCAGAAGTCCGTCCGTTTTTCTTCATCGGATGAATCTCTGGCGGTGGTTTCCGAAGACGGCACCGTTAAAGCCTTCCAGGCAGGGGACGTACAGATCTCCCTGATGTACGGCACTCACCAGGATACCTGCACGGTCCATCTCTTATCTCATCTGGAGGGGCTGGTGCTGGATGAAACAGAGCTTCATCTTAACCGGGGCGAAGGCTTTAAATTCAATCCCCGGATGATCCCGGAGGATAATACGGACGGCCTTGCTTATTCCTGGAGTTCTTCCAATGAAATGGTGGCAGCCGTTACCGCCGACGGTATCGTTGTGGCGATAGACTACGGAGAAGCTGACATCATGGTAACAGCCGGCGAATATAAGGCAGTCTGCCATGTGAAAGTATCGGTGCCGCTGGAAGGCATGAGCCTTCAGTATCATTCCGTCCAGCTTCAGGAAGGCTGCAGCTTCTTAATGCCGGTATATTATCAGCCGGCGGATTTCCGCCATGAAACCCAGACGGTCTGGACCAGCACCAACGAAGAGATCTGTACTGTTCATGAGGAAGCCGTTGAAGCGGAAGACGGTTCTGTTTCATACGTTATCGTCATTGAAACGAAGCAAGTTGGAGAGGCGGGGATCCTGGGCAGGAATGAAGGGGTCGAAGTCTACTGTCCCGTTTCCGTCACGCCGGCGGTCTCCAATATCGAAATATCGCAGTCAGAGGCGTCTCTTTCCGTGGGAGAGCAGTTGCAGCTGTTCGCGTATATCATGCCGGAGAATATCGCGGATACCGGACTTGTGTACTGGGTCTCTTCAAATCCGGATATTGCGGCGGTTTCCAACGGCCGGGTCCAGGCCAACGCACCGGGAATAGCCGTTATTTCGGCGATCTACGGCGATCTGGCGATTCACTGCGTCGTTACCGTAAACGGCCAGGAAGAGATACCGCCGGTGCAGCATTGCTCCGGAAGGATCCTGATCGGCGATTCACGGATGGTTTACTTAAGCCGTTTTCTGACGCCGGATCCGGGTGATATCGTCATCGCGAAGGGAGCCCAGTATTACAGCTGGTTTGCCAATGAAGCGGTGCCGTCCCTCCGGAATATCCTGCAGAACAACCCGTATTATGAGGTCATCATCAATATGGGCGTCAACGACTGCGCCAATAATTCCCTGGGATGGACAGTTTATTTTGCGGAGGATTACGCGGCAATGATCCGGAGTCTCCAGCAGGAATTTCCCCAGACCCGGTTCTTCTTTGCGTCGGTCGGGCACTGCGACGGCATATACACCGGCAACCACGCCACCATTGAGCCGGAGGTCGTGAACGGATTTGTGGATCTTTTCAACCGGTATATGCGGGAGGCCTGTCCGGACATTCCCTATATCGATCTTTGCGAATATCTGGACGCGTCCGGCTACAAGACTCTTGACGGCGTTCATTACGATCAGGCGACCTGTCAGAAGATCTATGATTATATTAAACAGACAATACCGCTTTATTAAAGTATGACGAATACAGTTCTCGGCATCCTGGCCCACGTGGACGCGGGCAAAACAACTTTATCGGAAGGCGTGCTCTATGTTTCCGGAGCGCGCCGCATGCTGGGGCGTGTGGATCATAAGGATACCATGCTGGATACGCATGAACTGGAGAAGGAGCGTGGCATTACGATTTTTTCGAGCCAGGCTTCTTTTTTGGCAGACGGCCGCCGCTTTACCCTGGTGGACACGCCGGGGCATGTGGATTTTTCGTCAGAGATGGAGCGGACCCTTTCTATCCTTGACGCGGCGGTCCTGGTGATCTCCGGAACGGATATGGTCCAGGCCCATACCAGGACCCTCTGGCGCCTCTTGTCCCTGTACGCCGTTCCGACGGTGGTCTTCGTTACGAAGATGGACTACGGCCGGTTTACGGAAGAAGAGATCATGAACAACCTGAAGGAAGAACTGTCTTCTGACTGTGTTTCCTTCTCGGAAAACAATCCTGACCGGGATGAAGAGATCTCCCTGTGTGACGAGGAGGTCATGCAGGAGTTCCTGGAAAAAGGATCGGTGGAAGATGACATTATCACGGAACTTGTGGGCCGGCGGCTCCTGTTTCCGGTCTTTTTCGGTTCCGGCCTGAAAATGGAGGGGATCCCGGAATTTCTTACCGGTCTGAAAACGTATATCCCGATGCCTTCCTACCCGGAGGCTTTCGGCGCCAGGGTCTTTAAGATCACCCATGATGAAGATGGGCAGCGGCTCTGCCATATGAAGATCACCGGCGGGCAGCTGAACGCCAGAACCGTTATAAAAACCGGTGATATCGAAGAAAAAGTCAATCAGATCCGCATCTATGAAGGCGGCCGCTTTACGCCGGTGACCGAGGTAAAAGCCGGGGATATCGCCGCGGTGCGGGGACTGAATGAAGTCAGAAACGGCGCGGGTCTGGGCCGGGAAAGCGGGACGTCGGAAACCGTGCTGGAGCCGGTCATGCGCTACAGCCTGTTCCTGAAAAACCATGAGGACCCGATGACGGTGCTGCCGTATCTCCGCACGCTGGAGGACGAGGAGCCTTCCCTGCATGTGATCTGGGACGAACGGCTCAGAGAGATCCAGGTGGGCCTTATGGGAAACGTCCAGGCGGAGATCCTGAAAAGCATCCTGCTGGACCGGTTTAAGCTGGACGTGGATATCGGCCGGGGGCAGGTGCTCTATAAAGAGACCATCACTAACCGGGTGGAAGGCGTAGGTCATTATGAGCCGCTCCGGCATTATGCGGAGGTCCATCTGATCCTGGAACCCGCGGCAAGAAACGATGGAATTGTTTTAAGAAACGCCTGTCGGGAAGAAGTATTGAATAAGAATTACCAGCGCCTGGTGCTGACCCATCTGATGGAAAAAGAGCATCTGGGCGTGCTGGCGGGATTCCCGCTGACGGACGTGAAGATCACGCTGACGGCGGGCAGGTCCCACATCAAACATACAGAAGGCGGCGACTTCCGCCAGGCTACCTATCGGGCGGTCCGCCAGGGCCTGATGAAGGCGCATTCCATCCTGCTGGAGCCCTTTTACCGTTTCCGGCTGGAGATCCCCCGGGACGCCCTGAGCCGGGCCATGACCGATATCCGGGACATGGGCGGAGAGCATTCGGAGCCCTGGTATAACGGGGACCTGGTGATCCTTTCCGGAAGAGCCCCTGCTGCGGAACTGAACGATTATTCACCGGTGCTGTCATCCTATACCGGCGGAAAGGGCCGGATGAATCTGGAGAATGACGGATACGACCGGTGCCATAACGAAGAAGAGGTCCGGGCCCGGTATCCTTACGTGCCGGAAGCGGACCTGGACAATCCGCCGGATTCGGTATTCTGCGCCCACGGGGCCGGTTTTCTCGTGCCCTGGCAGGACGTGGAAAAATACATGCATATCGAAACCACCCTGGGCTCTAAAGTGCCCATGGGAAAGGTGAAAAACCGGGAGCCGGAAAGAAGAAAGCCCGTCCAGGCGACCCCGGAGGAACTGGAAGAGATCATGCTCCGGGAATTCGGGCCGATAAAACGCCCCGTCTACAGGGAATCCATCATCCGCCGGGCCGACGCGCCGAGGCAGAAGCAAAAGGAAAACGAGGAGAAACGGCCGGAGATCCTGATCGTGGACGGCTATAACGTCATCTTTGCCTGGGAAGAACTCAGGGAACTGGCGCGGGAAGATATCCAGGCAGCCCGGGACCGGCTGATGCAGATCCTTTCCAATTACGCGGCTTTCAGAAGGATCGAGACCATCCTGGTCTTTGTGTGCATAGTTTTGCACAGCGACATCAGACGGGTTGAAAGGTTACGGATAATGTCCATGCCGACCAGCGGTTCGCCGCCGAACCAGCTGAT
>JAFRVX010000067.1 GCA_017438305.1 Lachnospiraceae bacterium | reverse complement strand
GAGCTGTGCGATCTGTTGGAGACGACGGAGGCCAACATGGCCGTGTTCGACAACGACCTTTCTCCGTCCCAGATCCGGGCGTTGGAGGACCTTACCGGCGTGACGGTGCTGGACCGCAGCGCCCTGATCCTGGATATCTTTGCCGGAAGAGCTTCCACCTCCGAAGGAAAGATCCAGGTAGAACTGGCGCAGCTCCGGTATTCGCTTACCCGGCTGGCCGGTTACGGCACTTCCATGTCAAGGCTCGGCGGCGGCATCGGGACCAGAGGCCCCGGCGAGACCCGGATCGAGACCGACAGACGCCGGATCAGAAGCCGCATCACCTATCTGAAAAAAGAACTGGAAGACGTGGTCCGCCACCGGGAGGTGACCCGGCAGAAAAGGATCGCGAACCACATCCCGGTGATCGCCCTGGTGGGCTACACCAATGCCGGGAAATCCACGCTGCTGAACCGTCTGACCGGCTCCGACGTCCTGTCTGAGGACAAACTTTTTGCCACGCTGGACCCGACGACCCGGGCTCTGATCCTGCCGAATAAGGAGAGGGTCCTGTTAACGGATACCGTGGGCTTTATCGACAAGCTGCCCCATCATCTGGTGGATGCTTTCCGTTCGACCCTGGAAGAGGCAAAGTATGCCGACGTCATCGCCCATATCGTGGACGCTTCCAATCCGGAAAGAGATACCCATATGGAAGTGGTCTACCGGACGCTTTCCGACCTGGGGATCGCAGAAAAGCCCGTGCTGACGGTCTTCAACAAATGCGACCTGCCGGATCCCTGGCCGATCCATCGGGATCCCAGGGCCGAAAAGGTGATCGATATCTCAGCCATAGACGGGCAGGGACTGGACGAGTTCATCGGTTTTGTCCAGAACTTCCTGACCCGGTCGCGGATCTATCTGGAAGCGGTGATCCCCTTTCAGTCGGGGCAGCTGGTCCAGGTCATAAGAAAATACGGACAGCTGGTCTCGGAAGACTATCAGGAAGACGGCATCCATATCGCCGCCTATGTTTCCGAAGAACTGTACCGGAGAGTCAATAAACGATAAGGAGAGAACGATGAAAGTACTGATGATCAACGGATCACCCCGGGAAAACGGCAATACGATGCTGGCTTTGTCGGAGATGAAAGCGGTTTTTGAAAAAGAAGGGATCGAAACGGAAGTCATTCAGATCGGGAAGAAAGGCGTCAGAGGCTGCATTGCCTGCGGTTCCTGCTTCAGGACCGGGAAATGTGTTTTTGACGATGACCTTGTCAATGAGACGGCAAAGAAGTTTGAGGAAGCCGACGGCCTGGTGATCGGGTCACCGGTCTATTACGCCCAGCCGAACGGGTCTTTGAGCGCTTTTGTCCAGCGCCTGTTTTTTTCTTCCCATTTTGACAAGTGCATGAAAGTAGGCGCCTGCGTCGTAGCTGACCGGCGGGGCGGCGCTGCCACCACCTTCGATGCCCTGAACAAGTATTTTACCATTTCAGAAATGCCGGTGGCATCGGCGGGTTACTGGAATATGGTATACGGCTCCCAGCCGGGAGAAGCGGCCAAGGACCTGGAAGGCATGGTCACGGTCAGGACCCTGGCCCGGAATATGGCCTTTCTGATGAAGGCCATCGCCCTCGGGAAAGAAAAGTACGGCCTTCCGGAGAAGGAACCGCATCAGCAGACCAATTTTATCCGCTGACCAGGCTGCCGGTCCGACCGGATGCCGGCTGGTAAATCAGTCTGGATGCAGGGTGAGAATTTAACCCGGAGAACTTGAACACTTTACTGAAATATGCTAAACTCTCTTTTTGGATGCAAATCCCGTAATATGAGTGTTGAATCAGGAGGATATTATGCCGGAACATACAAATGACACTGCCGAAAAAGCGCTTCAGGAAGCGCTGGAGAACTTAAAGGCCCAGGGACTGGCCAGTGATGAGAGCATAAAAGAGGCTACGGAACAGGGAGATTCCCAGTCTGCAGGCCAGAAAGCCGATGCCTTTGCGGAATTCAGGAAGAACGAAAATGAAAGATCCCATATCCGGAAGATCATCGGTGTGGTCTCCGGCAAGGGCGGCGTAGGAAAAACGCTGGTCACTTCCATGCTGGCTTCCGAAATGCAGCGGAGAGATTTCAAAACAGGCATCATCGACGCCGATATTACCGGTCCCTCCATCCCCAGGGCTTTTGACGTTACCGAAAAAGCCATGACGGACGGAACCTATATTTTCCCCGGTGAATCCAAGACCGGCATCAAGATCATTTCCATGAATATGCTGCTGGACAATGCGTCCGATCCGGTGGTCTGGCGCGGACCCGTTATTGCCAGCACCGTAACCCAGTTCTATACGGATGTAGCCTGGGGCCTTATCGATTATCTGTTTGTGGATATGCCTCCGGGAACCGGCGATGTACCCCTTACGGTCTTCCAGTCGCTGCCCGTTGACGGCATCATCGTCGTCACATCGCCCCAGGAGCTGGTCTCCATGATCGTCGAAAAGGCGGTCAAAATGGCGGAGATGATGAATGTTCCCATCCTCGGCATCGTGGAAAACATGTCCTATTTCGAATGCCCGGACTGCGGGAAGCGCCATGCCATCTTCGGGGAATCTCATATCGAAGAGCTGGCGGAGCGGTACGGCATTACCGCCATCTCCCGGATCCCCATCGATCCGAAGATCGCCGCCCTTTCCGACGCCGGAAAGATCGAAGCCTATTACGGAAAACCGATCAAAGAAGTGGCGGACAAGCTGGAATCCTTAAAATAATGTGGAATATCGGGACGAGGGGGAACTCTCGTCCTTTTTTACGCCTCTGAATATCGGTTCCTGAAAGATACGGAAGCGGTTTTCAGCAGTCATGATAAAGGCTTCAGAAAGATGAGACAGCAGTCATGTCAGCAGTTCCCGGAAGATACGACAACGGCTCATGAAAGACTTGTTCACGGCTTTTGTAAGGATAACATTGATTCCATAAAGACTTGACGACGGTTCCTGAGAGGACAATATTGATTCATGAAAATCGCGGGAGCTGCTCCCGAAAGTCAAATATGGACATCTGCCGGAAAATGAAGTATTATTGAGTTAAACAGCAGTACCGATGACGGTAAGGCCCTCAACCGGGGGCCGATAAGGCAGATCAGGGAATGCAATTGAAAAGCTAACAGGGCGAACCGATTGAAAAGAGAATCGGAAAGAATCGCCCGGAAATGAAAAAAAGAAAGCGTAAAAAAAGAAAGTCATCGCGAAACGATCCGAAGATAATTGAAATATGACCGGGAAACGGTCCGGGCAGATCACAGGAAAGAAGAGAAGACAGTCATGCCGAAAAATGTAAATAAAAAGGGAAAGAAGAAAGAAAAGCCGACCGGCTTTGTCGGAAAGAATATCCGGCGCGTCCAGATCGGCTCTAAGGGCTTTAAGATCGCAAAAACCTATGTTTATCCGGTGATCATGCTGGCCTTTGTCGCTTTCGCGGCCTTTTTGGGGGTGACTCCGAAAAAAGAAGACGAGTAACCGGCTTCAGGAAAGGAAGCTGTTCAGCCTCAGGGAAAAAGCCGTTCAGCCTCAGGAAAGAAAGCCGTTCAGCCTCAGGGCTTCGAACAACCCATCCACCAGCAGGGTCTCTTCCACATGGATCAGATGCTCCGTGTAGGGGCAGATGACGTGGGCCAGGCCGCCGGAAGCCACGCAGGTACAGACTTTTCCGGTCTCTTTTTCTATACGGTCGATCATGCCGTCCAGCATGGCCGCGGTGCCGTAGACGATGCCGGAAACCATGGAATCGTTGGTGTTTTTTCCGGAGAAGGGGCCGGGGTGGTCAATATCGATATCCGGGAGGGCATCGGCCTTGGCGGACAGGGTACGAAGAGACGTGTTGACCCCGGGATAGATAAAAACGTTTTCCAGGGCCGGTTCTTCGCTGACCTGGAGCGTAACGGTGGCGGTCCCCAGGCTGAAAACGACAAGAGGCGCGGGGTATTTCAGCAGAGCCCCAGTGACGTCCGCAAGAAGATCCGTACCGACGGTGGAGGGATCATCCACCCGGATGGCAAAGGGCAGTACGGCTTCAGAGGTCAGAATGAAGGGTCTTTCACCGGTGAGGCGGGAAAGAACCTGCTCGAAAACAGGGGTCAGGGAAGACACCACGGAGGACAGTCCTGCCTTTTTTACCGAAGACAGCGGGATCTTCCGGGAACGGAGAATGTTCACCAGTTCCAGGTAATAACTGTCCCCGGACTTTTTCTTGTCGGTTTTCATCTGCTCGTAGAGCAGGGGATTTCCGTCTTCTTTCCGGTGAAGAGAAACGGCTATCGTGGAGTTTCCGATATCGATGGTCAGTATCATGGCTTTCCTTTCTTGTAAGCAGATCTGTCTGACATGTCTGGTGATCAGAGCAGAGGTAATACCGCCGGATCAGGCCGACTCCGGTTATACAGAATCCCGCCGGATCAGGCTGACCCCGGTCAGGATCCTGACGGGGACGTGCTGTTTTGCCGTCATGATTTCCCTGAGACGATTTACCGCCAGGGCGGCCATGGCCTTCTTGGGAACGTTGACGGTGGTCAGGGCAGGTTTGATATAATTGCCGATGGGCAGGTTGTCAAAGCCGGCGATGCCGATATCCTCCGGGACGTCATAACCGGCTTCCTGAAAGGCCCTCATGGCGCCGATGGCGATCAGGTCATTGTCCGCAAAATAAGACCTGGCCGGTTCCAGCCCTTCCTTCAGGAGGGCTTTCATATCTTCATAAGCGCCTTCAACGGAGGGCGTCAGCCGGTGCACCGGAGATTTGCCGGTGGACAGGCCGTTTTCCCTGATGGCTTTATAGAAACCGTCGGCCCGTTCTTCAAAATTGGAAATACTGTAGGATGACCGGAGATAACCCGGCTGCTTCCGGGTCTTCTGGATCAGGTGGCAGACAGCGGTATAGGCGCCCTGAACATTATCGATCACGACGGCGTCGTGGGGAAGCGACAGGAAACAGGCATCCAGGAAGACCGCGGGAAAAGGCAGGTTTGAGAACCAGTTCAGATCCTCCTTCTGCATTTCTGTTGCCAGAACGATCATGCCGGAAACGTCATCGTACCGGACAGCTTCCAGCTGTTCCCGGGTGTCATCGCCTTCATAGACGGTCCGGATCCGGAGTTTCAGATCCAGTTCCCGGCAGGTTTCCTGTATCCCTTCATAGAGTTCAGCGAAGAACGGGGTGTCGGAGACGACGGCGCCGTGCTTCCGGTAGATCAGGAAACAGACCGATCCGGTCAGCTGGCGGCGATGTTTTACCCGCGTAAAATCATACCCCGCTTTCTCGGCTTCCGCAAGGATCTCTTTTTTTCTTTGCTGGCTGATCCCGGGTTTATTGTTTAAGGCCAGGGAAACAGCGGCTTCGGAGATATTCAGCCGGCGGGCAAGCTCTTTGGCGGTAATGCTCATGAAGCCCCTCCTTTCAATGCGTTTTCGGGGGCTGCCGTGTTTCGCGGCAGGGTTTCCCGGAGCAGAAGACAGTGCAGGAGCTGTATCGGTCGGGTAAAATGATCGGAGACCTGGCTGCCTGATAAAATGAGAATACAACGTAATTTAGAATAACACGAAACAGATAAATTATCCAGTTCGAAATTCAATTAAAATTCAGAAAAATTTGCTTAATTTCCCGGTGAAATTAAGTTATGGTCATGATATACTTTTAAACAAGCGAATCAAAGCTTCCGGCATCTGAAGCCGGACGACGAATGATCCCGTTAAGAATCACCGGATAAGACAGAAAACAGAACTGATCCGGTGAAAAATCATGCCGAAAACAGCGGCATATTGATTTATAAACATAATTCGGATAAGGAGAGCATGTATGGACAGGATCGTACTGGGCGTGGCGCCCACCAGAAGAAGCATTTTCAGTGCTCCCGATGCGGTAAAATACGCGGGGCTGACGCTGGAAAAACTGAAGGAACTGAATATTGAGTTTGTCGGGATCGAAGACATCAACGAGGAAGGCCTTCTTTACGATGACAACGATATTCAGAAGATCTATGACAAATTTACAAAAGCCGGCGTCAGCGGTCTCTTCCTGCCGCACTGCAATTTCGGCACGGAATACGTCTGCGCTAGACTGGCAAAGAAGCTGGGGCTTCCGGTGCTTCTGTGGGGACCCAGGGATGAGCGGCCGGAACCGAACGGCATGCGCCTCCGGGATTCCCAATGCGGCCTTTTTGCCACCGGCAAGGTGCTCCGGCGCTTCAAGGTGCCCTTTACCTATCTGACCAACTGCCGGCTGGATGATCCGGAATTTGAAGCCGGCGTAAAACAGTTCCTGCGGGTCTGCAATGTGGTAAAGACCCTGAGGAACACCAGGATCCTTCAGATCGGTCCCAGACCCTTCGATTTCTGGTCCACCATGTGCAATGAAGGCGAGCTCCTGGAGAAATTCAATATCCAGCTGTCCCCGATCCCCCTTCCCGAGCTGTATCAGGAGATGGAAAAGGCAAAGGCGGAAGGTACCGCCGTCAGCGAGGTGGTCTCTTACTGTGAGAGCTGCATGACGATAAACGTCACCGATAAGCAGCTGGAGAACGTGGCGGCCCTCAAGGTGGCCATGTCGAATCTGATTAAGAAATACGGCTGCAACGCGGCGGCCATCCAGTGCTGGAACGCGCTGCAGGACGGCATCGGCATCATGCCCTGCGCAGCCAATTCCCTGCTGAACGAAGAGGGCATCCCGGTGGTCTGCGAGACCGATATCCACGGCGCGGTGACAGCCCTGATGGCAGAAGCTGCCGGCATGGGCGAAAGCCGGACCTTCTTTGCGGACTGGACTGTCCGTCATCCGGACAACGAGAACGGGGAGCTTCTGCAGCACTGCGGTCCCTGGCCCATTTCCGTGGCCCGGGAAAAACCGGCCATCGATATTCCGGTAGCCTTTGACTATCCCGGCTCCGTTATGGCGGAGGCAAAACACGGCGATATGACCCTGTGCCGCTTCGACGGCGACGACGGCGAGTACAGCCTGCTTTTAGGCCATGCCAAAGGTATTGACGGTCCTTACACCAAGGGCACCTATGTCTGGGTGGAAGTGGAAGATTTGAAGAAGCTGGAATACAAGATCGTGACCGGCCCCTACATCCATCACTGCGTGGGCATCCACCAGGACGTGGTCCCGGTCCTGTACGAAGCCTGCAAATACCTGGGCATCAGACCGGATCTGTATGATTCTTCCGATGAGGAAGTGGAACGGCAGATCTACGCGCCGGGTGTAAAAACGCTGAGATAAAGGAAAAAACGCTGAGAAACAGTTTGACGAAAAGATACGGTAAAACGTTGAGACAGAAAAAACACTGAGGCAAAATAAACACTGTGTCCATGCAGGCGCGTGTGGCTGACCTTCACGGACAGAGGATCGAGGATGAATGATGAGTGAGAATTTAAAAGCATTGGCCTATGAGATCCGGGAAAAGGCGCTGGAGATCATCTACAGCGGGAAAACCGGTCACATCGGCGGGGATTTTTCCGAAGCGGAGATCCTGACCACCCTGTATTTCCATGTGATGAATATATCTCCCGAAAACATGGATGATCCGGACCGGGATTACTTTATTCTTTCCAAAGGCCATTCCATGGAAAGCTATTACGCGGTCCTTTCGAAAAAGGGCTTCCTGGATTATGATGACGTTGTCAGCCGCTATTCCCGGGCGGGATCGCCCTATATCGGCCATCCCAACAACAAACTGCCGGGGATCGAGATGAATTCGGGTTCCCTGGGGCACGGCCTCCCAGTGAGCGTCGGCATCGCCCTGGCCCTTAAAATGGACGGCAGGACGAACCGGGTGTATACCCTTATGGGAGACGGCGAACTGGCGGAAGGCTCGGTCTGGGAAGGTTTTATGTCCGGATCACACTATAAGCTGGACAATCTGACGGCTGTCATCGACCGGAACGGGCTGCAGATCTCCGGATCTACGGAAGACGTCATGCATCACGAGGACCTGGCGGAAAGGATCCGTTCCTTCGGCTGGCATGTGATCCGCACCGCGGGCAACGACGTGGACGCCCTGATCCGGGCTTTTGATGAGGCAAAAGAGACGAAAGGCTGTCCCACAGCCATTATCGCCGATACGACCAAGGGAAAGGGCGTATCCTTTATCGAGAACATCGCCGGGTGGCATCACCGGGTGCCGACAGAAGAGGAGTATCTGAGAATGAAGCAGGAACTCCGGGAAAAGAGGGAGGCGCTCTTATGAGTAAAATTTCGAACAAACAGATGATCTGCGAAGTCCTCATGAAAAAGGCGGAAACAGATAAAAACCTGATCGCCCTGGCATCGGACGCCCGGGGTTCTGCTTCCATGACGCCTTTCTTTGACGCGTTCCCGGCGCAGTCCGTGGAGACCGGCATCGCTGAACAGGACCTGGTATCCATTGCGGCAGGCCTCGCCAAGGCGGGGAAACGGCCCTTTGCCTTTTCTCCGGCGTCCTTCCTGTCTACCCGCTCCTATGAGCAGGCCAAGGTGGACGTGGCTTATTCCAATGTGAACGTGAAGCTCATCGGCATTTCCGGCGGCATTTCCTACGGCGCCCTGGGTATGAGCCATCATTCCGCCCAGGATTTTGCCTCCATGGCAGCCATCCCGAACATGCGGGTCTACTGTCCCTCCGACCGGTTTCAGACCGAAAAGCTCACGGAAGCGCTGGCGGAGGACGATAAGCCGGCATATCTTCGCGTGGGCCGGAACGCGGTGGACGACGTCTATGAAGAGGGAAACGTTCCCTTTGTGATGGATAAGGCCACGGTGATCGGCGAAGGGAAGGAAGTCGTCTTTACCGCCTGCGGCGAAATGGTGAAGCCCTGCGTGGACGCCATGAAGCTGCTGGAGAATAAAGGCATCTCTTCCTGCTTGCTGGATATGTACTGCGTAAAACCCTTTGACCGGGAAACCTTCCTGGAAAAGGTCCGGGAAGCCTCTCTTGTGGTCACGGCAGAAGAGCATTCGCCCTACGGGGGCCTAGGCAGCATCGCCGCCATGGTCCTGGGCGCGGAATGCCCGAAGCCGGCCCTGTTCCTGTCGCTTCCGGACGCTCCGGTCATCACCGGCACCTCTCAGGAAGTGTATGAGGCCTACGGCCTTACGGGGGAAGGTATCTTCAAACAGGTCCTGGAAAAGCTGGGACGTCAGTAAAAATAGTAGTCCGGGCAGCCTGAAAGAAGCTGTCCCGGACTTTTTGTCAAGTTATAGAAGGGAAAGCAACATGGAAAAATATTTGATCGGCATTGACCAGAGCACCCAGGGAACCAAGGCCATCCTTTTTTCCTCGGACGGAAAAATGATCGCCCGGGCAGACCGGCCGCATAAGCAGTATATCGATGAAAAAGGCTGGGTCGAGCATGACGGCTGTGAGATCTATGACAATACCCTGGCCGCCGTGAAGGAAGTCATGGAAAAGAGCGGAATACCGGAGGAGGCTGTAGCCGGCGTCGGTATTTCCAACCAGCGGGAGACCTCCATCGCCTGGGATAAAAAAACGGGGCTTCCGGTGTTCCACGCCGTGGTCTGGCAGTGCACCCGCGGCGCGGAGCTCTGCAGAAGGTTGGACAGGGACGGATTCGGTGAGCGGGTCCGGGAAAAGACCGGGCTGCCGCTTTCACCCTATTAGTCCGCGGCAAAGCTCAGATGGATCCTGGAGAACGTGGCGGAAGCCAGGGCTCTTGCGGATAAGGATGAGCTGGCGGTGGCTACGATGGACAGCTACCTGCTGTACCGGCTTACGGGCAGAAAATCCTTTAAGACAGATTATTCCAACGCCAGCAGGACCCAGCTTCTGAACATCGGCGCTTTGGAATGGGATACAGAGATCGCGGCGGCTTTCGGCCTGCCCCTGTCTTCCTTGCCGGAACTCTGCGATTCCGACGGTTATTTCGGAGAAACGGACTTTGAAGGCCTGTTTAAGAACCCGGTCCCCATCCATGCCATGCTGGGCGATTCCCATGCGGCTCTTTACGGCCACGGCTGTTTCGAAAAGGGCATGGCGAAGGTTACCTACGGCACCGGTTCCTCCATCATGATGAACGTCGGGGACAAGGACGTCCGGAACGATAAAGGCCTGGTGACTTCCGTCGCTTTTAAGACAGACGGCAGGATCAGCTACTGTCTGGAGGGCAACATCAACTATTCCGCAGCCATCGTCACCTGGCTGAAGGACGACCTCAATCTGATCAGTACGCCCGGAGAATCGGAAGACATGGCCAGAGAAGCCAATCCGGCGGACAGGACCTATCTGGTACCGGCCTTTACCGGCCTGGGCGCGCCCTATTACCGGGACGACGTCTCCGCGGCCTTTCTGGGCATGAGCCGGAACACCGGCCGGAAGGAACTGGTCAAGGCCGGCCTTGAAGCCATCGTCTACCAGATCACGGACGTGGTGAAGCTGATGCAGGATGCCATGGGAGAAGCCCATATCGAGCTTCGGGCAGACGGCGGGGCTTCCCGGAACGGCTGGCTGATGCAGCGCCAGGCTGACATCCTCCAGGATACCGTCCGGGTGTCGGAAGAGGGCGAGCTTTCCGCAAAAGGCGCGGCCATGTGTGCGGCCAAAGCCCTGAAGGTCATCGCTTCCGGAAGTGAGGACGCTCCCCGCACCTCCTACCATCCGGTGATGGATAAGAAAGAAGCGGAAGAGAAGTATCAGGGCTGGCAGGAAGCGGTTAACAGTCTGCTGTAAGAAACAGACAGAACAGGGCGAAACAGGACAGATCAAAAAGAACAGGAAAACCTCTCCGGATACTTTATGGAATAAGCAGTGTAAGCAGAAACGGGAACGAAAAAGACTGTTCGGCAGCAGGAAAGAAACAAATAGTGTGAGTAAGGACGTGTAAACACATCATAACTCATAGCAGAGAAGAAAGGAAAAGAACGCCATGATCACCTCGATGAAGAAGATTCCCGTTACCAGGGATTCGCATCCTTTTATCACCGCCGTTGACAGCTGTGAACTGAAGAAATACGGCTATATTGAAGAAGAATACTTTCAGTCGGGAACCGCGAATATCTATGATGAGAATGAGGACGGTTCTCTTAAAGTAACATACCGGAACGCCCCCTATACCACCAGGCTTCTGGTCAGACGGCCGAAAAAGGCCGAGAAATTCAGCGGAAACGTGGTCATCGAGATCCTGAACGCTTCAGCGAATTTCGATATCGACCGGGACTGGATGCTTTTGTGGCGGAAGATCGTCAGAGACGGCGATATCTACATCGGCATCACGTCAAAGGGCCATGTGGTGGATGCCCTGAAGCGGTTTGATGAAAAACGCTATGCCCCCATCAACTGGGCCAATCCCACACCGGTCCGGGAGGGACCCGCCGGCCCCACTTTTGATTTTATCAAAGAATATGAAATGGGCCTTTTCTGGGATATGATCGTGGATCTGGCAAAGGAACTGAGAAAGGACCGTTCGGACCTGAACCCCTTAAAGGGTCTCGGGAAAAACTGGCTGTTTCTGGCCGGCTGGTCCCAGTCGGGCTCTTACCTTGCCCGGATCGTCCACAGCTTTGCCTGCCTGCCGAAAAACCGCAGAAACGGCCCGCTTTTTGACGGCTATTTCAATTCAGGGTCCGGAGCGACGGATAAAGCCCTGAATTCCTACAAAGCCGGGCAGCGGATGATGATGGGAAGACCCTCCCTTCCGGAAGGGGCATCCTTCATTGCTTCACCGGAACCCTTCATGGCGGTCAATACGGAATCGGAGAACCGCCGGGTATTCTGGCACGGCGATTTTGACGAGCCGGGATGTAAGTTCCGGACCTGGCAGATCCCCTGCTCCTCCCATGATACGAAATATACGCTGATCGACTATTACAAACCTCAGCTGGCCGACATGGAAAAAGCCGGCACCGTCTGCTTCTGGGAAGGCGTGCCGGAGAACGGCGTTCCCATGGATACGCCCTATGAGCCCATCTTTGCCGCGGCCTTCAAGGCTCTCATCGACTGGGCCCGGTACGGGATCCCCGCGCCGCATGCGCCGAAGATCAAAACAGCGGTCACCTATGAGCCCACCGATATGACCGGGTCCCTCATTGCCAACCGGAAAGATATCTTCGGAAACGCCCTGGGCGGGATCCGCTATCCCTTTGCCGACTGTCCAACGGGGACCTGCCAGTCCTATACCGTCCATGAAGACGGGAAAAGCCTGCAGATGATGTTCGGTACGGTAAAGCCTTTCTCACCGGAACTCATCAACGCCATTTATCAGAATGAAGAGAACTACCGCCGTCTTGCGGCAGAATCCACGGATGCCGCCATTGCCAGAGGCTTCATCCTTCCGGAAGACCGGGAATACATGATCGAATCCTGTGTCCGCATCGCCAGAGAGCGCGGTCTCCGCTGATAAGATTTGACAGCAGAGGGAAAGACTGAAAAGGCGGATAAGACAGAAGGCCGGAAGGATCATACGGAAAGATAAGAGCCTGTAAGGATCGAAGACCGTAAGGATAAAAGGCCATAAAGATAAAAGGCTGTAAGGATAGAAGACCTTAAGGAGAGAAGGCCGTAAGGAAAAAGGCAGAAAGGATACAGACTGAAAGGAGCCGACATGAAGATAGTCTGTCTGGATATGGAAGGGGTGCTGACGCCCGAGATATGGATCGCGTTTTCCGAAGCTTCCGGGATACCGGAGCTTCGGCGGACGACCCGGGATGAGCCGGATTATGACAAGCTGATGAAATACCGGATCGGGATCTTGAAGGAGCACGGACTGGGTCTGAAAGAGATCCAGGAAGTCATCCGCAGGATCGATCCGCTGCCCGGCGCCCGGGAATTCCTGGATGCTTTAAGGAAGGAGACCCAGGTCATCATCATCAGCGATACCTTTGAACAGTTTGCGATGCCCCTGATGGAAAAGCTGAATTATCCCACGCTTTTCTGCAATACCCTGGAGGTGTCCGATGAAGGCGCCATTACGGGCTATCATATGAGGGTGGAAAACTCCAAGGTCTCGACGGTAAAAGCCCTTCAGAGCGCCGGCTTTGAGACCATAGCCGCCGGTGATTCCTTTAATGACCTCGGCATGATCAGGCTTTCCGGAGCCGGATTCCTGTTCCGGTCGACGGAAGCCATAAAAAAAGACAACCCTGACCTGCCCGCCTTTGAAGAATTCGATGAATTCCTGGCGGCCATCAGAGAAGCCTTAAGAGCCTGATTTCAGTACAGATCAAAAGCTGAGCAGGTTAGGTAAATCATGGCTCAGCAGAGTATGCCAACAGCTGAAATACATTAAATATTTGCAGCCAAGCGAAATAAAGCAACTCGGCAAAGTGAACCGACAACTGAACAAATAAAACAGCAGTTCAGCGATAATTCACCAACTAAGCAGAATAAATCAACAGCTCAGCACTTAATAAGATAAACGGCACAACAGGCAGCCTATCCTGCTGTCAGATTCGGCAGGGACAGGGGCGGTCGGTGCCGAAAGGAAGGTGATCATGGAGAGTACGGCAATACGGACTGAACTTTACAGGACCTGCGATATTGAATTTTATACGGAGACGGTTTATCAGAACCCTTTTGAAGAGATCGATGTCATGGGAACCTTTCTGTCGCCCTCCGGCAGGATCCTGAATATCCTGGGATTTTACGACGGGAAAACGGCAGAGGGAAAGAACAAATGGGTCGTCCGGTTTGCGCCGACGGAGGAAGGCCTCTGGCAGTACAGGATCCAGTCATCGGATCTTGATCCGGAACTGTCCCGGACAGGCTTTATTGAGGGCATTCCCTACAGCGGGGATAAGGATATCTATAAAAAAGGCTTTTTAAAACTGTCGCCGGACCGAAGGATCCTGACCTATGCGAACGGGGATCCTTTCTTCTGGCTGGCGGATACCCACTGGACCTTCGTGACAGAGGAGCGCTTCTCGGAATCGAATGTTCCCGGGATCGAAAGCCAGTTCAAAGCCTGTGTCGACAAACGGGTCGAACAGGGTTTTACGGTCTACCTGTGTACCTTCCGGGACAACAAGGTTGACGGGATCTTCGGAAAGAACATCGACCTGATGCATGAGAATGCGGACGGGACCTTTTCCCCGAACATAAAGGCCTTCCAGGAAAACGTGGATCCGAAGATGGCTTATATTAAGGATGCCGGCCTTGTCACCGCCGTTTCCTACGCCTGGGGCTACGATATGCCCTCGGGCGGGGTGGAACGCTATAAAAAGCTGGCAAAATATACCGCAGCCCGTTACGGTGCCTATCCTGTGGTCTGGACCCTGGCGGGAGAACTGCCCGGTTATGTTCCCGGCAGCGAAGCCCTGGTCCCTTTGTGGAACGAAGTGGCGAAGGAATGCGAAAAGTGGTGCGCCTATGATAATCTGCAGACGGTGCACCTGGCTTGTTCCCGGCCTTTCCCGAAGCTCTATGAAACGGAAAGCTGGTTCGATTTTGCCCTCTGCCAGTCCGGTCACGGCGACATGAGCATGGCGCCGGTCATGTATACGGAATTCCGGGAAATGTATGAAGGACACCCGGTAGTGGAAGGCGAGACTTTCTATGAAGGCATCTGGTCCAGAGAACTGGTGCCGAGGTATGTGGATGCGGATCTTTTCCGGAGAAATTCCTATCTCATCATGCAGATGGGAGGCGCCGGCGTTACCTACGGGGCGAACGGCGTCTGGGAACTCCAGTGGGAGCGAGGCGAAGGCGGCATCGGCTGGGGCGATATGGCCTGGTATGAAGGTCTGGAGCTTCCCGGTGCGGACCAGATGACGGTGCTTAAGGATTTTTATGAATCCGTCGGCTGGGGAGACCTCCGGCCTCTTGATGAAGACCGCTTTTCCTCCGGTTCCGGCTTTTTCGGTAATGATCCGGAAGGAAACCGGACCGTTTATGCCTCCGGGAATGCGGACATGACAAAGGTGGTGGTCTATCTTCAGCCCACGGCCATGATGAACTATGAGGTCCGCGGACTTACCGGAGAATCGTATCATCTTTATGAAGTCGATACGGAAACAGGAGAGAAGGTGTTTCTTAAAACCATCGTGCCCGAAGACGGTATTTTCCGGAACGCTTCGGACGCGGATTTCAGGAAGAGTCACGGAAAGCCCCATGACAGGCTGTTTTTCCTTACGGCCGCCCTCAGGCAGGGTCAGCGCAGCATTAACGGCGGAATTGTCAAAACCGGAAAAAGATAAACAGAATTTTGCCTGTGCGTAAATTGCACAGTACTTCTCTTTTTCTGCTTGTAAATCTGAAGTGTATCGTTTACAATTTCTTCTGTAAATGAGAATGGAAAGTTCCGCGTTCTCGGATGAGGCTTTCTTTCAGATGAGGATTCCTTGCGAATTCCTTTCGGATGAGGTTTCCCTGCAGATTCCTTTCGGATGAGGCTTACTTATGGAGGAAAGTTTCTGCGAGCTGGTCAATGCGCGGATCGGAAAGGCAGCTATGAAAAAAGAGAAAACCGCTAAGGTAAGGTCCCTGGCACTGGACAATGTGCCGTTCTGGACCCAGGAAGAGACGGATGAATTCCGGAAGACCAAAAAGGCGCCCCTTCCGGAAGGCGTCACAAATAAAGGTATTTACAAGGATATCCTGACCATCGCCTGGCCTTCCATGATCGAGCTGGCGCTGACGCAGCTAGCCTCCATGGTGGACCTGATGATGGTGGGACAGATCCATTACAACGCGGTCACCGCCGTCGGACTTACCACGCAGCCCAAGTTCATCCTGATGATGCTGATCCAGTCCCTCTGCGTGGGAACCACTGCCATGGTGGCCCGGTTCAAAGGCGCGGGACGGCCGGACAGAGCGAATCTGATCATGCGCCAGTCCCTGATGATGACCCTGGTGATCTCCGCAGTGCTGGCGGTCCTCGGTTATATTTTCGCGAACCCGCTTTTAAGGTTCGTCGGCGCCAACAACGAGACGATCAAGGATGCCGGAGATTACTTAAGGATCCAGATGATCGGCTTCGTGCCCCTGGCACTGACCTTCGTGTGTACGGCAGCCTTGCGGGGTGCGGGCGATTCACGTACGGCCATGATCTACAATACCGTGGCCAACGTGGTGAACGTGTTCTTCAACTGGGTGCTCATTTACGGTAATCTGGGCGCTCCGAAGCTGGGCATCATCGGTGCCTCCCTGGCTACCATCATCGGCCAGTTCACGGCCTTTGTCATCGCCATGTACAAGGTGATGAACAAATCGCCGAAGCAGTATCTGCATCTTAAATTAAGCGACGGCTTCAGGCCGGACAAGGACGCCATGGCCCAGATCTTCTCCATCGGCATTCCGTCGATGGGAGAGCAGCTGGTCATGCGTGTCGGCATGATCATTTTCGGCCGTCTGGTCGTCAGCACCGGCAATATCTTCTATGCGACCCATACCGTGTGCATGAACATCATGTCCATGTCCTTCATGCTTGGACAGGCCATAGCCGTGTCTTCAACCTCCCTGGTCGGTCAGTCCCTGGGCAAGAACCGTCCGGATATGGCCAAGCAGTATTCCCTGCGGGCTTCCACGGTCGGTATCGCCGCATCCATCGTTCTGGCTGCCGTCTTTATCATTTTCGGAAAACAGCTGGTGGGCCTGTATAATGACGATCCGGTGGTCGTGGAAACGGGGGCGAAGATCATGTTCTATATCGCCTTCCTGCAGCCCTTCCAGTGCGGCCAGTTCGTCCTGGCAGGTTCCTTAAGAGGCGCCGGCGATACCCGGGCGACGGCCATCATCACCCTGATCACGGTCCTGGGCTTAAGGACCGGCCTGGGCTTTATCTTCATCAGGCTTCTGGACATGGGGCTTTTCGGCGCCTGGTACGCCATTGCGGCTGACCAGATCGTCAGAACGGTCCTGGTGGTGCTCCGGTATTCCCAGGGCAACTGGATGTTCCTTAAGATCCGGAACGCGTGATCCGGAAACAGGATAAATGTTATGGATGATAAGCCCTCAGAAGCTTATGACAGGAAAAACTTTTGGACAGGAAAAACGCGGCGGCTTATGAAAAGTAAGCTGAAGAGGGGGCAATGATAAGAAAACACTGAGGTAAAAATACGGCAGCCTGCCGGATGCGGCAAGCTGCCTGTCAATAGGCCCTTTTAAGAGAGGGCTGAAAAGCCTTATTACGAGAAGGCAGAAAAAATAAGTTTAAGGAGAATCGGTTTATGGCAGTTTTTACGGCAACCACCAATCCGGAAGAGTCTGTCCGGGAACGGGAAAATCAGAAGCGGGTCAGAGCCCTGGCAGTGGAATGCATGGTCCTTCTTCGGAATGACAAGGAGACGCTTCCCCTTCAGAAATCCGGCAAGGTAGCGCTTTTCGGCAACGGCGCCATCAATACGGTAAAGGGCGGCACCGGCTCCGGCGACGTTTACGTCCGCCGCTCCGTGAATATCTATGACGGTCTGACAGAGGAAGGCTTTACAGTCACCACAAAAACCTGGTTTGAAAAGCAGGATAAGGTCGTGGAAGAAGAGCATCAGGCCTTTATTGAAAGGGTGACAGAAGAGTGTAAAAAAACCGGGAAGGATGTTACCCTGACCCTGGCGCTGAATCCCTTCAATGCCAGCGCCGTAGCCCTGATCGATGATGCGGACGTTGCGGAAAGCGATACGGATACGGCTGTCTATGTGATCGCCAGAAATTCCGGCGAAGGAAAAGACAGAAGCAATGTCCCCGGCGATTATCAGATCTCTGCCGAGGACGAAGCCAATATCCGCTTTATCGCCTCCCATTACAAAAAATCCATCGTCCTTCTGAATACCGGCGGCGTGCTGGATTCCAAGGTCCTCCGGGCGGAAGACGGACCGGACGCCGTGGTCTATATCGGCCAGCTGGGAAATATCGGCGGTCTCGCCGTGGCGGACATGTTAAAGGGCACTGCCTATCCTTCGGGAAGACTGACGGATACCTGGGCGGAAAATTATGAAGATTATGCCTCAGCAGCCACTTTCAGCCATAACGATGACGATATCACCGATGAGTATTATACGGAAGGCATTTTTACCGGATACCGCTATTTTGATACCTTCAATATCACTCCGGGCTATGAGTTCGGCTACGGACTCAGCTATACCTCCTTCAGCGTCGTTCCCGGAAACCTGACGGTGGAAAAGGATAAGATCGGTTTTGAAGTGACCGTTAAGAATACCGGCGAAAAGAAGGGGAAGGACGTGGTACAGGTCTATATCAGCGCTCCCGAGGGAGAGATCGACAAGCCTTATCAGGAACTGAAAGCCTTCGGAAAAACGAGAGAACTGGAACCCGGCGAAGAGGAGACCCTTTCCTTCTGCATCGATGCGGCCTCCCTGGCCTCCTACAGCGAAGAGAAAGCCGCCTGGGTGCTGGAAAAAGGCACTTATCTTTTAAGGGTCGGCGAGTCTTCGAGAAAGACCTGCGTCTTCGGAAAGGTCGTCCTGGATGAGACCGTCGTCACGAAGCAGCTGAAAAACCTGTTCGCCGATGCGGATAAGAAGGAAGCGGATCTTTCCTCCAAAGGAGCAGTCCGTTATTCCTATCCCGAAGAAGCCGCCCAGATCGAAAAAGCTGAATGCGCAGTCCTGAAGGCAGCCGATATTGAGACCGAGACCGCCTGCTATTCGGAACTCCCGGAAGCACCGGAAAACCGGTATCCGGACGTAAAGATCCAGATGACCGACGTCCTTTCCGGCAAATATACCGTCGCCGATCTGGTCTCCCAGCTGACGGTGGACGAAAGGATCTGCCTCCTGGTGGGCAATTTTGACGAGAATACGGACCCCAACGACCTTTCCGCGGTCCTGGGACATGCCTCCCTCCATCTTCCCGGTTCTGCCGGTGAAACCACGGAATTCGTCAAAGGCCGTGATATCCGTACCATGGAGCTCTGCGACGGCCCCGCAGGCCTTCGTCTGACCCCCACTTTCCTGGGAAAAGAAGACGGCACCTTTTTGAGCCTCGGCACCATCTACGAAAGCGAGAGAACGGATATCGACAGGACCGGCTATACCCAGTATTACCAGTACTGCACCGCCATTCCGATCGCCGCGATCCTGGCTTCCTCCTGGAACATGGACCTTCTGGAGACCTGCGGCAACATCGTCGGTTCCGAAATGGAAGAATTCGGTGCGACCCTCTGGCTGGCGCCCGGCATGAACAACCATCGGAATCCTCTGTGCGGCCGGAACTTCGAGTATTATTCGGAAGATCCGCTCCTTGCCGGTAAATGCGCGGCAGCGGATACCAGAGGCGTGCAGAAGCATAAGGGCATCGGCACCACCATCAAACATTTTGCTGCCAACAACCAGGAAGACAACCGGATGTTCACCAACTCCCACGTTTCCGAAAGAGCCCTTCGGGAGATCTATCTCAGATCCTTTGAGATCACGGTGAAGGAAGCCCAGCCCATGGCCATGATGACTTCCTACAACCTGATCAACGGCACCCATGCCGCAAACTATAAGGAGATGATCCAGTCTGCCGCCAGAGATGAATGGGGCTTCAGGGGCATCGTCATGACCGACTGGCTCACCACGTCGCCCCTGTCTAAGGGCCTGAGCTTTGAGACCAGCCTGAAGTATGATGAAGCTTCGCCCGTCGGCTGCGTTATTGCCGGCAACGACCTGATCGAGCCCGGCACGAAAGACGATATCCGCCTGATCAAAGAAGCCTATGAACGCGGTGAGGTCAGCCTCGGAGAGATCAGCATCTGCGCGGAAAGGATCCTTTCCCTGATGCTGAAGACCCATCTTTACGAAGGCGCGGAACCCTATAACGATAAGGTACCCGGCAGGAACGTTACCTTTACCTGCAGATAAAAGGAGAGAATCATGATCACGATCGCTGTTGCCGGCGGAACCTGCAGCGGGAAGACAACGCTGGCGGAAAAGCTGGAAAACCGGCTTTCAGCTGCCGGTTTATCGGTATGCGTCCTCCATATGGATGCGTTCTTTAAAAAAGTCACGCCCACGGTCATCGCTCCCTTTACGGGGATCGAATATCCCGAACACAATCATCCGGATTCCTTTGAACTGGAAAAGTTTTATGCCGCTATTGATGAGGCAAAGGCCGGCAATTATGACGCGGTGATCGTCGAAGGCCTTCTGACTCTGTATCTGGAGGAAGTGCGGAAGAGAAGCGACGTCAGGGTCTTTGTGGATCTTCCCTCCGATGAGCGGCTGATCCGAAGGATCCATAAATTCATGGAGCTTCGGCATCAGACCATGGATGAGATCGCGGACCGCTTCCTCGACACCGTGAGATACCGCCACAATGAGTTTGTGGAGCCCAGCCGCTGGTATGCGGATATGGTGGTGAACGGAAACGGGGAAAAAGGCGCCGATATTCTGGCGGCCTATGTGAAGAGCCTGATACAAGGCTGATACGATGACACAATATCTTGTGCTTTAGCACTTGATTTTCTACCAGATGTGCGGTATGATACATTTCATGCCGCACTTTTTTTGCGGTCTGCAATGAGAAAAAACGATACGGACTCGTCGGTTGTATGAAACCGAAAGCCTGCCGGCCGGGCAGAGTCCGTCAAAAGGGAGAAAGAAAAATGCTGATCTTAGGCTTTCAGAAACTGACGCTTCTGGATTTTCCGGAACATACCGCCTGTACGGTCTTTACCGGGGGCTGCAACCTTCGGTGTCCTTTCTGTCATAACGCACTTTTGGTGACGGATATGGAGACGGAAGAGGCCGTGGATGAAGCGGAGATCTTTGCTTTTCTTGAAAAGCGGAAGAAACTTCTGGACGGCGTGGCCGTTACCGGAGGCGAGCCGCATCTTCAGAAGGGGCTTGAGGAGTTTCTCCGGAAGGTAAAGGAGATGGGGTATGCGGTGAAGCTGGATACCAACGGCTTTTTCCCGGAACGGCTGAAAGCCATAGTTAAGGAAGGCCTCGCGGATTACGTGGCGGTGGATATCAAGAACTCCCCGGAGAAGTACGCAGAGACGACGGGCATTCCGGGACTGGACATTACCCCCCTTGAGGAGACCATCCGCTTTCTGAAGGAAGATCCGGTATCCTATGAATTCAGGACGACGGTGGTCCGGGAATTCCATGAGGTCCGGGATTTTGAAGCCATGGGGGAATGGATCCGGGGTGCCCGGAGATGGTATCTTCAGAAATTTGTGGACTCCGGATACCTGATCGGGGAAAATATGTCTCCCGTTCCGAAGGATGAAATGCTCCGGATGCTTGAAATTGCTCGAAAATACGCGGATCAGGCTGCCCTCCGGGGCGTGGATTAGGATAAAAGAGCGGCTGAGGCGCATGATCCGTCTTTCCAAAAAACACTATATCTTGTGTTTTTTCTCTTGACAAACAACCTATATCTGCGATATATTTATGCCGTTCGCTTCTTTTTCAAAGAAGCGCGGTACAGAAGAAAATGAGACAGAAATTACTGCAGATGCCCGAAGAAAAAGGGACTGCGTCAACCCCCTTTTCCGGGGATCTTTCCACTTAACAGACACAAAAGTATCAAGAAGGAGCCATTTATGTACAGAGTAATCAAGCGGGACGGCAAAATCGTCGATTTTGACCTGTCCAAGATCAATGCCGCCATTACCAAGGCTTTCGATGCGTGCGAGATCGAGTATCATCCCGACGTTATCGACTTCCTGGGCCTTAAGGTCACGGCGGATTTCCAGTCCAAGGTGCATGACAACCTGATCTCCGTCGAAGAGATCCAGGACTCCGTCGAATCTGTCCTGATCAAGAGCGATTATGACGAGGTTGCCAAGGCCTACATCCTTTACCGCAAGCAGCGGGAACGTTTCCGTAATCTTTCCTCCACACTGCTGGACTACAAGTCCCTGATGGATGATTACCTCAAGACCAATGACTGGCGCGTAAAGGAAAATTCCACCGTTACCTATTCCGTCGGCGGCCTGATCCTTTCCAACTCCGGTTCCGTCACCGCCAACTACTGGCTGTCGGAAGTCTATGACCAGGAGATCGCAGACGCCCACAGGAATGCCGACATCCATATCCATGACCTGTCCATGCTGACAGGCTACTGTGCCGGCTGGTCCTTAAAACAGCTGATCCAGGAAGGCCTGGGCGGAATCCCCGGAAAGATCACCTCTTCTCCGGCCAGCCACCTTTCGACCCTCTGCAACCAGATGGTCAATTTCCTGGGCATCATGCAGAATGAATGGGCCGGCGCCCAGGCTTTCTCTTCCTTTGACACCTACCTGGCTCCCTTCGTCAAAGTGGACAACCTGTCCTACAAGGAAGTGAAGCAGTGCATCCAGTCCTTCGTCTACGGCGTGAATACGCCTTCCCGCTGGGGCACCCAGGCGCCTTTCACCAACATCACCCTTGACTGGACTGTCCCTGCCGATCTGGCGGAGCTGAACTGCATCGTCGGCGGCAAGGAGCTGGATTTCAAGTACAAGGACTGCAAGCGGGAGATGGATATGGTCAACAAGGCCTTCATCGAGCTCATGATCGAGGGCGATGCCAACGGCCGCGGCTTCCAGTATCCCATCCCCACCTATTCCATCACGAGAGATTTCGACTGGTCCGAGACCGAGAACAACAAGCTGCTCTTTGAAATGACCGCGAAATACGGCACGCCCTATTTCTCGAATTACATCAATTCGGATATGGAGCCCTCCGACGTTCGTTCCATGTGCTGCCGCCTGCGTCTCGATCTGAGAGAACTCCGGAAGAAATCCGGCGGCTTCTTCGGCTCCGGCGAATCCACCGGTTCCGTGGGCGTCGTCACCATCAACATGCCCCGTATCGCCTACCTTGCCGAGGATGAGGAAGATTTCTTCAAGCGCCTTGACAGGATGATGGATATCGCCGCCCGTTCCCTGGATACCAAGCGTTCCGTTATCACGAAGTTCCTGGATAACGGCCTGTATCCCTATACGAAGCGGTATCTGGGAACCTTCAACAACCATTTCTCCACCATCGGCCTTGTGGGCATGAACGAAGCCGGTCTGAACGCCAAGTGGCTGAGAGCCGACATGACGCATGAAAAGACCCAGAAGTTCACCGCGAAAGTGCTGAACCATATGAGAGACCGCCTTTCCGATTATCAGGAAATGTACGGCGACCTGTTCAACCTGGAAGCCACTCCGGCGGAATCCACCAGCTACCGTCTGGCAAAGCACGACGTCAAGCTGTACCCCGGCATCATCACCGCTGCCAAGTCCTGCGATGATACGCCTTACTATACCAACTCATCCCACCTGCCCGTAGGCTACACCGAGGACATCTTTACCGCCCTTGACGTTCAGGATGAACTGCAGACACTGTACACCTCCGGCACCGTCTTCCATGCCTTCCTGGGAGAGAAGCTTCCCAGCTGGCAGGCAGCCGCGGAGCTGGTCCGCAAGATCGCGGAGAACTACCGTCTGCCCTATTACACCATGTCCCCGACCTATTCCGTCTGCCGGACCCATGGCTATCTTGCGGGAGAGCAGTTCAGATGTCCGGAGTGCGGCGAAGTCACCGAGGTCTACAGCCGGATCACCGGTTACTACCGGCCGGTGCAGAACTGGAACGACGGCAAGGCCCAGGAATACAAGGACAGAAAGACCTATGACATCGGTTCTTCCAGACTCATCCGCGGCAGGAGAAAAGACCGCACGGAAGAGAAGATCGAGGAGATCAAGGCCGAGATCATTCAGGACGAAGTGAAGCAGGAAGCCCCCGCAACGGAGACAGAGCAGCCGGTTCAGAACATCCCTCAGATGGAAGGCACCGTGCTGAAGCTTTTTGCCACCACCACCTGCCCGAACTGCAAGATCATCGCCGCCCAGATGGACAAGATGGGTATTCCCTACGAAAAGATCTATGCCAATGAGACCCCGGAGGAAGCCATCCTCTACGGCGTACGGCAGGCTCCGACGCTGGAAGCCCTTCAGAACGGAG
>JAFRVX010000066.1 GCA_017438305.1 Lachnospiraceae bacterium | reverse complement strand
GGTACGGGGCAAAAAAAAACGACGATGCCAGTTTTAAGGAAATTATCCTGTTTTCATATCATCTATGGGCGCCGTTCCGGCGACCGACCCCCCGAAAGACGCGGGGCCCCGCACCTTCAGCGTAAGAAATAATGAAAAAGTAAAAAGGCGGTCAGAGAGCCGGCAGCCGGCCGGAAACCGGACCGGCCGATCTGAACGGTTAACAGCGAAAGGAGGAGAAAAATGCAGGAATTTATGGTACGGATACAGAACCGGCTCATGGAAGAGGACGGCATTAATACCATCGAGGTGGTCCTCATTTTGGTGGTTCTGGTCGCTCTGGTGCTGATCTTCAAAAACCAGATCCTGGGAATCGTGGACCTGGTCTTTGCGGAGATCAACAAGTCCATCAATAAGATCTATTGATTAAGGAGAATGGCGCCGGATGATGCAGATAGGGCTAAGAGAAGAAAGCTTCGGTAAAAAAACATATCTGAAAGGCTCTGTCAGCATTTTTCTGGCCCTTCTTATGATTCCGGTGCTGATGCTGGCAATGACGCTTCTGGAATCTGTCCGGGCGGAAGGCTTAAGGCTCGTGGTCCGCCAGTGTGGTCATACGGCCATGGATAACGTCCGGGCCGGCTTTGACAGAACGGTGCTGGAGCAGTACGGACTGCTGTTTTTTGACGGCGGATACGGTCAGGGACTGACGCAGTACGACCGTCTTGAAGAGGAGTTCAGGGACTGGTTTCTCCGGAATGCATCAGGAACCACGGAACACAGGGAAAGCGGATTGTTTTCGGTCAGCGAAGCCGACGCCGAGCTTTCCGAAGCGGTTTTCGCGACAGATTATCAGGGACGGATGTTTGTCACATCAGCACTGGATTTTTACAAATATGATAAACCCGCGGAGCTTCTGGAAGGGATCCTTCAGGATATTCATGTGCTGGAAGAAGGCGAAGATCTCCGGGAGGCCAGTGAGGAAAAGGGCGAGCTGCCCGAAATGCCGAAGGAGTCGGAAGATTCCGAAGATTCCGGAAAGTCAGAGATCAATGGGGACCAGGAAACTGTCCGGCAGCCGGAAAAGATCGGAGGTTCTTCATCAGCAGGAACTTCAGTAACTGAAGAAGAACGGCGTGAAGGATCAGTAAAGGGCAGCGGACTTGAAAGAAGCGAAGAAACGGAAAAAAGCAGCAGAATGGAAAAAGGCAAAGGACCGGACAGAAGTGAAAGATCAGAGAGCAGTGAGAGATCAGAAAGAAATGAAAGCCCGGAAAGTAATGCAGGGTCTGAAACCGGTGAAGATTCATCAGAAAACGGATCCTATAATGACCTGCTGTCCTCCGGCCTGATCGGCCAGAGCCGGGAAGTAAAGGCGAAAGGCTGGAGCGCTCTGGCGATGCCGGAAGACCGCAGTCTTTCGGGTTTTCAGATCAATACCGAAAATCTGCCCTCAAAGGTTTCCGTCGACGTAGAAGCCGCGGCGGAAACGGATTTCTTTTCCGATCTTTTGAAGAAAGCAGTGTTTAACGAATATCTGCTGGATCATTTTTCCTGCTTTACGGATACAGAAGAACGGCCCGGACTTCAGTATGAACTGGAGTACATTCTTTTCGGGAAGGATCAGGATAATGTCAATCTGAAAAAGGTCATGAACCGGATACTGGTATTAAGGGAAGGGATAAACCTGGGGACCCTTATGAGCAGCGAGAAGATGACGAAAGAGGCGGAAGCGCTGGCGGTAATGGTTTCCGGCTGGACGGGGATAAAAGAAGTTATGGACGCCGTACAGATCCTGATCGAAGGCGCCTGGGCCCATGCGGAATCCATTGCCGATATGAAGCTGCTGCTTTCCGGGAAGAAGATCCCGCTGCTGAAAAAGGAGGAGGAATGGAGCATTTCCCTGGAAAATGCAGCGGCCTTCCTTGCGGGAACAGCCGTTGTTTCCCTGAAAGAAGATGCGGAAGAAGGCATGGATTACCGGGACTATCTGCGGCTTCTTCTTTACATGGGCCGGTTCCAGGATGTTTCCTATCGGGCCATGGACATGGTGCAGCATAATCAGCAGAAAAACGGGAGGGTGTATTTTATGACGGCACAGATATATGCGATGGAGTTCAGGCTGAAAGCCAGGGCGAAACCGTTATTTACAGCGCTCCCTTTTATGAGAAGAGATTACTTCTCTGACGCAGAATACGAGTTTCAGGGGTATTTCTCCGGATCCTATTGAAAAGGCGGTAAGGCAGATGTTTTTCCGGAAGTTTCCGAAAGCAGAAAAGCAGTTTGAAGAGGACACAAACACTTTTTGCCGCGTAAACCCCGAAAGTCAAGACAACGCAACACCTTCTGAACCAAAAAACAGAAACCCGCTGAAAGACTTCCGGAAAAGCATCGGCTTTTCTGCCTTTTTTTCAAAACATAAAAAAGAAGGCAGTCTGAGCCTGGAAGCAGCTGTTGCCGTCCCGGTTTTCCTGATGGCTGTGCTGGCGTTCTATTCTTTTTTTCCGGCCCTGATGAGCTGTCTTAAGCTGAAGGCCGGTATGGAGGAAGCCGGGAGAACGATAGCCGGCTGCTATTACATTAAAGAGAAGCTTACGGAAAGTGACGATGCCGGAAAATCCGCAGAGCTTGCGGCTCTTGCCGGGGAGGATCTGGCCCTTACCGTGATCTCCGAGGCGTCAGTTAAGGCAGCTGTCCGTCAGCAGGCGGGAGAATATGCCGACGAGCGGTTTATTGAGGGCGGAGAAACCGGCGTATCTTTTCTGGGTACCCACTATGACGAAGCGGAAAAATCGCTTTATATCCGGGCAGGTTTTCTGATGAAGGCTTTCCTGGTTCCCGGTATCCGTATCCCAGTCGGACTGACGTCGGTGCACAGGACTTTTACCGGAAAGAAAGACGCCTCTCTGACGGAGGAGGAGATCGTCTTTATTACGGAATACGGAGAGGTTTATCATACTTCAATGGGCTGCCGTTATCTGGACCTCAGCATCAATAAGGTTTCGAAGTATCTGGCAGAGGAGAGACGGAATGCGGACGGAGACAGATACCGTCCCTGCGAGCTCTGCATAGAAGAGGAACCGGACGACTATCAGGAGGTTTTTATCACCTCCTATGGGAACCGGTATCATCTGAAAAAGCGGTGCCCGGGCCTGAAAAGGACAATTTACAGCGTTCCCCTTTCCCAGACCGGCGGACGGAGACTTTGTAAAAAGTGCGGAAAGGGAGGATCCGCTCCATGATCAGGCTGCTGGTGATTACAGGCCTGCTGATCTACTGCAGTATCTGGGATATCAGGACCGGAATGCTGCCGGTCGTGCCGCTTCTGATCCTGGCCGTTCCAGGGTTTCTTTGGAGGATCGTTTCTGGAAGTACCTTTTGGTGGATCTTTTTTTCTTCCGTCTTCCCGGCAGCGGTCCTATACCTTATCTCAGCCGTTTCAAAGGGATTCGGCAGGGGCGACGTTCTGATGATCTTTGCCGCAGGCATCTGGGAGGGGTTCGAAACACTCTTCCCGGCTATGCTCTATGCCTTTGTTCTGGCGGGATGCATGGGGATCCTTATTGCTCTCTTCCGGAAAGAATCGCTGCGGCTCCGGCTTCCCTTTGCTCCTTTTTTTGCGGCGGGAACCTTTCTGCAGCTTCTTTTAAGTTAACGTGATAACTGAGAGAACGGAAGGATGCAGGGTAAGTGCTGTTAAGCGGCGGCAGCCCGGACAACAGCAGTTGGGACGGCAACTGACAAAAAAACGGCAGCCCGGCAACAGTAATTGAACCGGTAGATGATAGAAAAAAGGCAATCAGGGAGAGGTCAGTGGCAGAGGCAGCAGTTGAAGGCAGCGGCAGTTGAAGTGACGAAGGAAACGGAACAGAGAAACAACGGCAGATCAGAAGGGTCTGACAGAGGATAGACAGATGATCCGAGGCAGATAAACCTCAGAAAGTGAAAAAGCATGATATCAGGACAGAAAGCTAAAAGTCCGGCTTCAGACCGGAAGAGATTCTTCGGGAAAGGTTTGAAGGAAGGCTTTTATACGGTGGAGGCTGCTGTCATCATCAGCCTGGCAGCGGCTCTCATCGCCGTGTTGATCTTAGGCGCAGTCATACTTCATGACCGTGCGGTCCTTCTGGTGAATGCACTTTTTGAAGCCCGGGAAGCGGTCTATCTTCTGGAAGAACCAGCCGATGAAGCTGGACGGATGGATGTTTCACGGCTTATTGACGTGAATCTTCCCGGCACGTCGGGGGAGGAACAGCAAAAAGCGGCGGAAGATGCGGGACTGCGGTTTCAGAGCCGGGTCCGGGAGCGAATGCTGGCGGGAGAGCTGAAAAACGCCTCCTGCACTTTTGAATCGGGAAAGATACGCCTCTCTTATGAAGGCGAATTCCGGATCCGTGATTTCAGCCTGCCCGGTGTTTCCGGCTTTTCGGGAAACGGAACCGGCCCTGAAATCAGGCGTAAGGTGATCTTTTCACCGTCGGAAATGGTAAGACTTGCGAAAGGAGTGGTTTCAAAATAAGGATGGAAAAACAGATTCTTGACGATGGCAGAAGCCGGTATCTCAGACTGGAGGATGAATCGGTTCCCGAAAATATGTATGAGATCCGGATGATCAATCACAACAAGCCGGAGGGACTGCTGGTCTTCCATATGGAGGAGACGGGAAAAACTGTTCAGTATGATTATTTTATTTCCGGACTGTCTTCTCTGAAAAGCTGTACCGAGGAGGATGATACGGATTATCTGTACAGTGTGATCTTTGCGCTGGAGCATCTGTCGGACGTTTTCTATGAATACATGCTCTCTCCCGACCGGCTGGAGCTTGATCCGGAAACCGTTTTCGTCAGAAAGGAAACGGGCAGTTTATATTTCTGCTACTATCCCGGGAAGAAAAGCTCTTTTCAGCAGTCTCTTCAGGAACTGATGGAGTTCTTTGTTAAGGTAATGGACCCGAACGATGAGCCTTCGGTGCTTCTGCTGTACGGCCTTTACCGGAAATCCAGGGAAGAAAATGTCACCATGAAAACCCTGGCGGAATTCTGGAGGGAGAGAAAGAACGAGGAGAGAAACCTCCTGTATCAGGAAGCGGGAGATGGTGAATTTTATGCTGCAGTCTCTGCATCCCAGGCGGGCAGCGGTCCGGACGGATCTTTCCGTACGGATAACGGTTCGTCCCGTTCCGGAAGCAGTCCATATCGGTTCGGCACCGGTCTATATCCTTCCGGCAGCAGCCCCTATCGGTCCGAAGGCAGTTCATTCAGCCGTTCATCTGCCGGTTCATCCCAGCCGGGTAATAGTCATTATCGGCAGGATAGAGGAGAGACCGTGGTTTCCGGTGAAGAATATCATCGGGACCGGAGATATCAGCAAAGCTTTGGAGAGGACACTGCCGGGGATCAGAATGAGGGAACAGAAGGATTCAGCGGAAAAGAGAAGATCAGCCGGGAACTGGGCCTTTCTTCCAGAAGCCAGGAATCTCCTTTTCAGAAGTGGAAGAAAGCCAGGAACAGTGCCGGCCGTTCCGATATGGCATGGACTTCCGAGGATTCCGATACAATAGAAGCAGGCTATGAAGACCTAACCGATGGAAGAAGCATCGGGAGGAGAAGCACGGGAAAGGGAGATGCTCGAAGAGAGGGTGCCTGGCGGGAAGAGCCCCGGAAGGATGACACCCAAAAAGGAGGCAGCGGAAAGAAAGCCGCCGGGGAGTCTGTCCTGGCGGATAATTCAGGAAAGATTCGACTGGAGATCCTGGCGATAATCGTTGTCGTGCTTCTGATCATCTGGCTGTTATTGAAGTGAACGGCTCCGGGCTGCTCTGGATTGCTCCAGGCAAAGAGACAGAGGTTTCTCCTGGATTATCAGTTAAAGTATAGAGAACAGATATCGTACCGAGGACAAAACAGTGCAGAAGACAGACAGAATACCGAGGGGAGATATCGTTCAGAGGACAAAACAATTCAGAGGACAAAACAGTTCAAAGGACAGAAAAAGTATCAAAGGCCAAAGTTGTTTGGAGAATAGATAAAGGAAAAGGGATTCTTAACAGCGGATCTTCCCCGGAGGGACCGTTATTCAGGGATCCGGGCCGGCGTTTCCGCCGGCTTTTTTTCTTGAATGTCAGGACGTGAGTGTGTATAATAATAAAAAACCGACGAAGGTCGAGAAAGGCCTTCGAAAGACCCGTATTTTATCAAGGAGAAACACATGGATAATTGTATTTTCTGCAAAATAGTCAAAGGGGAGATCCCTTCAACCAGGATCTATGAAGACGACATCTGCATAGCCACTCTTGACATCAATCCCGCGGCGATGGGCCACACGCTCATCATTCCCAAAGAACATCATAACGATATTACGGACAACACGGATGAGGCGCTTTTAGGCCATCTGTTCAAAGTGGCGTCTATTGTCGGAGAGCGTCAGAAAGAGCGGCTTTCGGCCGATGGCTTTAACGTTCTTCAGAACAACGGGACCGCAGCCGGACAGTCCGTCATGCATCTGCATATCCACGTGATCCCGCGGTATGATAATGACGGCGTCATCGGACTCTGGAAGCCCCTGGAGCCTTCCATGGAAGAGATCGCTGCCATGGGAGAAAAGCTTTCCTGAAAACCTGTTTGGGAAACGGCTTTTCTGAAACAGCGTATTTGAAAACTTCAGTTCCGAAAAACGTATTCGAGAAACCGTTTTCCTGAAAAGTCGTATTTCAGAATAAAGCTGTCTGAGAGAACTGTACTACGGTAAAAAAATGAATCAGCAGCAGGGACATCGCTGCTCTTAACAGATGCAGGAGGAAAAAATGGATCCTGAAAAATCAGTCATCGGTCTGGAACTGGGGTCCACCAGGATCAAGGCTGTTCTGACAGATGAATCTTTTGAAGTCCTGGCCCAGGGCGACCACGTCTGGGCAAACCGGCTGGAGAACGGGATCTGGACTTATTCGGAGAAAGAGATAGAAGAGGGCATCCGTGCCTGTTACAAGGCGCTTAAGGAGGATGTGAAAAACCGTTACGGCATCACCTTGAAAAAGGTGGGAGCCATAGGCATTTCCGGCATGATGCACGGCTATGTGCCGCTGGATAAGGATGGCCGGCTGCTTACCGCCTTCAGGACCTGGCGGAATACCATTACGGGAGAAGCCGCGGAGATCCTGACGGAGCGCTTTAATTTCAATATTCCGCAGCGCTGGTCCATCGCGCATCTGTATCAGGCGGTTTTGAACGATGAGCCTCACGTTAAGGATATTGCCTATCTGACGACCCTTGCCGGCATGGTCCATCTCCGACTGACCGGTGAAAAGAACATGGGTATCGGAGAAGCCTCCGGAATGTTCCCCATCGACAGCAGCACGTTTTCCTATAACGAGGCTTTTCTTGAGCGCTTCGACGAACTGGTTGAGGAAAAGAACTATCCCTGGAAGCTTAAAGAGATCCTTCCCGAAATAAAACTGGCGGGCGAAGAGGCCGGACAGCTTACCGCGGAGGGCGCGCGTTTCCTGGATCCGGAAAGGGATCTGGAAGCCGGTATTCCCCTGGCGCCCTGCGAAGGGGATGCGGGGACCGGCATGACGGCTACGAATTCCGTACGTGTCTATACCGGCAATGTGTCCGCGGGAACATCGGACTTCGCCATGATCGTTACCGATCATGAGATGGGGGTCCACCGGGAGATCGACATGGTGACCACGCCCTCCGGAGCGCCGGTGGCCATGGTGCACTGCAACAACTGCACGACGGACATCAACGCCTGGGTTTCACTGTTTTCGGAATTTGCTTCCGCCATCGGAAAGCCCATGAGCAGCGGCGAATTGTTTACGCTGCTGTTTAAGAAAGCGCTGGAAGGAGACCCCGATGCCGGCGGCCTGCTGAACTATAACTATTATTCCGGAGAAGGCGTTACGGATCTGAACGAAGGCCGGCCGGTGTTTTTAAGAACACCGGAAGCATCCTTTACGCTGGCCAACGTGATGCGGTCCCATATGATGTCCGCCCTTTCCACGTTAAAGATCGGCCTGGATATCCTGATCGGTGAAGAAAAGGTCCGGGTGGACAAGCTCTACGGCCATGGCGGATTCTTTAAAACACCGGGCGTGGGCAATCGCTTCCTGTCCGCCGCGGCGGAGGCGCCGGTCCTTCTGATGGAAACGGCCGGTGAAGGCGGCCCCTACGGCATGGCGCTGCTGGCCCTCTACATGATCGCAAAGAAAGATGACGAGTCTCTGGAAGAATTCCTGGATAACCGGGTCTTCAAAGACGCACCGGTAAGCCGGATCATGGCGGATGAAAGCGATATTCAGGGGTTCCGTGAATACGTCGCCCGCTATAAAAAGAGCCTTCCGGTGGAAGAGAAAGCGATTGAAACGCTGGAACTGTAAGGCACTGAAGAGGCAAATTCCAGGCCTTGACGAAATAGAAAAAAACATCACAGGACTGAAGCCGCCGGAGGAAGGAAATATCGAGCGGTACAGGGGACGGTGCTGCATCGGACAGCGGTACATCAGATATCCTTTTGAAATACGGCTTTGCAATAAAAAAGAAAAGGAGAAAATCAGTATGGCAAAATTAAAAGCAGGTCTTATCGCAACAGGTTTTATGCCGAAGGATATGGATCCTTTTGAAGCCCTGGAAAAGCTGGCGGCTATGGGCTACAAAGGCTATGAGGTGGTCATGATGGCCCAGGGCCGTGACATGGCGACCGGAAAGGCGAAATACACCGAAGAGCAGGCGCTGGCGAAACTCCGCGAAGTAGGAATGGAGCCCCTGACCGCGTTCATGATGGCCGGTCCCGACGGCGAATACGACGTGAAAGCCATTGCCGAGCAGGCTCATCGTCTGGGTGTTGACCGCGCGACTTCCATGGTTTCCACCGTGGCCCAGTACCGGTTCGGCCGGCTGGACGAGCCTCTGGCTTATGACGAAGCTATGGCAGAAGTGGAAAGACTGGAAAGAGCAGCCGTCGCCTTAAAGAAGGAAGGCGTTAAGGTGGCTTTCCACAATCATGACGAAGAATTCCTGCAGTGCTACAAGGGCGTTCCCTATTACTACCTGATGGCCGCTTATTCCGATGAGCTGAAATTCGAACTGGACACCGGCTGGTGCACCTATGCCGGCTTCGATCCGGTCCAGGTCATGAACCAGCTGGGCGACAGGCTCTGTGCGGTCCACATCAAGGATTTCCAGGACGGCGGCGTCGAGCAGGTACGTCCGAAGAGGACTATCGTGATGCCCAGATTCACCACTCCCGGCACCGGCCATCTGAACCTGAAGGGCGTCCTTCAGAAGGCGCTGGATATGGGCATCGATTACGCCATCATCGAGCAGGATTTCATGTACAACCTGGATCCGCTGGCTACCGCTCAGGCCGGTTATTACAACATGAAGGAAACCGGACTGGTAGAATAAGCCGGGACGGAAAACGGAAGGCCCCCTCAAAACGGGCTGAACTAAATGTAAAAACTCATATTTATCAGCAAAAAGCGCCGATACCTTTTTGGGGGTATCGGCGTTTTTCTGTGAATGAAGGAGAATAGGCATTATGGCAAAAAAGTTATGGCTCAGAACCCAGGCGCTGAGGCTCAGAATCCAGGCTTAGAGGCCGGGGCCAGAGGCCAGAAATTCCTGGTGCAGGATCCTGAGGCTCAGGATCTCATCCGAGGGCTGCGAAGCCTTTTTCAAGGTCGGCGATAATGTCGTCGATGTGTTCCGTTCCGATGGAAAGACGGATGGTGTTCTGGTGGATGTTCTGGTCGTTCAGCTCCTCTTCGGAAAGCTGGGAGTGGGTGGTGGTGGCCGGATGGATGACCAGGGACTTCACGTCAGCCACGTTGGCAAGAAGCGAGAAGATCTCCAGCGCATCGATGAAAGCGTGGGCCTCTTTCTGACCGCCCTTGATATCAAAGGTGAAAATGGAAGCGCCGCCGTTCGGGAAGTACTTCTCATAAAGAGCGTGCTCCGGATGATCCGGAAGGGAAGGATGATTGACCTTCTCCACCAGCGGATGTTTGGCCAGATATTCCACAACCTTCTTCGCGTTCTCCGCATGGCGCTCCAGGCGGAGGGAAAGGGTCTCAACGCCCTGCAGCAGCAGGAAAGCGTTGAAGGGGGAGATGGCTGCGCCGGTATCCCTCAGGAGGATGGCCCGGATATAGGTGACAAAGGCAGCGGGACCCACAGCCTCGGCGAAGGAGATGCCGTGATAGCTGGGATTTGGTTTGGCAATGGGAGCGTAACGGTCTGCGTTCGCCAGCCAGTCAAATTTGCCGGAATCCACGATGATGCCGCCCAGGGTCGTGCCGTGGCCGCCCAGGAATTTCGTCGCCGAATGGACCACGATGTCCGCGCCGTGTTCGATGGGCCGGATTAGATAGGGGGTACCGAAGGTGTTGTCGATCACCAGGGGAATATTATGGGCGAGGGCGATCTCCGCGATGGCATCGATATCCGGAATATCGCTGTTGGGATTTCCCAGGGTCTCGATAAAGACAGCCTTGGTATTCGGCCGGATCGCGTTTTTCACTTCTTCCAGGTTGTGGATGTCCACGAAGGTGGTCTCCACGCCGAATTCCGGCAGAG
>JAFRVX010000065.1 GCA_017438305.1 Lachnospiraceae bacterium | reverse complement strand
TCTCTCACGGGTCAGACCGCCGGGTCCCAGAGCGGAAATACGTCTCTTGTTGGTCAGTTCGGCCAGGGGGTTTACCTGGTCCATGAACTGGGACAGCTGCGAGGAGCCGAAGAACTCCTTGACGACAGCCGTCACCGGCTTGATATTGATCAGGGACTGCGGCGTCACGCCTTCCAGATCCTGTGTCGCCATACGTTCACGCACGACACGCTCCATATGGCTCATGCCGATACGGTACTGGTTCTGCAGCAGTTCGCCGACCGCACGGATACGGCGGTTGCCCAGATGGTCGATATCGTCCTTCTTGCCGATGCCGTATTCCAGACCCAGCAGGTAGTTGATCGATGCGATAATCTCTTCCTTCATGATATGGTTCGGAACGAGATCGCGCATCCTCTTATGGATCAGGACCTTAAACTCTTCCTTCGTGCATTCAGTCTCGAGGACCTCCTGCAGGACCGGGAAGTAGACCATTTCCTTAATGCCAAGTTCTTCACAGGTGTAGCCGAACGGCAGATACTCGTCCGCTTCGACCATACGGGAAGAAAGGACCTTGACCTTGCGGCCTTCAGCCGTCTCGACGAAGACGTACTCCACGCCGCTGTTCTGGATCTTCTGACCCAGGCCGCGGTCGCAGACCGTCCCGGCTTCCGCCAGGATCTCGCCCGTCGTCTGATCGACAACGTCCTCTGCAAGCTTCTGGCCTGCCAGACGGTAACGGAAATTAAGCTTCTTATTGAACTTATAACGGCCGACATGCGCCAGATCATATCTGCGGACGTCGAACAGCATGCCGTTGATCAGGGATTCCGCGGAATCGATCGCCAGCGGCTCGCCCGGGCGGATCTTCTTATAGAGTTCAAGCATGCCTTCCGTATAGTTCTTCGTTCTGTCTTTCGTCAGGGTGGCTGTGATCTTCGGCTCCTCGCCAAACAGGTCCAGGATCTCCTGGTTCGTCCCGTAGCCGAGCGCGCGAACAAGAACCGTTACCGGAACTTTGCCGATACGGTCTACACGGACGTAGAAAATATCATTGGAATCGGTCTCATACTCCAGCCATGCACCGCGGTTCGGGATGACCTGGGACGTATATAATTCCTTACCGATCTTATCGTGATCGATGTCAAAATAGATACCGGGGGAACGAACGATCTGGCTGACAATGACTCGCTCTGCGCCGTTAATGACGAAGGAGCCGGTGTCAGTCATTAAAGGAAGATCGCCCATGAAGATCTCATGGTCTTTGATCTCGCCGTTCGCTTTATTATATAAGCGGACAGTCACCTTCAACGGCGCAGCATATGTCGCGTCACGCTCCTTGCATTCTTCGATCGAATACTTGATCTCGTCTCTGCAGAGGCGGAAATCACCGAACTCGAGCGAAAGCTGGGAGAACGCTTCACCAATAGGAGAAATATCCTCAAAGACCTCCTTCAGGCCGTCTGTCAGGAACCACTCATAGGATCCCTTCTGGACTTCGATCAGGTTGGGCATTTCCAGGACATCTTCCTGACGGGCAAAAGTCATACGCTGATTTTTACCGGACTTAATGGGATGAATTCTGTTCTTTTCCACTTTAACCACTCCTGTTCAAAATAGTGCAAAAACCTACGAAATACGCTGTTTTTCGCCGAAAAAAGGGCATAAATGGCCTATTTCGCACAATAGTGCATCTAACACTGTAACACAAGAAAAAAGAGGTGTCAACTTCTTTTTCAAGAAATTTTCCACACCTCTTTCAAACTGCGTTGTTTTTCTTCAATAATCCACTCGTTCAAGGACCAGTCCGCGGGCTGGCGCCACCGGTCCGGAGAGTTTCCGGTCCCGCCCTTCCAGGATCCGTTTCATCTCAGCAGCTTCGATCTTTCCGCGGCCGATCTCCAGAAGCGTCCCGACCATGATCCGCACCTGGTTCTGCAGAAACCCCGTTCCGTGGAACCGGAAGGTGATATAGCCGCGTTTTTCAACGATCTCAATGCTGTCGATCACCCGTATTGCGGACTTCTTCATGTGCGTATTTCCGCAGAATGACGTAAAATCATGCTCCCCCTGAAGAAAAGCCGCCGCTTCCCGCATTTTCGCTGCGTCCGGCTGATAATCAAGGACCGTCACGTATTTCCGGTTGAATACCGGCTTCAGGACGCCGGAATAACAGGTATAAACGTAAAGCTTTCCCACTGCGCTGTAGCGCGCGTGAAAGCGGTCCGAGGCGATCTTCACGTCATTGACGCAGATATCTTCCGGAAGATAACGGTTCATATAGGCCAGGATCTCTTCCGGCGTCTTCTCCGTCTCCATGTGAACGCTTGCGATCATGGCACGCGCGTGGACGCCGGCGTCCGTCCTGCCGGCTCCGAGCACTTCCACGGGCTTCTGTGTCATCTTCGACAGCACCGCCTCCAGTTTTCCCTGGATCGTTTCGACATTCGGTTGCTTTTCCCAGCCGTAATACCGCGTCCCGTCGTAACTCAATTCAAACTTGTAATTCTTCATCCTGTGTTTCACCTGCAGTCTGCCTGTCCCGGCCTCTGTGAGACAAAAAGCAGCCAGAACCCTTACGGGTCCTGGCTATATCCTGCTTTTATGCCTCTGACATCGGAGCGACAAGAATCGAACTTGCGGCCTCCTGAACCCCATTCAGGCGCTCTACCAAACTGAGCCACGCCCCGGCGAACCGGCACGCAGATTAGTATATCAAACCCGTCGATTTTTGTAAAGAGCCTGCGGAATAAAATTACCCGAAAAACTGAAGAGCCGTCAATGCACCCTGCCGTGTACGTAGGTAAAATCTCTGCTCTGCTCCATGATGGCAAAGAGTATTTTCCGGTAGATCTCGTAATACCCTGTGCCTTTATCCCAGGAGTCGCCCCAGGCAGGCGCGAATCCGAAATAGCCTGCAGCCTGCTCCGCCGCCTTCGGACACTTCATATAGCAGTAAGGTGCCTCGCTGTCTCCCTTCCTGAACTTCGTAAACTCTTCGTTGCTGCAGATCAGGTGATACTGGATGGTAACGAGCGATTTGAGCAAATCCCTGTGCAGAGCCTGGCCTGCGCTGGTATGTAATACGATGTTGGCCATCAGCGATTTCTGCAGATTGTCTGCGTTGGCCAGGACCGTATTGAGCCTGTCGCCCAGGTCCTTGCCCATGACGATCTTCCCCATGTAGGCATCAAGCGTCTTCGCACTTGCGATCCTGTCGCCGAAGATGTAGTATCTGCCGTTTCCTTTATACCTTAAGCTCTTGAAGATCTCGTACTGCTTGATGATGTTCAGGTAATCTTCCTGCCGCTGTTTGATATAGCCTTCCTTCATCTTCGGAGAATCCATCCTGGAAATATTCTCCTGATAGAACCTCTCGGATAACACAGCCTTGCTGTTCAGCGTGCCGAAGCCCTGTTTCAGCAGTTCGTTCACGGATTCGATGTCCTTATTGATCAGCTGATACTCGCCTTCGGTCCACCCCCTGCTCTTCATATTCCTGATGATCGCAAAGATCCGGAAGGTATCCTTCAGCGGGATCCCGCTTAAGACCTTCACAAAAGGCCTGAAGAAGGACTGGATCTTGATCGCATCGTCCATATAATCCACGATATCATCATACTTTTTCCGTTTGTCCGGCAGCAGCATATAGTACCAGTCGGGTCTGGAAGCCTTTCTGGAGCCGTTGCCGTTCAGGCCCGGAAATGCGCTGGTATTTTCGCTGATAAATGAACTCAGCCAGCCGGATGAACTCAGATCCTTGTCGCGGACTTTTTCCAGTGCATCCTTTGCCTTATCAAAGTTTGACGCGTCCTTTGCCAGTTTTTCCATCTCAGCGGCAAGGCCCGTGAGACTGTCTCCCAACTTTAAGAACTCCTTGTTGACCGTGGCGGCATCGATGTTTTCCCACAGTTTGGAATCGGTCTGTTCCGCAGCTCCCTGGGCCGCAGTGTTGACATTGTTCTCGCTGCTCATGCTTTTCTCCTTCCTGGAAATGTATGTCAGAACCTGATCTCATAGTCTCTGACGTACCATCTTCCGCCGTTCGTCCTGATGCAGTTCCTTCTGACAGGGCTTCCCAGCTGTTTTCCGTTCTTATCGAACGACACCGTCTCGACCGAAGCGTACTCGACCTTGTCCCCGTACCTCTCTGCGATCTTTTTCTGGTCTTCTTCGGAAAGGAAATAAGAATCGAGACCGTTGGAATCGTCGTAGCCCTTGACCACGGTGATCTTCGTCGCGTCG
>JAFRVX010000064.1 GCA_017438305.1 Lachnospiraceae bacterium | reverse complement strand
TGAAGTGCGAACGGGCCAAGGCGCCCCGGGAAAACCTGGTCAACTTTGTTAACCTGTAAAACGTTCTTTCCGGACGGGATGTTCCCTGTGAACCTCCCGTCCGTTTTCTGTTTTGGCAAACACAAAAAGGACGAAGGAAACTCCCTGGATGGTTTGCAAATGAATGTCCGGAAGGCGTATAATAGGATGATTGTTCTTTTACGCACACACCGTGAAAGGAGATGCCGGATATGAAGCGAGCGCTTACCCTGCTGTGTGCGGTCATGCTGGTGCTTCTGCCCCTGGCTGGTGCCCATGCCGCAAGCAGTCCGAAGAACGGATATATTCTGCCTGAAGAGCTGAAAAAGATCCCCGCGAAGGCATCAGCCGTCGCCCTGCCGGAAGGCCTCCCGGAGCCTGCCCGTGTGACAGAGTTCTCCGTCAGCGACACCGGCCGCCTGACCCTGAAGCTGGATCGGGAAGTTCCGAAACTGGTGGTTACGGAGATCAATTTTGTGGACGCAGTGGAAAACACCATTTTCTCCAGGAAAAACACAGATTCCGCTGATGCCCACCGCACCGGCAACGAAGACAGTATTTTCAATGTCTATATCTACTGGGGCGGGGATACAGGCCTGACCCAGGAATACAACACCTGGAACGGTCCGCTGGAGTTTGCGCGTGCCTCCCTTTCAGATGACGCGGACGGAGCCAATGCGGAATACACCTTCCGGGAAGACGGCACCCTGATCAGTGAAACCCGTACCGTGGAAGATACAAAAGACCGCTTTGTCCGCACGGTAACCTTCGGCGAAGACGGAAAGACGGAAAGCTGCATGGTCAGCTGGCGCCAGGCGGGCTTCGGCGGTTATGTGCTGGATGCCGGCTTCTCCCCGGACGGAAAGCTGACCGGCCTGGAATGCCGCACGGATGATACCGCCTTTACCCTGCGCAGCGAGGCGCTGGACGCGGATGACCGCGCCAAGCTGATCCTGCGGGAAAACTGTTATGACCCCATCAGCTATGATGAAGTGATCACGGAAAAATACCGCTCCATTTCAAAAGCTGCCATGAGCTACGCCACCATGACGGATCTGCCGCCGGTGGAGGAAGCGGACACGAAGAAGGCTAAAGGCGCCCGGATCTGGGTGCTGAGTTTCGGTGACTTCTTCGACTATGAGGAATATGTGTTCATCGCGAAAGATCCCCTTTTCATCCTGAAGGATAAAAAAGCTGTTCCGAACAGCAAGGCGAAGGACCTGAACGGAGAACCGATCGATTTCAGCGCTATGCCCGAGGTGGAAACACCCGTGTTTGAAGCGCCCCGGTTTTAAACCGTAATACCGAAGGGAGATATCTGGGTTATGTGGCATCTGGTATCAGACTCAAGCTGTGACCTTTATGAACTGGAGAGCACAGAAGGCAAAATGGATTTTGCGACGATCCCCTTTACCATCCGGATCGGCGGCAAAGAATATGTAGACGATGAAAACATGAACGTGGGCGGTATGCTGGAAGCAAATGAAACCCACTCTGAAATGGCACAGACCGCCTGTCCTTCCCCGGAAGCCTGGCGGGAGAAGTTTTCCGTTCCCGGCCCGGTCATCGCCTTCACCATTTCCGGCGCCCTGAGCGGCTGCTATAACAGCGCCCTGATCGGCCGGAACATGGTCCTGGAAGACGAGCCGGACAAGCAGATCGCCGTCATCGATACCAAGGCCACCGGTCCCGAAGTGTCCATGCTGATCTGGCGTGCCCGGGATCTGATCCTGGAGGGAAAGTCCTTTGAGGAGATCGAGAAGGACCTGAATGAGACAGCAGACCGGATCCATACCAGCTTCGCGCTGATCTCCTATCATAACCTGATCAAGAGCGGCCGGGTAAGCCGCCTGATCGGCTTCATCGCCGGCCACCTGGGCTTCTGGGGCATCGGCATGGGCGATGAAAAGGGCGAGATCGTCATCCGCGGCAAAGCCCGCGGCAGCAAGAGCATGGTGCGCTTCCTGGTGGAAGAGATCAGCAAGGTCGGCATTGCCGGAAAACAGATCGTCATCAGCCACTGCCAGAACCTGAAGGACGCCGAAGCCCTGAAGAAGGCCCTGGAAGCGGCCCATACAGGCATTGAAGTCCTGGTGCAGGCCACCCGCGGCCTCGACAGCTTCTATGCTGAGCGTGAGGGCCTGATTGTCGGATATTGATATCCGACAATCAGAACTCTTCACTGCTGAACGAAGCCTTCTTCGTTCAGCAACTCTTCACTCTTCACTGTTCACTCTTCACTTTTCACTGAAAACTCTTCACTGCCGAACGAAGTTTTCTTCGTTCGGCATTTCTTCACTTTTCACTCTTAACTCTTAACTCATCACTCTTCACTCTAAACTGACATTTTTAAATGTCATCTCGACCAAGGTCGCCTGCGACCGCGTGGAGAGATCTGAATTGATTCATGAAAACAGCACGTAAAGTGCTGTTTTTTTCCATCATTATTCATTTTTCAGTCTTCAGTTTTAAGTTTTAAGTAGGACTTTGTCCGCAGTATATAATTGTTCATTGATAAAAAAGTTTTCAAAGGAAAACTTTTTTATCCTCCCATTCGTCTTATAATCGGAACCTGTAATCAGCGCTGTACAGGACGCTTCTTCGGAAAGCGGACGCGCCGACCGAATATTTTGAAGGGGAAACGATGTCGTGGATGCTTTGATGTTTCAAGCGGAAATCAGGCGGATCGAGAAGTTGTTATACCGCATCGCCTGGTCCTACATGGGCAGCAACGCGGATGTTGAGGATGCGGTACAGGATGCATTGATCAAAGCCTGGGAGAAACGGGAGTCCCTGCGGGACCTGAAGCAGTTCAGGCCCTGGATGTCCCGTATTCTTACAAACCAGTGCAAGGATCTCCTGCGTAAGCGCAAAAAATGGAACTTCTGTCCCCTGGAGGAAGCCGTGGCACAGGAAGCAAATGCTCCCGAACCGGATGCTCCCGTGCTGGAAGCGGTCAGCAAGCTGAAGCCTGAGCTCAGCCTGCTCATCACGCTTCATTATGTGGACGGCTACTCCATACAGGATCTGGCGAACACCCTGGGTATACCGGAAAGCACCGTCAAGACCCGTATGAGAAGCGCACGGAAACAGATAGGCAAAGCTCTCCTCGTTGAGCTGGAAGAGGAGGCGGAATAAATGAAGATCAATGAATTTAAAAACAGACTGGCATCTGTAACCCCCGAAGTCCCGGAGCATTTCCACAACAGGGTGGAAATGACCCTGGAAAACATCGTGACGCAGGAGGCACAGATGAAAGAAAGTACAAAACAGGCGATCAGAACCGCAGGCCGGTTCAGCCGCCGCACGCTGGTCATCGCCATCGCGCTGATCCTGGCTCTCGGTGCCATCGCTTTTGCGGCGACCCAGTGGCATCTGTTTGAGCGGATTTCCCTCTCCTACCTCACCGGCAAATCGCCGGTAAACGCAGACAGCATCATGCAGCGGGATGTCTATACGGAAACCGTAAATGATGTGGAGATCTCCATCCAGGAAGTGGGTTATGACGGCCGGACCCTGATGATGCAGTACAAATACCAGATCCCGGATGTGGATAAGCATTTCGGCGTTACCTACCGGGAGGAATATGGCGATAATATACCGGAAGACTACCTGGAAGAAGCCGGCGGCGATCCGGATGCCTTTATTCCGGGCTGGGGCGAAGAAGAAATGTATGATGCCATGACAGCCCATCACGTGGGCTGGTGGTACGATTCCATCTGGATCAACGGACTGGAAGTGAATGCACCTGGAGGATCCGAGCAGGGTATGGAGGGAACAATGGTTCCCGGCGAGATCATCTGCACTCTGGTCTGGCGAATGAACAACAACGGTGTCATTGTGAATGGGCCCATTGAGATCAGCCTTCCCATCGGAGATACCAGCCAGGCCAGATTTCCCAGGGATCGTGATGAAAACGGCAACAGTAAAAAGCCTGAAAAAGGAATGATCACCTTCACCTACGATGCCGGGGATATCCAGGCCAAAGTAAAGACATACCATCCCAACAAGGAAATGGTATTGCCGGAAGTGACCGCCAAAGTCTCGGAAGCAGCCTTCTCGCCCCTGATGACCTATATCACCCTGAACCTGGAGGCCAATCCCGATGCCATGGCTGCCTTCATTGAAGAAAACGGTGAGAATGTGGTGGATGAGGACGGTACTGTCCTGTGGCCCCATGAACCCATGGATATGTATGAAAGCTGGGTCTGGAGCCTGGAACTGGTGGATAAGGACGGCAAACTCATCTTCCCGGATAAGCCGGGCTGCGAAGGGGTCGGCAATGAGTATGCTGACTTCCTCTATCCGTACCTGGAT
>JAFRVX010000063.1 GCA_017438305.1 Lachnospiraceae bacterium | reverse complement strand
GATCTTTTACCCCTCAGCCTGAACACAGGTTAAACAGACCCCGCATCATCCATTCACCCCGAGGAAAATGACCATGGATATCACGTTCGTATCGGAATCCCTGAAAACCTATACAGACTATCCCCTGCACCAGCACCGGTTCTGGGAGATCATCTTCAGTCTGGAAGGCACCGGCACCATGCAGCTGAAGGACCGGTTCTATCCTTTTCAGGAGGGAACCGTCTTTCTGATCCCGCCCTGGACGCCTCATAAAAAAACAGCGGAAAACGGATTCAAAGACGGCTGCATGTTCGTCTCCGATATGATGCTGCCCGGAAAAGCCGGACAGCTGGTCTTTGAAGACGAACCCGACCATTCCCTTCTTCAGATGTTTCGTTTTGCCTATAATACCCAGCTCAAAAACGAGCCGAATGCTCGGGAGATCATCAACGCCATAGGCGACGTCATCTGGCAGATCCTGGTCCGGATCAGCCACGAAGAACCGTCTCCGAACCGGGAAATGATCGAACAGTTCAAGAGCCTGCTGCTCTCCCGTTTATCGGACCCTTCCTTTAGGGCTTCCGACGCCGTATCGCTCCTGGGCTACAGTGAAAGCTATTTCCGGAAAGTCTGCCGCCGGACTCTCGGCTGCACGCCGGTGGAATACTTTACCCGGCTCCGGATAGAGCACGCAAAGCAGCTTTTAAAGCAGTACCGGGGGATCCGGAATATCGCGGAGATCGCGGAAAACTCCGGCTTCACGGATCCCTATTATTTCTCCCGCAAGTTCCGGCAGGTAACCGGGATAAGTCCCCGGGAATACTCTGCTTCAGCATCAGAAAACATACTGCTTTCAGCTGAAGTGAGCCTTGACGAGACCGATGACCCCGAATATCTGTTAAGGCACCGCCGGCATTCCTGAAGTCTGTCAGGCACAGGATCATCTTTCCTTTACTTCACCTAACCTTATCTATATCTATCCACAGAAATGCCCCCAGGCAGGTTTCACCTTTCAGTGTCCTTCCCGGGGGCAACTTATTACCCCTGTACGGGTGCTGTTTTCCGATCTTTTTATTATGCTTTCCGGGAACCGGTCTTCCCACGTTTTTCACCTTCCCATAATAAAACCGGCCCCGTCTGCGGGAAGGTTTTAAGCATTTACCGTTCTTACTGTTTCAGCGATAAAAACGGTTTTATGTCTTTAAAGGTAAGGTCTGAAGACAGAAACATCCCTCTCAGATAGAAAATACAGTCCACATACAGGACCTCGTGCCGGATAAACAGCTCCTTTGATCCACCTGCATACCACCCGGGAACAAATCCCGGCGATTCCGCCATGGCCCGGGAAACTTTCATCAGTTCGGAGATTTTGACATAATACCAGTTTTCCGCCGTATCATCGTCAACCGTATCGGGAAACGGCCGTACATAACGGATCCCTTTCTGATGAGTCGGCAGACTGAAGATCCCCCTTCCCAGATCGTCCTGGGAACTTTCAAATACCTTGAAAGGGATCCTGGTGCCTTTTTTCAGGACAAAGGCCTGTTCTTTTAAGTTTTCGTCTTTATAGTAACAGACGTCACAGGGAAGATCGACCTCGATCATCGGCCTGCCTTCAGTTGTTCTGGCATAATTGAAGGCCGTATTGCTGATAAGCTGAAGATCCATTTCTTCCATATGCTCGTGGGCCAGATACTGCCTTGCGACAGGGTTGCTGTCATGCAGTTTGAAATTGGAGGTCAGCTGCTTCTTCTGGATCCACTTGAAAATGCCGAAACCGCAGGCTCCGAGAAGGATCAGAAGGATTCCTGCAAAAAACCATTTTTTTCTCATAGAGCCACCTCGTTAACGATTCATTTTAAAATTACGTTAACGTTACGCTAACACAGAATGTATAGAAAATCAATATTCCTGACTTAAACGACCGTATTTCAGCTCAAACGACAGGGTAAGGATTCGCATAATCATAAAACTGTATAGTCAAAAACTCCTTCAATAAAAGAAGGATCAGGTGTAAAAAGTCTATCACTTTTTCGGTCAAATCCTGCTGCCGGGGAATCTGGGAATCTTAAGGGTCCCGTGTTTTACGCTGTTCCCACCATCTCCCGGCCGGTCTCGTAAGCTTTTTTCAGTTCTTCCGGAAATACCGTTTCCCGGCGTTCTCTCCGCTGTTCTTCGTTGAAAGCGGTCCAGTTGAACGGCGCGTAGTCGCTGACCTGGAGGGTCTCGCCGGAAAGCAGGATCTTTACGGGGCCGATGAAGGATTCAAAGGTCTTTCCGTAACTGTCCATGAGCTCCCTGTAGGAAGTGTCCGGCGCATTGCTGTCCATGATCAGGAAGACCGGGATCTTCCGGTCATTGTAGCTTCTGACTTCCTTTTTGTAGGTGATATACTGGAAGATCAGCCGCTCATATAAAGCCCTGAAGCCGGCGGAGATGTTTCCCAGGTAATTGGGCGTCCCGATGATCAGGCCGTCCGCTTCCCGGATGGCTTCCAGAACCGGCGTCAGACCGTCCTGCCAGATGCATTTTCCCAGCGTCTTTTCTCTCTTGCAGCCGAAGCAGGACATGCAGCCTGTGTATTTTTCCAGCTTATAAAGATCAAAGCGGATGATCTCCGCTCCGGCGTCTTCCACGCCTCTTCCCGCTTCTGTCACCAGAAGGTCTGTATTCCATCCCGTTCTGGGGCTTCCGTTGATCACTACGATCGTCTTGCTCATTTTCGCTATGCCTCCTTTTCTGCTGTTTCCCTGAAAGGATTTGAAAAAGGAGCCGCCTGCCGCAGGATGATATGGTGCTTCCATAGGCTGGCGGCTCCGGATCCTGCCCGGCTTCAGGCCGGCTGCGCTGTTCTGATCCGGACAGCGCTTTTTTATATTATTGTCAGATATGATTGGCCACTTCAAAGGCATCCCAGATGGCATACATGATGTTCTGGACCTTCTTGGAATCGCCGAGGTTGTAGATTTCCGGAACGTCGAACATCAGGCTCCTGTAAAGGCCGTCATTCTCGCTGTAGCCCACAGCCAGTACCACGGAATCCGCCAGGAACTTCTTCTCTTCGCCGGCTACATCCGCGGTAACAACGCCGTTGGAGAAATTCTTTACGGAGGCATTTGCGGCAACCTGTACGCCCTTAAAGGGAACCAGGGCTTTCAGCATATCCAGGTTGGCATGGCACAGGGGGCCGTTCATCAGAAGTATATCGGGAAGGGCTTCCGCCAGCGTGACTTCCACATCCTTCTCTCTTAAGTACAGAGCTGTCTCGCAGCCCACCAGGCCGCCGCCCACGACGACAGTGCGCTTTCCGGGATCTTTTTCACCGGTCAGCACCTCTGCCGCGGTATAGACCTTATCATCGTCTCCCAGAGAGAACCGTTTCGGATGGGAACCGGTGGCCAGGATAACGGCATCATAGCCGCATTCCAGAACTTCTTCCCGGGTGACTTCATGATTCAGGTTGATGCAGACCTTCAGGCGTTCCAGTTCGTTCTCGTACCATTTGACCAGGGCTCTGTCATCTTCTTTGAAGGAGGGTGCGCCGCCGGGGATCAGGTTGCCGCCCAGGGCGGGTCCTTTTTCGAAAAGCACCGGTTCATGGCCACGGAGCGCCAGGACCCTGGCCGCTTCCAGACCGGCTACGCCGCCGCCCACGATCATGACTTTCTTTTTCTGAAGGACAGGCTCATAAGCCGCGAAACGTTCACGGCAGGCCTGGGGGTTGACCGCGCAGTTCAGCGCCGAATATTCCGCAATACGGCCCATGCAGCCTTCCTGGCAGGAAATGCAGGGACGGATATAGGCTTCTCTTCCGGAACGGAGCTTGTTGACATAATCCGGATCCGCCAGAAGCGGACGGCCGAGGTCGATGATATCGCAGTCACCGTTCTCCAGGGCTTCCAGAGCCATATCGGGATTATCCATACGGCCGGCCAGCATGACGGGGATCTTTACCACTTCCTTCACCAGATGGCCGAAGATGCGGTAAAGGCCCTTTTCCTGATACATAGGCGGATGCGACCACCACCAGGAGTCGTAGGAGCCGGCGTCCGTATCCAGGGCATCATAACCATAGGACTCCAGAAGCTTCGCTGCCTCCAGACCTTCCTCGATATCACGGCCCTTCTCTTCAAATTCCTCTCCGGGAAGCGCTCCCGAACGGAAGTCCTTGATCATGGATTTTAACGAGAACCGGAGGGTCACCGGGAAGTCATCGCCGCAGCGCCTCTTGATCTCCTCCACAATCTCCCGGGCAAAACGAAGCCGGTTTTCCAGAGATCCGCCGTATTCATCATCGCGATGATTAAAGAAGGAAATGGCGAACTGGTCGATCAGATAGCCCTCATGGACCGCATGGATCTGCACGCCGTCGAAGCCTGCCCGCTTGGCATTATAGGCACCCTCTCCGAAGGACCTGACGATGCTTCTGATCTCTTCCTTTTCAAGGGGACGGCAGATCTTATCCAGCCATCTGTGGGGGATCGCCGATGCAGATACCGGCGGGAACTCGCCCAGGTTGGTGGGAATGGTCACACGGCCGAAACCGCCGGACATCTGAAGAAATATCTTTGCACCGTAGGCATGGACCCGCTCCGTCATTTCCCGGGACGTTCTGACAAAGTGCACCGGATTATAGGTGGAATTGGGTACGTTGGGCATGGACTGGGTCTCTACTTCGCAGTCCGAGAAGGTCACGCCGGTGATGATCAGTCCAGTGCCGCCTTTAGCTCTTTCGGTATAATAATCGATCCCCCGCTGATTCCAGCCGCCTTCCGAATCCGACAGGCCGAGAGGCCCCATCGGCGCCATGGCATAGCGGTTTTTCAGTTCCAGAGAACCGATCTTTACCGGAGTAAACAGTTTTTCGTACTTCATAATGCTCCTTCCTCATTGTTGTCAGCAGTCCGTAGAACTGCCGTTATATTTCTTTTTTATCCAGAGATTTAAAAACAATCAGAGATAAAAACAATCTGAAAACAAGCTGTTCTTAAAAAAATCTGAATGGCTGTTTATAAAACCAAAAAGGCCCCTTCAGAAAGTAAAGAGGCCTTGATCATGTTATTTTTTCAGGGGTTCACCGGTCACCGGGTCAAACGAAGGTGCTTCATCGGATAATTCTTCCGGTGCGATAAACTGAACGGTTTCCTTCGGTCCCTCAGAGACCGTGCCATCGCTGCCGAAGCCCGGATAACCCGACTGCTTAAGCTTTTCGATGACGTCCTCTTCCGTAGGCTGAAACATCATAAAGATACTGAAGACGATATCGGTAATACCTATACCGCACATACCGCCCACAGTCCAGTCAGGCTCTTTGGAAACCACGAGCCAGATAAGGCCTGCAATGATCCACAAAAGTCCCAGTACCAGGGTAATGACCCCTTTAACTTTATTTTTACCCATGTCGTTCTTCCACTTCCTTCCTTCATGGTTATAGCAAAAGAATAACACAAAAGAAAAGGATTTGCAACTTAAGATTCTGTTCAGAACAACCAAAGATCGGATTCATAACAACTGACCGCTGTCCGCACAGACACGGCTTATACTGTCGGGTCAGTATATCAAAAAAAGGAAGGCCCCTGAGAGCCTTCCGAAATTCTTCATCTGTTCTTTGTCCCTTTTCCGGCGGTTCCTTATCCCTGATCCAGATACAGTTTTCTGTATTCTATATCGATCAGGCATAACAGGATCTGCATGACAAACATATCCACAGCTTTATTCACTCCGGGAACTACGAAACAGATCTCCGCGTTTTCTTCCTCCGCTGTCCTTTGAGAACCGGTGATCAGACAGACTTTCGCGCCTGCTTCATGGATCCCTCTGATGATACTGGCAGTCTGCAGTCCTTCCTCCGTAAGCGGTGAGATCAGGATGACAAAATCATCGCTGCCAAGGGTATCCAGATCTCCGAAGATCCTGTCTTCATTGTGATAGATGTCGCACACGATCCCGGACATAAAAAGGTCTGACTGGATGAAGGTCTCTGCCATAAAGATGAAGTAGGTATACAGCGCTGTCTTCCGGGATCCGCGCATCATCCGGTTTACCTCGTGAATCTTATCATAATCAATATTGCGGACGTACGATTCATACAATTCTTCCAGCGTTCCCAGAAAGAAGGCCGACATTTCCATCTCTGCCGGTTTACTGTCCGGAGAGACCAGCCGGTTGTGCCTGTCATAGCACCTCACGTTATCCTGGATATCTTTCTGAAAATAAGCATAGTTTTTATAGCCCATTTTCCGGACCAGACGGCTGATACTGGCCGGAGAGGTATAACAGATCTCCGCCAGATCAAAAATGCTCAGCTCCCCGATCTCCTTAAAATGCACCAGAATAGCTTTAAGCGCGACTTTCTGCATGCTGTCATCCGACACAGAATTATAAAAAGTAAGAAGCCGTTCCATCGCTGTCATGAGAATTACCTCCTGAACAACTGTTTAATTTGAATTATACGCATTCTTCAGTCTATGTCAACCCACTGAACTGTCCGGCGGGAAGTTTCTATTCTCCCGGTTCCGCCAGCTTCATAAATGCTTCTTCGTTGATGACCGGGATATTCAGTTCCCGTGCTTTTTTATTCTTCCCGGAGGAAGACGTGACGTCGTTATTGATCAGATAATCTGTTTTGGAAGAGACGGCCGACGCCACTTTCCCGCCCCGGGCCTCGATGTAGGCTTTCAGAGCATCCCGGTTGGGGAACAGATGAACTGCCCCGGTAACAACGAAGGTTTTTCCCGTAAGGGACTCCCCCTCCTTCTCTTCTTCTTTTTCCAGGACGATCTCCGTAAGGAGGTCGTCGAGTTCATTCATTTTCTTATCATCTCTGAAATAAGCCGCGATATCCCCGGCCATAACGGCTCCGATCCCGTCGATCGTTGTCAGTTCTTCTTCACCGGCCTTTTTCAGGGCTTCAAGATCACCGTTAAAATGGGACGACAGCTGCTTTCCGCCCGCGGTGCCGATACCCGGAATCCCTAAACCGGCTAAAAGCCTGGAAAGGGTCGTACGGCGGGAATCATCTATGGTTTTCTGAAGCTTATCAAAAGACTTCCTGCCGAAACCTTCCATTTCGATGATTTCCGCTTCATAGCGGGAGAGCCTGAAAAGATCGGCAAAGGTCCGGATAAAGCCCCGGTCGATCAGTTTTTCCAGGGTCATTTCCGACAGCCCGTCCATCTTCATCGCGTCGCGGCCGGCAAAAAGCTCGAAGGCCTTCACCTGCTTCGCCGGGCATTCCGGATTCGTACAGTACAGGGTTTTCACCCCGGCTTCATCCCGGACAACGGTTTTTCCGCCGCAGACCGGACAGGTCTCCGGAATGGGGAGCCCGCCGCTCTTCGTCAGATTCTCCGCGATCTGTGGGATGATCATGTTCGCCTTATAGACCTTAATGGCATCGCCGATCCCCAGCTTTAATTCCTGAGCCACGGAGACATTATGCACAGAAGCCCGGCTCACCGTGGTTCCTTCCAGCTCCACCGGATCAAAAATGGCCACCGGATTGATAAGCCCTGTCCGGGAGGCGGACCATTCGACCTCTCTTAAGACGGTCTCCGCCATCTCATCCTGCCATTTGAAGGCAATGGCATTCCGCGGGAATTTGGCGGTTCTTCCGAGAGACGCCCCATAAGCCAGGTCATCCATCACCAGCACCAGACCGTCGGAGGGAATCTCATAAGAGGAAACGGCTTCGGCATATTCCTGAACGGCCTGCGCGACCGTTCCGGCCGTCACCAGTTTTCGCTGCACGGTCTCAAAGCCCAGCGTGTCCAGGAAATTCAGCTGTTCATTCATGGAATTCTTAAAATCCACACCCTCGGCTTCGATCAGCGCAAAGGCGACAAGGTTCACAAAGCGCTTCGCAGTCACCGAGGAGTCCAGCTGCCGGACGGATCCTGCGCACAGATTCCGGGGGTTTTTATACTTGGTATCCTCTTCGATCTCGGCATTCAGACGCTCGAAATCCGAATACTTGATCACGGCCTCGCCCCGCAGCACAAGATGCCCCGTATAGGGGATCTTCAGCGGCAGATTCACAAAGGTCCTGGCGTTCTGGGTCACGACCTCGCCGATCTCTCCGTTTCCCCGGGTCACGGCCTTTGCCAGCTGTCCGTTATCATAAGTCAGAACGATGGTGAGACCGTCCAGCTTCCAGGAAAGCACCCCGGTCTGGTCTCCTAAAAAAGCAGCAAGGGCTTCCGCGTCCTTGGTTTTATCCAGGGACAAAGCCGCCTGTTCATGGGCTTCCCGCGGAAGGGCCGATACAACTTCGTAACCGACCTTCTGCGTGGGGCTGTTGGCCATCACCGTTCCCAGTTTCTCTTCAAGGGAAACCAGTTCATCATAGAGCTTGTCGTACCGTTCGTTCGGCATGATCTCCCGGCTCTCCTGATAATAAACCCGTGAAGCCTCCGTCAGCAGAGCAATCAGCTCCTTCATTCTTTCCGTATCTTTTGCATCGGGGGTATTGACCTTCTCCATTCTTATTCCTCCGGGTATTTTCTCTGAAGTTCCTTCTCCGGGTCTTTACTCCGGAATTCAATCTCTGGAACGGCTTTTCGCAGTTAACAGTTCGGTTTTACTGCTTTCGTACAATTTTTATTATATACACTGAACCCTTGAATTTAACGTATATAGGAAACCGCTAAATTCATCCTCTAAATGTTCAACATCATACTACCACTGGCAGAGAATGCCAGGTTTTGT
>JAFRVX010000062.1 GCA_017438305.1 Lachnospiraceae bacterium | reverse complement strand
GAGGCGGCCTGCTCGATGATCAGGGCTGCATAGGTGGTGGCGCAGGGCGCGAAGATCACATCGCAGCCGCCGTTCACCGCATTGTTGATATAAGCAGCAAAATCGCCGTTGCCTTCAGTAAAGTTCTCTTCAATCACTTCTCCGCCCAGCTTCTGGAAGGCGTCCACAAAATACTTGCCCAGGCCCACGCCGTAGTCTTCACCCAGCATGGTCAGCACATAGGCCTTGGTAGCGCCCAGTTCCTTGGCAAAGTTCGCCATTACGGTGCCCTGGAAGGGATCCAGGAAGCAGATGCGCCAGTAGTAGTCGCAGAGCAGGGTCACGTTGGGGTTGGTGCAGCTGACGCCGATCGCCGGCACACCGGCTTCCGCGAACACATCGCCGCCGGCCATGGAGGCACCGGAACCATAGGAACCCAGTACCACGGAAACATTCGCGCCCATCAGGGACTGGGCCGCAGAAACCGCCTTGTCCGTCAGGGACTGGTTATCCGCAATTTCCAGCTTCACCTGATATTCCGTACCGCCGATGGTCACGGTGGGAGCCAGGCTGTTCGCGTACTCAATTCCCAGAATCTCCTGCTTTCCGCCGGCACCGTTATCGCCCGTGGAAGGCTCGAAAACACCGATCTTAACCACATTGTCCGCCAGCGCGAACGCGGGAACCAGCATCATGACTGCCAGAACCACTGCAAGCAGCTTCTTCATATGATATCCTCCTTCACTTTCCCTTTCGGGATGATGAATAAGTATAAGCCCTCCGGTGATTGAAATACAAGAGCGATACAAAAGAAAGACAAAACATCTGCCGGCTGTTTCTCTCCCGCGGAAGGAAAAGAGCTTCCGTCCCTTGCAGGAAAAAAACGCTTCCGTGCAGAATATTCCAGAGAAGCGCTTTTATCAGCGCCGGATTATGTGACAGCGCAGCGGCGGCCCCGGCCTGCCGCGCCTGAAGAGAGGAAGAAGAACATGAGCGAACTGACCCGAAGCGAGCTGGAGGAAATTGAAGAGTTTCAGAAATATAAGTTCGACACCCAGCTGCTGATTGAAAGAACAGAAGAAGATCTGGACGATTTTGAGATCCGGGATTATATTTCGGAGCATTTTGAGGGAAACGAGCTCCTCGTCGTCGGGGATGAGGATCTGATCAAGCTTCACTTCCACACCAATGAACCCTGGCTGGTGGTCGCCTACTGCGCCACGAAGGGGGATATCTACGACGTGGTCATTGAAAACATGTTCCGGCAGGCCAAAGGGCTGCAGGGCTGACATCATCCCGTACGGCAGAACCCGGATTTCGCCGGCGCAGAAAAGGGGCTGTGAAGAATCACAGTCCCTTTTCTGCTGCTTCAGAATCCCTGAAGGCCTTCTGTCTCAAAAAGCGCCGGCCCGAAGGCCGTCGCTGCTTCCCGGACAAACCGCCCGGGCAGCCTGTCTCACTGATTCGGATTACTGGGCTACATCGTAGTTCTGATGAATCCGGACGATCTCCATGTTCTCGTTCAGTTCGATCAGCGTGGAGTAGAAGTTAAAGCCGATACTGGTCTTTTCCTTTTCTTCCTTGATCTTCAGGATCTCTTCCAGGCCTGTGGTAATCACAGCTTCTGTCTTTTCCGGATCAGAGTTGTCCTCATACACCAGCCCTTCCGCGGCAGGAAGATTCATGATCGCAAAGGCATGCATGAACACCCGGTCGTCGCTTTCAGAATCCATCAGAATCATGTTCTCGTCGCCCACAGTCACAAAAGAAAGCTTCAGGCCGTCTTCCGTACCCACGGTCACATCGCCGCCCTCGTCCTTTTCGATATCCTTGACCTTGTAAAGATTTCCGCCCG
>JAFRVX010000061.1 GCA_017438305.1 Lachnospiraceae bacterium | reverse complement strand
GCCGATGCCCGGGTAGAGCATTATCATAATTATACAGGCATGCAGCAGCTGCGCCGGAATTTCGACCTGGGCGTTTCCCAGAAGGATCATCCGGAGGTGTTTGAAAATATCTCTTCGGAGAAAGAAGGGGCTTCCCTGGTCAAAAATACCGTGAAAGAGCTTTTCAGGATGAAAAAGCCCTTCGGCGTCTTCCGGCTGGTTTACTTAAGCGGCATGAAATACGTGGGATACCGGTTGGGAAAGGCTTACAGACGGCTTCCAAAGGGGCTTGTCAGAATGCTGAGCATGAATAAAAACTATTGGAGGTAAGCGTACAAATGGGACAGATCAAGGTGACCCGGTGCGATATAGAAGGACTCTGCGTGATCGAACCGACGGTTCATTACGATGAACGGGGTTATTTTGTGGAGACCTATAACCAGAATGATATGAAGGAAGCCGGCCTGGATATGGTTTTTGTCCAGGACAATCAGTCCATGTCCTCGAAAGGCGTCCTGAGGGGGCTGCATTATCAGAAACAGTTCCCCCAGGGGAAACTGGTGAGAGCCCTGAAGGGCCGGGTCTTCGACGTAGCCGTTGACTTGCGGAAGGATTCAAAGACCTACGGCAAGTGGTTCGGCGTAGAACTTTCCGAAGACAATATGAAGCAGTTCTATATCCCGGAAGGCTTTGCCCACGGCTTCTATGTCATGTCGGAAACCGCGATTTTCGCCTATAAATGCACGGATTTTTATCATCCGGGCGATGAGGGCGGCATGAAATGGGACGATCCCGAGATCGGGATCGAATGGCCCATCGATGATCCCGACGGCCTGATCATTTCCGATAAGGACCAGAAATGGCTGGGATTCAGGGATACATTCAAATTCTGAAAACTATCATTATTGAAGGAGACAGGCCGGTCCTGAACCCTTATTTATGACGCAGATCAATATCAAAAAGGTCAGAAAATACGCATTCATCCTGTATGCGGCAATTATCGTCCTGTTTACGGCAGGCGCTTTTCAGAGGCTGGTATTCACCGGTCTTTTCGGCGTGCCCAAGATCATCTTTGCCCTGGCGCTTTATCTTATCGGCGCCCTCGTCCTGTTCCTGTGGCTCAGGAGGATGGAACGTTGCGTCAGAGAAGAGAAGAAGTGCTTCGGGCTTGCGTTTATCCAGACCCTTTTCCGGTACCGGTTCCTGATAGAACAGCTGGTCAGCCGGGATTTCAAGATCAAATACAAACGGTCCGTGCTGGGCGTTTTCTGGAGCTTCTTAAATCCGCTCCTGATGATGATCGTTCAGTATGTGGTGTTCAGCCATTTGCTGGGCATCCGGGGAAATGTGGATCATTACGCCATCTATCTGCTCTGCGGTATCGTTATGTGGAACGGCTTTAACGACTGCTCCACCCAGGCGACCCGCTCCATTACCTCAAACGCCCACCTGATCACCAAGGTGTACGTGCCGAAGTATATCTATCCCCTGACCCGGGTGCTTTCATCGGCCATCAATATGCTGCTGTCGATGATCCCGCTGCTTCTGGTGACGCTGGTATACGGCCTCTTTTCGAATCCGCACCTGTATCTGACAAATGCGGTCTTCCTGATCCCCTTTGGCCTGCTGTTCGTGCTGGTGTTCTCCATCGGCATGGGCTTCCTGCTGTCGGGGCTTATGGTGTTCTTCCACGACGTGGAATTTCTGTGGTCTGTACTGTCCACCATCTGGATGTACGGGACCCCGATCATCTATTCCCTTTCCATGTTTGAAGGGAAGGCTCCCTGGCTGATCACCGTAATGAAGTTCAATCCGCTGTATCACTTTATCGACTTCATGCGGACCATCATCGTTTCCGGAACGTCTCCGGCGTTTCTGGAATTCGTCATCTGCGCCGCTTTTTCGGGACTGATGCTTCTGATCGGCTATTCTGTCTTCCATAAGCTGGAAGATAAATTCATATTGTATCTGTAAGGCTTTATCATTTTTCGTGCCTGAAACAGGCCGTTTCATGCCGGTTTCGGAAAAAGGGTTATTTCCTGTTATAATAACATCGATATGAGTGAAGAAAAAAAACTGATGCTCAAAATTGAAGACGTCACCATGCGGTTCCGGATGGAAGAGGACCGGGCAGGCTCCTTGAAGGAGACCGTGACCAAGTTCCTCAAAAGGAAGCTGAATTTCAAAGAGTTCGAAGCCCTGAGAAATGTTTCCTTTGACGTATACCAGGGCGACGTCCTGGGGATCATCGGCAGGAACGGCGCGGGCAAGTCCACGATCCTCAAGATCATTTCCGGAATCCTGAAACCCACGGCGGGACATGTGGAGCGCTTCGGGAACATCGTTCCGATGCTGGAGCTGGGCTCCGGCTTCGATATGGACCTTACGGGCCGGGAGAACGTCTTCTTAAACGGAGCCATCCTGGGCTATTCGAAGGCTTTCCTCACAGAGAAATTCGATGAGATCCTGGCCTTCTCCGAACTGGACGAGTTCATCAATATGCCCCTTAGGAACTATTCCTCCGGCATGCTGATGCGGCTGGCTTTTTCCATCGCCACGGTGGTGGAGCCGGAGATCCTGATCGTTGATGAGATCCTGGCGGTGGGAGATGAGAACTTCCAGAAAAAATCCAGGAACCGCATGAAGGAACTGATGAGCGGGGGAACTACGGTGCTCTTTGTTTCCCATGACATGAACCAGATCCGGGAAATGTGCAATCGCGTTGTCTGGCTGGACGGCGGAACGGTACGGCTCCAGGGCCCGACGGAAGACGTCTGCAGCCAGTATGTGCTCTGAGGTTTCCCTATGAAGAAAGCAACGGTTGTCATTCCCAATTATAACGGCAGGCACTTTCTGAAGGACTGCCTGGATTCTTTAAGGCATCAGGATACGGATGAGTTTACGGTCCTGGTGGTGGATAACGCCTCTTCCGACGGAAGCGTCCCCTTTATTACAGAGAACTATCCGGAGGTGAAGGTCCTCGTGATGGCGGAAAACCTGGGCTTTTCCGGCGGCGTCAACGCCGGCATCCTGGCCTCGGAAACGCCCTATGTCATCCTTCTGAATAACGATACGGAATCCGATCCTCATTATGTTAAGGCGCTGATTAACGCCATGGATAAGGATCCGAAACTGTTTTCGGTGAGTCCGAAGATGGTGCAGTTCCATCAGCGGGACAGACTGGACGATGCCGGAGACGGCTATACGGTCACGGGCTGGGGCTTCCAGCGGGGCCTTGACCGGGATAAGGACGATCCCGCCTACAATAAGCCCTGCAGCGTCTTTACCGCCTGCGCCGGCGCGGCCATTTACAGAAGGGCTGTCTTTGATAAGATCGGGCTTTTCGACACGGCTCATTTTGCCTACCTGGAAGATATCGATATCGGCTACAGGGCCCGGATCTACGGCTACAGAAACGCATACGAACCTTCTGCCGTCGTTTATCACGTGGGTTCCGGCACCAGCGGTTCCAAATACAACGACTTCAAGGTGAAGCTGGCCGCCCGGAACAACCTGTACCTGATCTATAAGAACATGCCCGTCCTTCAGCGGATCGTGAACGCGCTGCCGCTGTACCTGGGCCAGGCCGTAAAGGCCGGATATTTTAAAAAGATCGGTTTTCTGGACACCTATAAAGAAGGTTTGAAGGAAGGCCGCGAAAAAAGGAAGTCCCTGAAACGGGTGCCCTTCCGGGTCTCCCATCTGGCCAACTATTTTCTGATCGAGGGATTTCTGATAAAGGATATGTTTGTCTATACCAGAGAATATCTGAAAAGACATTAAAGGAGATACATTTTGGTTCAGAAGACTCAGCATGTGTTAAATATAGTCCGTCTGGTGCTGGATCTGATCACGATCGTGGCAGCCTATTTCCTGACCTACTGGCTGTTTTTCTACGTGATCCCGCCGTCGTCCATTTTCGGCGGACAGATCCATACCGATCTTTCAGGATCCGATTATTTCACCTTTCTGGGACTCATCACCCCCCTGCATATCCTGATCTATGCGCTTTCGCACCTGTACAGGACCATGCGGGTGACGGGCAGACGGCTGGAAGCCTTCCGGGTGTTCCGTTCAAACCTGATCAGCATCCTGATCATCGGTACGATCATCTGGCTTTTCGTCAAAACCGACAAGATGATGATCTTTTCCCGTATGTTCCTGGCGGAATTCCTGTTCATCAACACCTGCGCCATCGTGCTGCAGCGCAACCTGCTGCGCATGGTCATTGTCCGTTACAGAAGAAAGGGCTACAATAAACGGGTGATCCTGCTGGCCGGCTATTCCCGGGCGTGCGAGGCGCTGCTGGACCGGATCAAGGTCAACGCCCGCTGGGGCTACAGCGTTTACGGCATTCTGGCCGATGATAAAGAGGTCGGATACACCTATAAAGATTACCAGGTGATCGGGCGCGTCAATGAACTCTCTGCCATCCTGGACCGGAATGAAGTGGAAGAGGTGTTCGTCACCCTGGGCCTTAAGGATTACGAAAAACTGGAAGAGGTCGTTGCGGTCTGCGAGAAGGCCGGCGTCCAGACCAAGTTCGTGCCGGACTACGCGAACCTCATGTCCACCCATCCTTATACCGAAGACCTGGTGGGACTGCCGGTGGTCTACGTCCGGAAAGTACCGCTGGATGACGTTTTCCTCGCCTTCTTAAAGCGGACCATGGATATTTTCGGTTCCCTTTTTGCCATCATTCTGTTCTCGCCCGTGATGCTGGTAACGGCCATTCTGATCAAGGCCACCTCGAAGGGGCCCCTGATCTTCAAGCAGGAGCGCATCGGTTTTCATAACCGGGCTTTCCGGATGTACAAATTCAGATCCATGGTGGTCCAGACCGATGAAGAAGAGAAGAGCAAATGGACCACGGCCAACGATCCCCGGGTAACGAAGGTAGGCGCCTTTATCCGGAAGACCTCCATCGATGAACTGCCTCAGCTTTTCAACGTGCTTTTCGGCAGCATGAGCATGGTGGGCCCCCGGCCGGAAAGACCGCAGTTTGTCGAGAAATTCAAAGAAGAGATCCCCCGCTACATGATAAAGCACCAGGTCCGTCCCGGCATGACGGGCTGGGCCCAGGTGAACGGCCTCCGGGGAGATACCTCCATAGAAGAAAGAATCAATCACGATATTTATTATATTGAAAACTGGTCGCTGGGATTTGATTTCAAGATCCTTTTCCTGACCTTTTTCAAAGGATTTATCAACCGGAACGCTTATTGACCCCGGCTGAGATCCTATAGGAGATGACGATATGGCACAGAGCAATCTTACACCGGAAGAACGCAGAAAACGCTATGAGGCCTTCCGTTCCCGCAAAGCAGCTGAAATGCAGGAGGCTGTGAATACCGACGAAGCGGAAAGACTGGAGCAGGAAGAGGCCCTTCGCAAAAGAAGGGTCCGGCTGAGACAGCAGCAGAAGGAAGAGGAAAAGCTGAGAAAACGCCGCCGGACGGTGATCTTTGTGATGGCGGAAATGGTGGTTTTCCTGCTCCTTTCCATTACCTGCTACGGCATCCGGCTTCTGGGATCCTATCAGTTTGAAGAACTGGATAAGGATGTCTACAAGGAATCCATCTCTTCCCAGAGCAATGCGTCAGCGGAACCCAGGACCTCGGAGGTCGTGATCACCGATGAAGCCGGCTCTGTGGTGTCGGTGGAAAATGTGACCCTTCCGGACGAACCCAGGGCTACCGGATTCAAAAACATTCTGATCCTGGGTCTGGATAAGGGCGACAACGGAAACCGGTACGGATATGATGACGACGGACGTAACGCGGACGTTATCATTATTGTCAGTATCAATAATGAAACCGGCGAAGTCCATATGGCGTCTGTTATGAGGGATATGATCCTCAAACAGGAGGAAGGCTCCTACCACGCCTACGGCAAGGCGAACGACCAGTACGCCCAGTCCGGTCTTTCCGACACGGTCTCCATGATCAACCGGAACTTCGGCCTGGCCATCGATGAATACGTGACCATCAACTGGTATTCCGTGGCAACCCTGATCAACCAGCTGGGCGGCGTGGAAATGGAGATCCCCAACGAAGCTGTGCTGGCGCAGCTTAACGGCTATCTGACAGACGTCAACGAGACCACCGGCATCTGGGCGCCCCAGCTGCCCGCCCCCGGCGTCTACAACCTGAGCGGCACCCAGGCAGTGGCCTTCTGCCGGATCCGAAAGGTCAACGGCTGGAATGATGACGGACGGACCAATAATCAGCGGGAAGTCATCATGAAGCTTTTCGAAAAAGCCAAGCAGCTGTTCAAGGAAGGACAGATCAACGTGCTTCTGGGGGCTGCCAAGGAGGGCCTGGCCAACGTCAAGACCAACCTGAGGCTTCCCGAGATCCTCAGGATGCTGATGGAGATCGAATCCTATACCATAGCCGGAAGTCTGAAAGTCCCGGTAAGCTATGAGACCGATGAATATCTGGGCAGCTACTTCTCCAAATATCACGTGGACTGGCCGGTGGTCGCCACGGATTTTGAGGGCGAGGTCCGGAACCTGCATCAGTTTCTGTATAACGATACCGCCTATGAACCCAACGATTTTATCAAAAAGATCAGTGAGCAGATGACAAAAGACCGGAAAAATCTCGAATGAGACGTGATCGGTTCCCCGCCGGGACGATGCGAAACGGTCCTTCTTTCAGGACACAGTTGAAGAAGGAGAAGGAAAAGAATGGACAGAGTGAAAAAGAGAAGAAGAGCCGTCATTTTTGTCATGTGCGAGATGGTGGTATGCCTGCTTCTTTCCATAACCTGCTACGGGGTAAAGCTCCTGAGCTCCTATGAATACGAGGAACTTGATCCCTCCATCTACCGGGAGACCACCACCAGGAGGGCTCCGGCCGCGACCACAACTGCAGCGCCTTCTTCGGAAACGACAGGAGATACCGACCCGGCAGATCTGGAAGAACAGACGGAAGAAAGCCGCCAGACGGTCTCCGTCCAGGAAGTCACGCTTCCGGACGAACCCAGCCGCTCCGGTTACAGGAATATCCTGGTCGTAGGTCTTGACAAGGGAGAAAACGGCAACCGGTACGGCTTTGACGATCCCGGCAGAAATGCCGATGTCATGATCATCGTCAGCATCAATAATGATACCGGCGAAGTCCGGCTGGCCTCTGTCATGAGGGACCTGATCCTGCGTATGGAGGAAGGTTCAAATATGCCTTATAATAAGGCCAACGCCCAGTACGCCCAGTCAGGTCTTTCCGACACGGTGTCCATGATCAACCGGAATTTCGGCCTGGACATCGGCGAGTATGTGACCATCAACTGGTATTCGGTGGCCACCGTCATCGACCAGATGGGCGGCGTGGACCTGAACATCCCCAACGAGCAGTTCCTCCGGTATTTCAACGGTTATCTGACGGAAGTCAATGAAGTGACCGGCATCTGGGCGCCTCAGCTGACTTCTCCCGGTACCTATCATATGACCGGCACCCAGGCTGTGGCTTACTGCCGGATCCGATACGTTGGCGTGAACGACGATGGACGGACGGAAAATCAGCGGATCGTTATCCAGCAGCTTTTCGAAAAGGCAAAACAGCTGGCGAAGGCCGGTGATATCGCGACCCTCCTTACCGTAGGGAAGACAGCCCTTTCCAACGTCAAGACCAACTTGAATCCTGCCGACATCATCCGGATGATCGCCGAAGTCGGAAACTATTCCATCGGCGGAAGCGAAAAGCTTCCGGTGAACGGTGTTTCAGGAAAATATCTTGGCAGTTATTACAGCAGATACCAGATCCTGGATCCCGTGGTGGCAGTGAATTTTGAACAGGAAGTCAGAGATCTTCATACGTTCCTGTTCAATGATCCCACCTATGAAACCAGCGATTTTGTCAAAAATATCAGTTACCAGATGACACTGGACAGGACCGGGAAATAGCGGGCCTGCCGGGAATGACCGGATTGGAACGGGCAACAACCCGGGAGAAACATGAAAGAACGGAAATCAGACCGGGAGCAGAACTCCCGGTCTTGATTTATGTTTCCGGTGATTTATGTCTCTGTTTTTTAAAATCTTTAACACATTTTAAACACATTTCATTGGTACAGTATAGCCTGTAAACAAAAAGAAACTCTTCTCACAGGTTGTTTTGAAAACGTTCCGAAGCTTATGACAGCAGAGGACGGCTTCGGCAGCAATGCCGGACCCCGAGAGGATTTCGAAACAAGGTATGAAAAGAGTTCTGACTATATCAGCATGGAGGTATGATCATGAGTACATATGATGACAGATTTGGTTTTACGGATCATCTGAATGAGGATAACAGCCCCGAGGAAAAGGAAACGGTCGTTCCTACAGAAGCAGCTGCCGAAGAGAATGATCTTTCAGACCGTCGGGAAGCTTCTTCAGAACAGGAGATTGGATCTGAGTATACCGGAAACGGCGGCGGTTCTCCGGATCACAGCCGGTATGAAAACAGTTACGGATACAATGCTGCGGACAGCAGAGAGGATCCCGATGATCACGGCCGGGAAAACGCCGGGTACGATTATCAGAACGGCAGTACCGGAAACGGCTATCAGTACGGCGGTACGGACAACAGTACCCATTACAGTTATCAGAACAGCGGTTCAGGCAGCAGCTCTCATTACGGTTATCAGAACGGCGGTTCCGACAACAATATTCATTACAGCTATCAGAACAGCAGTCAGCCTTCTTACGGCAGAAAGAAAAAGAAGAGTCCGCTGCCGGTCATTCTGGCCATCCTCTGCATCATCGGTCTGGGCCTGGGAGCCTTCTTCGGAGCCCGTTCCTTCATCAAAGGTCAGAGCAGTGATGTGAACAGACAGGCTTCTCTGACAACCAGAGAGAATCAGAACGGCGGGACTTTTGATAATAAAGAAACAGAGACGGAAAAAACCACGGAAGAAAGCACCAAGGCGGTCTCTCTTGTAAAGAATGATTCCGATGAGATCCAGAATGCGGATATATCTTCTGGTTCCGTCGTCATTACCGACGTATCCTCCGTTGTCGATTCCGTCATGCCCTGCCTGGTGGCCATCACCGACAACCTGGAGGTGACCCAGAGCTACAACCCCTACAATTTCTTCTTCGGCGGCGGAACGCCCCGGGAAAACAGCTATGATACCGTTGCTTCCGGCACCGGCGTTATCGTCGGCGAAAATGAAACGGAACTTCTGATCGTCACCAATAACCACGTGGTCGACAATACCGGTAATTATACCAGTTATTCCGTAGCTTCCAAGGGTCTTACGGTCCAGTTTATCGATGGCACCACCGCCGACGCCGTGGTCAAGGGTACGGACAGCGACATGGACCTGGCCGTTGTAGCGGTAGACTTATCCGGCATTTCCCAGGAGACCAAGGACGTCATCCGTATGGCCGTCATCGGCTCCTCGGATGATATCAAGATCGGCACCGGCGTTATCTGTATCGGCAATGCCCTGGGATACGGCCAGTCCGTTACCACCGGCATCATCAGCGCCAAAGATCGTGAAGTGACCATCGACAACGTCACCCGTTCCCTGCTTCAGACTGATGCAGCCATTAACCCGGGCAACTCCGGCGGCGGGATGTTCAATAAGAACGGCGAGCTGATCGGCATCAATTCCGCGAAGTACTCCGACACCAACGTGGAAGGCATGTGCTTTGCCATCCCGATCTCTTCCGCCCAGGATATTATTGAAGATCTGATGAACCGGGAAGTGATCCCGGAAGAGGAGCAGGGCTACCTCGGCATCAACGGCGAGACCGTTCCGGCCTCTTACGTTTCAGCCTATGGCTATCCGGAAGGCGTGTCCATCACCAGGATACAGCAGAATTCTCCGGCTGAGACCGCCGGTCTGCAGATCTACGATATCATTACCGCAGTAAACGGCAAAGTCATCGATTCCATGGATACCCTGAGGGCTGAGATCACCTCCTATGCCGCCGGAACGGAGATCGAGCTGACGGTCATGAGGCCCGACGGGAGAAGCTTCAGAGAGCTTACCGTAAAGGCCACACTGGTTAAAAAGGACGAGATCCAGATCTCCCAGAGAACCAGCATGGCAAATCTGTAAAGCCTCTGACACGGCTTATGAAAATGAAGACAGCTGATAAAACCGAAAGCGCCTGACAGCTGTTCTGGAGAGTTTGTAAAGATAAAACAGCTTCCGGATAACAAAATCAGGAAACAGCTTCCGGATAGCAGAATCCGGAACCAACTGCAGGATAACAGAATCCGGAAACGGCTGTAGGATAACAGGATCCGGAAACAACTGCCGGATAAGTGAACAGGAGAATATATACCGGAGAATGGAAACCCCGGAAAACAAGAAGGCGGATATCCTGCAGAAGGGATATCCGCCTTGATTTTTTGCGCTCTATTTGGTAAAATGACGTGGTGTTTTGACGAACTTCAGAAAGAGCGGCCCGGTATTCCGTCAGGCAGTTTCGGGAAAGACACGGCAGTATCCGGCACTCAGGGCGGTCAGGCAGCGTCGGGAGAGACTCGGCAGGTCCGGCACTCAGGGCGGTCAGGCAGGATCCGGGAAAGACGAAGCCGTATCAGCAGCTGAAAAGGACAGAGGGTATGGAGAGGGTAATTGACTGGTATATCGATCATCACCGGGATTTCCCGTTCAGGAATGACCCCGATCCCTACCATATCTGGATCTCGGAGATCATGCTGCAGCAGACCCGGATGGAGACAGTGCTTCCTTATTACGAAAGATTTATTGCGGAACTGCCGGATGTGAAAGCACTGGCTCAGGTGTCTGATGACCGTCTCCTAAAACTGTGGGAAGGGCTGGGATATTACTCACGGGCCAGAAACCTGAAAAAAGCGGCGGTCATTATCATGGAACAGCATAACGGGCGTATTCCGGAAAGTTACGATGCGCTGCTTAAGCTTCCCGGCATTGGTGAATATACGGCGGGAGCCGTGGCTTCCATCGCCTTTCATCAGCCGGTGCCTGTTGTCGACGGAAACGTGCTCAGGGTATGGTCCAGATTTTACGGTTCCTTCCGGGATGTGCTGGACAATGATGTCAGAAAAGAAGTAAGGACTTCTCTGGAAAAAGAGATCCTGTCAAAATCTCTGGACGCCGGTCTTTTCAATCAGGGGCTTATGGAGCTGGGAGAGACTGTCTGCCTTCCCAAGGGAGAACTGCTGTGCAAAGCGTGCCCCTTAAAAGACGGCTGTACCGCCTTCCGGGAAGGATATGCCGACCGGCTGCCGGTACGAAAAACGCCTGAGAAGAAAACGGTTGTGAAACTGACTGTTTTTATCCTTAAGTGCAAAGATAAGACTGCTGTTGTGAAAAGGTCCGGAAAAGACGTTCTGAAAGGCCTTTACGGATATCCCGTAACAGAGGGACATCTTACGGAGGAGGAAGTCCGCCGGGAACTTGCTTCCAATCATCTGGACGCTGAGAGGATCCTCCGGCTGGCAGAAAAAAAACATGTTTTTACCCACCGGATCTGGGAAATGAAGGCTTATCTCTGTGAAGTGCAGCCGGTCAGCGGCGGAGCCTGCTTCGGCGGGGATCCTCTGATCTTTGCGGCGGACCGGGAACTTTCGGAAGTCTATGCGCTTCCCAGCGCTTTCAGAAAGTGGGATGTGTAGAACACAGACGCATGCAAACGGCCTTTTGTTCCTTTTCAGTAAACGGTCTTTTCGTGCTTTTTCAGTAAATGGTCTTTTCGTAAAAGCCTTTAAAAAATTTTTTTAACTGTATATATTTCTATAAATTCAGAACATAAGGATTGCCTATGAAGCGGAACAAATGGTGCCTTCCGGTGCTTTTCCTTTCCCTGGCCCTGCTTTTCTGCGGCTGTCAGGATGCTTTAAAATCGTATAATGCCGGCCTGGATGCCTATGATGAAGGCCGCTTTTCGGATGCCTGTGCCCTTTTTGAACAGGCGGTTTCTCAGGGAGAGAAGAGCGGGAAGATACACGCCGACCTGGCTCTTTCCTATCTTCGATCGGGGAATACGGAGAAAGCTGCCGAGGAGATCCTGACGGCAAAGGACCTGGCGCCGGATGATCCGGATGTGCTGAAAAAAGCGGGGCTTTTTTTCTATTATCAGAATGATAAGAAAGCCGCTTTAAGCTACTTCCAGCGTTCCCTCACCTCAGATATCAAAGCGCTGAATGAAAGAGACCTGGAGACCTGCGCCTACGCCGCGGAAATAGAAAAAAGCTCCGGAAATTATAATGAGGCCATCCGCCTGTATAATCTGCTGATCGAAGCCGGTTATCATCCCCAGGAACATGAATTCCTGGCGGGAGAATGTTATCTTGAACTGCAGCAGATCGATGCCGCCTGCCAATATTTTGATATGCTGGCAAGCCACAGCGAGACATCGCCCTATTATTATCTGGCCATTTATAAGAAGCTGTGGGAAAAGAAGGCTTATACCAAGGCAGAGAACTTTTTCAACAAGGGCGTCCTGCTGACGGAAAAAGAAGAAAGCCCCGTATCAAAGGGGGAATACTATGCTTCCGCCGGAAAATATGAGGCAGCCAATGCCTACTTCAAGGAGGAGACCCGTCTTACAGGTCTTCTGGCAAAAGCCAGGACCCTGCAGGAAAACCAGCGGTATGATGAAGCGGAGCAGGTATATGTGGAGATCCTGAAGCGGGGCGACGTCAACGCGGACGTGTATAATCAGTACATGATGCTGAAGATGCGGACCGGCGCCTATACCGAAGCTTTTCAGCTTCTGACCCAGGTGAAGTCCTATAAGGATCCGGAAGTGATGAAGCAGGCTCTCTGGAATGAGGTCGTACTGTACGAACTGACGGAGGATTATGAGACCGCTTTCGACCGTTTGAATGATTATATCAATACCTATGAAGTGCCCGAAAGCGTGAAGCGGGAATACCGGTTTTTAAGCCGTGTGAAAAAAGGGTGAGTCGGTATGTACTGGATCATTCCTGCTGCCGTGCTCCTGCTGACAGCGCTTTTCCTTCTGCGGTCTTCCTATGAAAGAAAAACCCTCTCCGTAAGTGAATATACCCTTGAGTCCGGGAAGATCCCGGCGTCCTTCGACGGATACCGCATGGTTTATCTTACGGATCTGCATGATGATATTTTCGGCCCCCGTAATGAACAGCTGGCGGAAAAAGTCAGGGAGCTGAAGCCGGATATCGTGCTTATCGGCGGCGATATGACGTCTGCTCAGATCAGGCACAACGCCGAGCCCTTCAAGGCCTGGGACGATCTGATGGCAGGCCTTCAAGGGATCCCTTCTGTACTTTCTTTCGGGAACCATGAATACCGGATCTATACGGAAGAAACCTACGAACCCTGGCGCGGGACCGGTAAAGCGCTGGTTGAAAAATACGGGATTACGGTCCTTCATGATGAGAAGATCGAACTGAGAAGGGAAGGGGACAGCATCCTGCTATACGGAACGGATCCCGACCCGGATTATTATAAACATGGCAGGAAGAGGCCTTTTCCGGATCATTATGTTGAAAACAGGCTGGGAAAAGCCGATCCGGAGCGCTTCACGGTCCTGCTGTCCCATACGCCGCTTTACATGGAAGAATATACGGACTGGGGAGCGGATCTGGTGCTGTCGGGACATTTCCACGGCGGGACCATCCGGCTGCCGGGTCTCGGAGGCGTTATGACGCCCCAGTTTCAGTTCTTTTCGAAGTACTGCCGGGGCAGGGTGGCCTGTGAAAAAGGCCTGGGCATCGTGTCCGGCGGCCTGGGGACCCATTCCATCAATCTCCGGTTCAATAATAAACCCGATATCGTCCTGATCCGGCTGAAAAAAGCCGGGTGAGTATCGGAAAGAATATACCGGAATAAAGATGCCGGGAAAAAAGGGAAGAATATGAGTCTTGAAATCCAGCTGGAGGCCTTTTCCGGGCCTATGGATCTTTTGCTTCAGCTGATCGAAAAGAACAAGGTGGATATCTATGACATCCCCATTGCGCTGATAACGGATCAGTATCTGAAGACGATTGAAGAAATGGAAGAACAGGATCTGGATACGCTGTCGGATTTTCTCCTGATGGCATCTACGCTTCTGGAGATCAAAGCCCGCATGCTGCTTCCGAAGGAGGAAGAAGCGGAAGAAGAGGAAGGCGATCCCCGTACGGAGCTGGTCCGGCGCCTGATCGAATACCAGGAATATAAGATGATGGCATCGGAGCTCCGGGAAGCCTATGACACAGACGCAGACCCCCTGTTCCGGATGCCCTCCGTTCCGGAGGAAGTGAAAAGCTACCGTCCCGAACCGGATTACGAAGCCCTCTTGTCCGATGTGACCCTGGAGCGGCTGAAGGACGTCTTTATGATGGTGCTTTCCCGGAAGGAAGACCTGATGGATCCTGTCAGAAGCCAGTTCGGCAGCATTCAGAAGGATCCGGTCAGAATTTCGGACAAACTTGGACATGTGCTGGATTACGGCGCGAAGAAGAAACACTTCTCCTTCCGGGAACTTCTGGAAAACCAGAAAAGCCGTTCGGAACTGGTGGTGACCTTCCTTGCCTGTCTGGAACTCATCAAGATCGGACAGATCCTGGTGAAGCAGGAGGATACCTTTTCCGATATCGAACTGGAATGGAATGATGACTGTGATGTGAAGCTGTCCAAAGAGGACATGGAGGAATATGACTGAAGCAGAAGCCTTAAAGAAGCAGCGTGAGATCGAGGCGATCCTCTTTACCATGGGCGACTCGGTGGAGGCAGACGTGATCTGCCAGGCCCTGGAGCTGGAATGGGAAGAGTTTGACGACGTGATGTCCGCCCTGATGAAAAAATACGAGGATCCTTCCTGCGGCCTGCAGATCATCCGCCTGGAGAGCGCCTATCAGATGTGCACCAAGCGGGAATGCTATGACGCCCTGATCCGGGTGGCCTCCACGCCGGTAAAGCCCAATCTTACCGGGGTCATGCTGGAGGTCCTGTCCATTATTGCCTACCGCCAGCCCGTCACCCGGGCGGAGATCGAAAGGATCCGCGGCGTATCCTCCGATTATGCCGTAAACCGCCTCCTGGACTACGGCCTGATAGAGGAAGACGGACGGGCGGAGACCATCGGCCGGCCCATCCTGTTTAAGACAACGGAAGCCTTCCTCAGACAGTTCGGCCTGTCCTCGGCAGAAGACCTGCCCGAGATCGATGAAATGATCCAGGATCAGGCAAAAGAAAACGCCTACCTGGAGGCAGGCGTCACTGAAGAAGAGAGGAAGAAGCTGGAGGAACCGGAAGAGGAAGAGAGTTCTGATATGACTGCTGAAACGGACGAACATCCTGAAGCAGAACGTTCTGAAGCAGATGAACTTTCTGAATTTGACGAACATTCTGAAACGGAAGCGGGCAGCGGTGCGGAAGGAAACCCCGAAAATAACACCGATGATGCTTCTGAAGAAGGATCGGGGCTTACCGGTCATCTGATTCCGAAAAGTGATGATGCAGAGTAAGCACCAGGCGTAAATTCAAAGTATGAATTCAAAGCGCTAAAATGAAAAGGAGAACGGTTATGAGATTAATGATCGCCTCGGATCTTCACGGATCCCTGACCTTAACGGAAAAACTGTTTGAATGTTATGAAAAGGAAAAAGCGGAAAAACTGGTCCTTCTGGGAGACCTGCTCTATCACGGCGCCAGAAACGACCTGCCGGAAGGGTATTCCACCAAGGGGCTGACGGCGCTTCTGAACGCTCACAAGGAGGATCTCCTCTGTGTCCGGGGAAACTGTGATTCCGCGGTAGACCAGATGGTGCTGGAGTTCCCCATCATGGCGGACTACAATATGATGTTTGTGGACGGCAGGACCTGGATCGTCACCCACGGCGATCTGATCCATGAAGAGGCCATGATCCCGCATACCCCGGGAACCGTGCTGCTGCACGGTCATACCCATCTGAAGATCGCAGAGAAGATCGGTGATTTCTACTACCTGAATCCCGGCTCTGTGTCGATCCCCAAGGATGGCGATCAGGGCAGCTACATGATCTATGAAGACGGTTGCTTTACGATCAAACTTCTGGACGGCACTGTCGTTAAGGAGCTTGTTCTGGACTGACTCCGCAAACCTCATCCGGACTAACTCTGCAGCCTGCTCCGGGCTGACCCTTCAGCCTGCTCCGGGCTGACCCTTCAGCCTTCATTTGGGCTGACCCTTCGGCCCTCAATCACAAGATCCAGGCCTTTATCCTTTCCTTTGCCGCAGGTCACCAGATAGATGCGGCCGGCGGGAAGGCTGAAATTGTCTGTGATCTGATCCCGGACTTCCTCGCGGGAGAGCGCATAGATCCGGTGTATGACACAGGAGATGGTTTCACGTTTCGTTGTGAAGGTGAAGCTGTCTCCTGTTTTCAGTTCATGGAGCCGGTTGAAGGACAGGTTCTGGACCTCGTGATAATGACCGTAGATCACGAAATGAGTCTCTCCGGGGATGTAATCCGGCCTGGCTGACGTTATCATCCAGATGGACAGATCATGCCGGATATCCTCCCAGCTTCCGCCGTAGACGCCCCGGGAGATATCGATCGCGGGGATCTGCAGCACCCCCATGATCTTTCCCCGGGCGTAATCAGGCGTATAGGTGATCCCCCTGTCTGTAAACCAGTCCGTGTAAGGGGAAGGTAAGCCGGTAAGATCCGGTTCATCAATCTCCATGAGGGGAGCCTTTGTATAGAGGCCGGGCCGAGAGGATCCGCCGGTCCCGGAATCAGGGAATCCCATATCTCCGGAAGTAATGTCTTCTCTGGAAGAGCCGTCAGCCTGAAACGATGCGGCAGATGCCGGATCATCCGGGGAGAGACCATACATTTTCAGGAATTCCCTCGCCAGGGATTCTTCGGTTTCCTGCCGTTTCCTGCCTTCCGGCTCCGGATCCAGAACGTGATACAGACAGAAACAGAAGAGAAGCAGAGAGAGGATCAGAAGAGCCGTCAATGATCCTGTCCGGCCGAATTTCTTTCGAATTACTTTACGATTCTCATTCCTATGATTCTTCATCGGGCTCAAACCTTACGATATCCGCCGAAGGGGGTTTTCCTGATGAGGCCTTTGATCTCCAGCGTTAACAGGACCGTCTGAAGGATGGTTGCCGGAAAGGTGCTTATCTCAAGCAGCTGGTCCACGGTAGTATCATCCGCCCCGAAGCACTCATAAACGACTTTTTCCTCCCTGCTGAGCATGGCTTTTTTCGGCGCCGGGGTATCCTTTTTTACCTGGATGCCGAGATACTGGAGCACGTCTTCAGGACAGGTCAGCACCTGGGCGCCGTTTTTGAGCAGTTCATTGCAGCCGGAGGCCATCCGTTCACCTACCCTTCCCGGCAGGGCGAAGACATCCTTTCCCTGGGAAAGCGCGTGGTTTACGGTGATCAGAGAGCCGGAGTTTTCTGCAGCTTCTATAACCAGAAGCACATCGGAAAGACCCGCGATGATCCGGTTCCGGACAGGAAAATCCCTGGGCATGGCACGTCGTCCCGGAGGGTATTCCGAAAGGAGGCCGTTTCCGTTTTCCGAAAGCTGCATATAAAGCCCGATATTTTCCCGCGGATAGCAGATATCCACGCCTCCCGCCAGAACCGCGTAGGTCGAAGCGGAAGAGGTTTCGGATGATGCCAGAGCGCCTTTCTGGGCATATCCGTCAACGCCCAGCGCCATTCCCGAAATGATGCTGACGCCTCTTTTGCACAGTTCCCTGCCGAAAAAGAAAGCCATTTCCCTGCCGTAGGTGGTACAGGTCCGGGAGCCCACGATGCCCGCCGGCAGACAGTCGTCAGGTGGAAGAGAACCTTTATAAAACAGCCCGAAGGGACGGTCTTCCAGCGGACGCAGCCGGTCCGGGAAGCTGGCTTCGTGTTCGCCGGCGTAAAAGATTTCCGACTTTTCATAGGTTTCCCGAAGTTCTTCCAGCCTGTCTTTATTCCTGAAGGATTCATATTGTTCCATCTGGGTCAGATTCATGATGAAGCCGGCTTTCAGAAGATCATCCGGGGACTGGGAAAAAAGAATCCCCGGATCTCCATCAAAAAAGGCCAGCATCTCCCGGATCAGGCGGTGCGGAACAAATGTCAGGTGAGAGAGCCAGAAGTCGTAGATTCCGGAACTGCTGCTCCGGGGGTCAGCTGCCTGAGATCCCCTGTTAGAGGAATCATTGGTCAGAGCTTCCGCGGTCCGGGAATCAGCGGTCAGAGAAGCACCAGTCTGGAATTCGCCGGCCTTCGGGTTTTCAGCCGGAACATTGCTGATCCTTTCAGAATTATCATTTTGAATATTAATATCCATAGTCATTATCCTGCTGTCTGCTGCTTTCGATTTATTGGTTTTTCGTTCTTTTATGGGTTCTTTTTATGGGTTATATCTGCTGTCATCCGTCAGCTGAAAAACTGCCGGTCTGTCTGCCGGTAGGAGATGGCTTCCGCCAGCTGCGGGACAGTGATGGATGCTTCTTCCTGAAGGTCTGCAATGGTGCGGGCCACCTTCAGGATCCGGTCATGAGCTCTGGCGGAGAGTCCCATCTTTTCGAAAACCTCCTTCAGAAGCGCCTGCTCATCTTTTCCGATCCCGCAGTATTTCCGGATCTGCCGTCCTTCCAGCTGGGAATTGAAAATGATATCCTCATTTTTATACCGCTCTTTCTGGATCTCCCAGCAGCGTATCACCCGTTTCCGGATGGTTTCCGAACTTTCCCCCGATGCCTTTGTTTTAAGATCGTCGTAGGAGAGTCGGGAAACTTCGATGCTGAGATCGATCCGGTCCAGAAGCGGCTTTGAGATCCGGGAAAGGTAGCGCCTGACTTCCGCGTCCGTACAGCGGCAGCGGCTTCTGTCCGGATAGTATCCGCAGCGGCAGGGATTCATGGCGCAGACCAGCATCACCCGGGGAGGAAAGGTACTGGTCCCGTTCACCCGCGAAATGACCACCCGTTTATCCTCCAGGGGCTGCCGCATCACTTCCAGCGCTGATTTGGAGAATTCCGGCAGTTCATCCAGGAACAGCACGCCATTATGGGCCAGGGACATCTCGCCCGGGCGGGGGGACAGGCCGCCGCCCACCAGGGCGGTGGCGGAGATGGTATGATGCGGAGAGCGGAAGGGGCGTTCGTTCAGAAGGCCCGTTTCCGCATCCAGCATCCCGGCAACGGAATAGATCCGGGAACTTTCCAGTTTTTCCGCCTCCGTAAGGGGCGGGAGGATGGTGGGGATCCGCCTGGCCGTCAGGGTTTTTCCGGTACCGGGAGGGCCGATGAGGAGCAGGCCGTGCATGCCGGAGGAGGCGATCTCCGCCGCCCGCTTGACGCTTTCCTGTCCCAGAATGTCGGAGAAATCCAGAATATGACTGTTTCTTACTGACGCTGCCGTATTGGGACGGACGGGTTCTTTTTCAAGCTGCTTCAGCAGGAAGGCGATAACGTCGGAAAGGTGGGAAAAAGAATAGAGTTCAATGCCTGAAAGAAGCGAGGCTTCCTTTTCGTTTTCCTCGGGAAGGATACAGGCCTTAAGCTTCATCGTCTTGGCCAGGATCACATGGGACAGCGTGCCGTTCACGCCGCGGATCCGTCCGTCCAGGGCCAGTTCCCCGAAAAACAGATAATCCTCCGCAAAATCCTGAGGAATGATCCCGGCGGCGATCATGATGCTTACGGCTATGGGAAGGTCAAAGGAATTGCCCTGCTTCCGAAGATCCGCCGGGCTTAAGTTGACGGTCAGCCTGCCCGGAGGCAGGAAGATGCCGGAATTCTTCAGAGCGGAACGGACCCGTTCCCGGGCCTCCTTTACTTCGGCCCCCAGGAAGCCCACCATATCAAAGGCGGGAAGCCCTTCCGAATAATCGGCTTCCACAATGACTTCTTTTCCATCGATGCCGGTGATGGCAGAACTCAGGACTTTTCCGAACATGCAGTCCTCCTTAAATGCTTTTTGTTCCTGAACCGGAACGTTCTCCGGGACTGTACCATAGCAGAAAAGAAAGCAGAAAAGAAGCGGTTTCCGGAAATAAGAGCAGGTTTTTTTACGGTTATTCGGAAAAACCCGTACAGATTGAATGCTTTTTCCGGGAAACAGGCATGATATGTATGTGTTCGTGAATGGAATGGAATGTATATTGTTATATTAGGGCAAATTGCAATTTGGATCTTGAACGGTATGACAAACAGGGCAATGAATGGATTGCGGACAGAGCAGCGCAAGGGAACGTGAACAGAATAATTGAAAGAAATTCAAAGCCCCGGGGAATACAAGACGTTCCGGGGAAAAAACACCCCGGGGAAAAAACACCCCGGGGAAAATACACCCCGGGGCATGCTTTATGTGTTTTCAGAGAGTTCCCGGATCTTCTGTCTGATCTTGATCACACCCGGATTGTTTCCCTGATATTTAAGGAGATATTTCCAGTCTTCAAGATTTAAAAGATTCTCCGTTTCATCACACGATCTGAAATAATCCTCATCTTCATGGGCGTCATCCCAGAAGGTTGAGAAATAAAAATGCAGAGCATAGTATTTTCTGCAGTTATCTGACGGAGCTTCTTCATAGACCTGTTTCCAGAAATCATTTTGACAGAAGAACTCCACAGCGGCGTCCAGTTTTTCTTTATCGACCATCTCAGCCCCTTTCTGCCTGTTAAGCGCTTGTCGGTTTTCGGCGGAAAGCCTGGGTCAGGCTGTCAGCTCCGCCGCCCCTTTTTACCATCATCATTTTATCAGAGGGTTGTCCGGCTGTACAGGGAGCGCTGCCTGAACATTTATTCCCGGAACTAAAGCGCGGCTTGATACAGGCGCGAAATTCCGGCTGCAAAGAGATCCGTCAGATATCCGGAACGGATCACCGTCTGCCGTATCTTTTTATTCGGCCGCGTGCTTCTTTCTGGGCCTTGCGATCACCGCATACACAAGCAGCAGAGGGCTGAAGAGACAGGCTAAGGAGAAGTGATCCTTATCGTAACCTTTTCTTTCCAGGATCCGCCGTGCGGCTGCTGCGCAGCCGATGAAAACCACAAGCGTCACGATCACGGAAATGGCCATCAGGATCATGGCGATGTTGCCATAACCGAAAAACTGGCCTCCGTTTCCTCCGTTATAACCAAGTGCGTACATTCTGCTACCTCCTTTTTTCTGTTTGTTTACCCCTTCATCTGCAGTATAACAGTAAATCCGGGGAATTCAATACGTCTGACTCGAACGACCGTTTTTCAGCTTAAACGACCGGTTTTTGAGCGAAAAAAAAGACACCGTTCCCGCACCGGCATTATCCGGAAGAAAAGTGAAAGAAGCCTGAGGGAGAACAGAAAAAAATAATACTCTTTATTGTTTTCTTGATAAGGCTGTGTTAAAATGAAACCAAATTTACAAGCGGCATAACTGCCGGGACGATATTTCTGTACGGAGGTATGATAATGAGTTATAAAGAAAAGTATGAAGAGTGGCTCCAGAGCCCGGTGATCGATGAAGATACCAAGGCGGAGCTTCGGGCCGTGGCTTCAGATGAAGATGAACTTTATGATCGGTTCTATACACAGCTGGAATTCGGAACAGCCGGCCTTCGCGGCGTCATCGGCGCCGGTGAAAACCGCATGAACGTTTATACGGTCCGCAGGGCCACCCAGGGACTGGCCAATTATATCAAGGGCCTGAACCGGGAAGCCATGGGTGTTGCCATCGCCTATGACTCCCGTCATATGTCTCCGGAATTTGCCGACACGGCCGCCCTCTGCCTGGCTGCCAACGGCATCAAAGCCTATGTCTTCGAAACCCTTCGGCCCACCCCCGAGCTTTCCTTTGCAGTCCGGTATCTGAAGTGCACGGCCGGCATCAATATCACGGCTTCCCATAATCCTCCGGAATATAACGGATACAAGGTCTACTGGGAGGACGGCGCCCAGATCACGCCGCCTCACGACAGCGGCATCATGGATGCGGTGAAGGCCATCGAATCTTACGAAGAATGCCTGACCACGGATAAGGAAGAAGCGGTAAAAGCCGGACTTTACCAGGTCATCGGCAAGGATATCGATGATCCGTATATTGCCGAAGTCAGGAAGCAGGTGAAGAATCCCGACGCCATTAAGAAATACGGAAAAGATCTGAAGATCGTCTATACGCCTTTCCACGGCACCGGCCTGGTGCCTGTCACCCGCGTCCTTCAGGAGCTTGGCTTTGAAAACGTCTATGTGGTCCCTGAGCAGGCTCAGCCTGACGGCGATTTCCCGACAGTCGCCTATCCTAACCCGGAAGACAAGGCTGCCTTCAAGCTGGCGCTGGATCTGGCCGCGGAAAAGGATGCGGACCTGGTGCTGGCCACCGATCCGGATGCGGACCGCTTGGGCGTTTACGTAAAAGACAGGGACGGTGTCTACCAGGTGCTTACGGGCAATATGTCCGGCTGCCTCCTGGCGGAATATACCATTTCCCAGATCAAGGAAAAACAGGGCCTTCCGGAAGACGGCGCCCTGATCAAATCCATCGTTTCCTCCAATATGGCGGACGCCATAGCGAAGTACTACGGCATTGAGCTTATCGAGACGCTGACCGGCTTCAAGTACATCGGACTGGAGATCCTGAAGATGGAAGAGACCGGAAAAGGTCAGTATCTCTTCGGCTTTGAAGAATCCTACGGTTGCCTGATCGGCACCTATGCCCGTGACAAGGACGCGGTGGTGGCCACCATGGCGCTCTGTGAAGCAGCGGCATATTATAAGGATCAGGGCAAGAATCTCTGGGATGTGATGCTGGAGATGTACGAACGCTACGGCTACTATTACGAGGATGTTGTTTCCGTAACCATGAAAGGTGCCGACGGCATCGCGAAGATCGGCTCCATCATGGAAGAACTCCGGAAGGCAGTTCCGGAAGAAGTCGGCGGAAAGAAAGTACTCCGTTTCCGGGATTTCAAGACCGATACCGATAAGGATATGGTCACCGGTGAAACGAAGACCACCGGCTTCCCGGCTTCCAATGTGCTTTACTTTGACTTTGCCGACGGCGAATGGCTCTGCGTACGGCCTTCCGGAACAGAACCCAAGATCAAGCTGTATATCGGCGTGAACGGAACGTCCATTGAAGATGCCAGAGAAAGAGCCGAAATCTTTAAGGAAAAAGCCGCTCTTCTTCTCAGCGAATAAACAACACAGGCCATGAGACGGCTTCCCGGCATATATCAGCAGACTTAAGAAGACAGAAGTCCGGGATATATAGTCAACGTCAGAAATAACCTGACGCTGACTTTAATGCTCCGCGAGGATGCGCACGGATTTGCCAGGGAAACATGCAGCTTTCGCTGTACAGATCCGGCGCAGCAAACGGGCAAAGTACAGATACCTTTGCCGTTTGCTGTTAGATTTCGGGAAAGACCCGGCAGGCTTTTTCTTCCTTGTAAGTCCCGGGAAGGAAGAGCCGGAAAAGGAGTTGTTATGAATCAGGAACAGAGTTCTGAAGATCTTAAGAAACTTGAAAAAGAAGCTGAAAATGTTGTTTCGGAAGTCAGGGAGACTGTTTCGGAGACCGTTTCCGAAGCTGAACAGCTGATCGAGACCACGGCCGAAAGAGCAGAAGAGCGTCTGGAAGAAGCGGCTGAAAAGTTAGAAGAAGCTGAAAAAGAAACCGTTGAACAGGCTGAAGAAACTGCGGAGGCAGTGGCAGAGGCAGCGGAAACAGCCGCAGATGAACTTTCTGATCTGCCGGAAAAAGTCTCGGAGACCGCTGAAGCGCCGGGGGAGGTATCGGTACCCGCCGATCAGCCGGAAACTTCCGGAAGCCGGCCCAGGGTCGTCTACAGCAATTCAAAATCCGAAGCCAGGAAACTGGCAGAGAAAGCCGGTCAGGCTATCGGTACGGCAGTTGCTGACCGGGATTCTTCGGTTTCCGGGATCCGGGGATTGTTTACGGATCCTGATTCGGCAGTCTGCGGCATTGTGAGGCCGGGCAATAATTCCTTCGTGATCATTGCGGTGATCATTGCCTGCGCGGCCAGGTTCCTGTACCGGCTGATCTATATGCTTCACTACAATGCTCTCAGTTACTACACAGGCTATTCTGCACTCCGCATGATCGGTGAGATCCCCTTAAGTATCCTGTATATTGCGGCGGAAACGGGGCTTCTGGCACTGGCATCCTGGATCTTGTTCAAGGTGATCTCCGGAAAGCAGACGGATTTTACGGCTAACCTGGCGGCAGCCTCCATGTATCCATTGGTACTGTCGGTTTATTTCCTTGTGGCTGTTCTGCAGGTGCTGATCCCGTCGACCTTTGTGGACATTGTGCTGAACATCCTGAAATCAGCGGCTACGGTCTATGCGATCCTCCTGGTCTATAAGGGCCTGAAGTGCCTGGCGGATAAAGAGGATAAAAAAGTCATCCTGATCACAGCGCTTTCAATCGCTGCGGCAGGCTTTGCGGCAGATCTGATAGGACTTATCTGATGAGACAGAAAATCAATGCGTTTATAGATGGAAAGGGCCCCTGGATCATTGGGATCGGGGGTCTTATCCTTACGGGGGTCTGTGCCTGGTTCCAGACCATGAACTTTACTTATGTAAGCTTCGGCTCCTGCCTGACAGCCGTTATCATCGGCATGATCATTGCGTATGGAGTAACGGCTTATCTGTACCGGAAGACGAAGGACGATCCGGAAAATCCTCAGAAAGTACTGAGGAAAGAGGTATTCGGGCGCTACATCCGGAGTATTGCCGTGATGTTTTTTGTTGTCGGTGCCTTCACCTTCCTGGCAACCACCGAGCCTGCATTCCTGGTGGGACTTGCCGGCATGGCTTTCGGTGCCGGAACAGTGCTTTTCTATATCTTTTTCCGGGCGCTTATGAACAGAAGGCCTGCCGAATGAATACGAGGATCTATAAAGTCACGCCGGAGGCGCTTCCGGACATTCTGACAGCCTGCAGGGATCTTTTATCCCGGGGAGAACTGGTGGCCTTTCCCACGGAGACCGTATACGGTCTGGGCGGAAACGGACTGGATCAGGAAGCTGCCCGGAAGATCTATGAAGCGAAGGGCCGGCCTTCCGATAATCCGCTGATCCTTCATATCGGGAAAAAGGAAATGCTCTATCCCTATGTGACGGAGGTGCCTGAAAAAGCGGAACGATTAATGGAAGCTTTCTGGCCCGGCCCGCTGACCATCATCCTGAATAAAGCGCCGTCAGTGCCTTATACCACCTCCGGCGGACTGGATACCATTGCGTTCAGGTTTCCTTCCCATCCTGTTGCCAATGCGCTGCTTAAAGGTCTGGAGTTTCCGGTGGCGGCACCCTCGGCCAATCTTTCCGGCCGGCCTTCCACCACCAGAGGTTCCCATGTGATCGAGGACCTGGACGGGCGGATCGCGGCGATCATTGACGACGGCGACGTTCCCATAGGCGTGGAGTCCACTATCGTGGACCTGACCCAGGATCCCCCGGTGCTGCTACGTCCGGGGTTTATCAGCCTTGAGGAACTGAAAAAAGTCGTAGGAGAGGTGCTGGTGGACCCGGCGGTGCAGAATCAGAATATCATATCCCACAGCCAGGTGGTGGATCATCCGAAGGCGCCCGGCATGAAATATCGGCATTACGCGCCGAAAGCACCGGTCACCATTGTTTCCGGACCGGAGGATAAGGTGGCGGAAGCCATCCGGAACCGCGCGGACGCCTCCACCGGGATCCTGACGGTGGACGAGCACGTAAAGGCCTACCCTGAAGGCGTGGTGCTCTCCGTAGGAAGCAGCAAAGCGCCGGAGACGATCATCCACAACCTGTTCGACGTGCTGAGGCGCTTTGATGAGACCGGGGTCCATAAGATCTATGCAGAGGACCTGACAAAGGAAGACTCCACCGGAGCGGTGATGAACCGGCTGCTGAAATCCGCCGGCGGCAATTTTGTCCTCTGGGACGAGCTGTAAAGGGGCGGTCTGCAAGGAGAAAGTATATGTTAGAAAGAACCGATTATATCAACTGGGATGAGTATTTCATGGGCATCGCCATTCTGTCCGGCATGCGGTCCAAGGATCCCAATTCTCAGGTGGGGGCCTGCATCGTAAGCCAGGACAACCGGATCCTGTCCATGGGATACAACGGATTCCCCAACGGCATCCCGGACAGCGAATTTCCCTGGACCCGGGAAGGGGAGGATAATAAATATCTGTATGTGACCCACTCGGAACTGAATGCCATCCTGAATTACCGGGGCGGCCGTTCGCTGGAGGGAAGCAAGCTGTACGTGACCCTGTTTCCCTGCAACGAATGCGCCAAGGCCATCATCCAGAGCGGCATCAAAGAAGTGATCTACGCCGACGATAAATATAAGGATGATCCCAAGTTCATGGCTTCCCGCAGGCTCCTGAACCGTTCCGGCGTAAAACTGACGGAATACAAGGCCACGGGCAGAGAGATCTGCTTCACTGTCTGACAGGCCTTATCAGAGGGGAGAAGCTATCAGGCTGATCCGGTTCCTGAGAGGCTGTCAGATGGTCCCCGAACCGGGAATGCTTAAAGCCGGAGAAGTTCTCCTTGACAATTGGACACTTTGAGTCTAAAATAAGTCTGTTAAAGAACATTGCACCATGACAAATTAATAAAAAGGAGGAACTCCTGTGACGCCATTGGAAACGATTTTGCTTATCGTGCTTATTGTCGTTTTGATAGGAGCGGTTCTCTGTGGGTTGATCTTGTATAATCTTGGCAAAAAGAACAAGGAACAGGAGATCAACGCGAAGATCGGCACTGCGGAATCAAGAAGCAGGCAGATCATCGAAGAGGCCCTGAAAACGGCGGAGAATTCCAAGCGGGAAGCTCTTCTTGAGGTTAAAGAGGAATCGATCCGTTCCAAGAAAGAACTGGACAAAGAGATCCGGGACAGACGGAACGAGATTTCCAGGAACGAGAAAAGGATCCAGAACAAGGAAGAATCCCTGGACCGTAAGAACGAGACCCTGGAAAAACGTGAAAACGCCTTAAGCCAGAAAGAAGAGAGTCTGCAGAGAAAGTACGCGGAAGCAGAAGCAAAAGAACAGATGATACAGCAGGAACTGGAACGTATTTCCGGAATGACCTCCGAACAGGCAAAAGAACACTTGCTCAAATCTGTAGAAGATGATTGTAAGAAAGATGCGGCTAAACTCATCCGTGAGATAGAAGCGGATGCCAGAGAAGAAGCATCGAAAAAAGCCCGTGAATACGTGGTCACCGCGATCCAGCGGTTTGCCGCGGACCATGTGGCGGAAAGCACCATTACCGTGGTGCAGATCCCTTCCGATGAAATGAAGGGCCGGATCATCGGCCGTGAAGGAAGGAATATCAGGACCCTGGAGACCATGACCGGTGTGGAACTCATCATCGATGATACGCCGGATGCGGTCGTTTTATCCGCTTTCGATCCGGTGCGGCGCGAGATCGCCCGGGTCGCCCTTGAAAAACTCGTTACGGACGGACGGATCCATCCGGCCAAGATCGAGGAAATGGTGGAAAAAGCCAGAAAAGAAGTGGATCAGAAGACGAAGGAAGAAGGCGAAAAAGCCCTTCAGGAAGTGGGCGTTCACGGTATCCATCCCGAGCTTGTCAAGCTGCTGGGAAGAATGTATTACCGGACATCCTACGGCCAGAACGCTTTGAAGCATTCCATTGAAGTCTCACAGCTTTCGGGCCTTATGGCGTCGGAACTGGGGCTGGACGTGAGAATGGCCAAGCGTGCCGGACTGCTTCATGACATCGGCAAGGCTGTAGATCACGAAATGGAAGGTTCCCACGTAGAACTGGGTGCCGATTTATGTAAGAAATATAAGGAATCTCAGGTGGTTATCAATGCGGTGGAATCCCACCACGGCGATAAGGAGCCCACGTCCCTTATTGCCTGCATTGTACAGGCTGCAGATACGATCTCCGCCGCACGGCCCGGTGCAAGGCGTGAAACGGTGGAGACCTATATTAATCGTCTCAAACAACTAGAAGAAATTACAAACTCTTACGCAGGTGTTAAAAAGTCTTACGCAGTCCAGGCTGGACGCGAAGTTCGGGTAATGGTAGTACCGGAAAAGGTTTCCGATGCGGACATGGTCCTGATGGCGAGAGACATTTCCAAACAGATCGAAGCGGAAATGCAGTATCCCGGCCAGATCAAGGTCAACGTCATCCGGGAATCCCGTGTTACAGATTATGCTAAATAAGAAGATGGCCTGTGAATAAACTCACAGGCCGTTTTCCTGTATAAGGCCGATGTTTATCGGCGGAGAGGAGACATTATGACAAAGATCGATGTGATATCAGGCTTTCTGGGTGCCGGCAAGACCACGCTCATCAAAAAGCTGCTGCAGGAAGCGCTGAAGGATGAACAGATCGTCCTGATCGAAAACGAATTCGGCGAGATCGGCGTTGACGGCGGTTTTTTAAAGGATACGGGCGTACAGATCACGGAAATGAGCCAGGGCTGCATCTGCTGCTCGCTGGTGGGTGATTTTGTGGACGGCTTAAGAGAAGTCGTTGAAAAATATCATCCGGACCGTATCATCATTGAACCCTCAGGCGTCGGTAAGCTTTCCGACGTTATGGCAGCGGTCAAGAAGGTTGCCGATGAAGTGGCAGTGGAGCTGAACTCCGCCACCACGGTGGCTGATGCGAAGAAAGCCCGGGTCTATATGAAGAACTTCGGCGAATTCTTCGATAATCAGATCGAGAACGCCGGAGCCATCGTGCTCTCCAGGACGCAGAGTGTTTCCGAAGAAAAGCTGGCTGAAGCGGTGAAGCTGCTCCGGGCCAAAAACGAAAAAGCCCGCATCCTGACCACGCCCTGGGATGACCTTCCCGGCGCCAGGATCCTGGAAGTCATGACGGAAGCCCAGGATCTGACCCTTGAACTCATGGCGCTGGCCAGGGATGAAGAGGAAGATGAGGATGATGACGAGGACGAACACGAGCATCATCACCATCACCACCACGACGAAGATCATGACCATGACGAGTATGAGCATCATGACCATGACGAAGAAGACCATGATCATGACGAGCATGAGCATCATGACCATGACGAAGAAGACCATGATCATGAACACCATCACGATCATGATGAAGATGACCATGACGAAGAGCATGAGCATCATCACG
>JAFRVX010000060.1 GCA_017438305.1 Lachnospiraceae bacterium | reverse complement strand
CGGCCAAAGGGAAGCAAAAATAAACCGAAATCAAACGATACCGCCACCGGTCAGAGCTGACGCTCTGCCGGTCGGCACTTACCAACAACCACTGGCTATGCTCCGTATAGTCTAACTGGTTGGGAAAGTACTATATAATTTCCCCGCAAGCCAGAAGATTGCCGACGGCATTTATCTGATCAAGGCCAAGGGCCACACCAACGGCAACAGCCTGATCATTGCAGAAGCGGATGGCCTTTTCTATATGTTTGAGGGCGACATTACCTATGTCGATGAAGCGTTGTACGAAAACAAGCTGTCTATCGTGTTTGATGACCTGGCAGCGGCTCATGAGACCCTGGACAATGTGCGTGAATTTGTCAAAAATCATCCGACGGTCTACTGCGGGACCCATACGCCCCAGGGCTATGAAAACCTCGAGGCGAAGCGGGGGATGGATCTTGATGCTCCGGTGGAGACGGTGCTGGCTGAGGTGGATTTTTCAAAGGCTGAAGCTTCCGGCAAATATGTATGCTCCATCTGCGGTTACGTGTATGATCCGGCGGAGCATGACGGCGTCGCTTTTGAGGATCTTCCGGATGACTGGAAATGCCCCAGATGCAGACAGAGTAAAGAGAAGTTTAACAAGGCGTAAGAAAACGATCCGTTCTGCCGGGATCCTTTGACCGGCAGCGGATAGATCAGCAGAAAGAGAAGAGGGATTGGACGTTATGCCGCTCCCTCTTCTTCGGATGCAAAGGATTCAGTCGGAAATCGGGAGGCAGTTATGACACGTCGGCTATTTACAGAAGCCCGTATATTTACGCCGGAGGGTTTTGTCAACGGGGATCTTCTGGTGGAGGACGGCCGGTTCAGCCGGATCATTCCCGCGAACTCCGGGGAAAAAGAGAAGGAGCCGGAAGGCTCTGATTTGTCCTGCATCTGCCTGAAGGGGAAAAAGATCATCCCCGGCCTGATTGATATCCATATCCATGGAGCCGGCGGCGGGGATGTTTCCGACGGCAGTCCGGAGGGACTGAAAGCCATGGCAGCGTATCTGGCTGCTCAGGGCATTACCTCCTTTCTGCCGACCGCCATGACCATGTCCTTTGAGGCGTTGGAGAAGGTCTGCCGGAATGTTCTGGAAGCCTGCAGAAGATATAAGGAAAGCAGCGGGGAACCGGACAGCGGTAAGCAGGAAGACAGCAGAGAACGGGACTACAGCGGGCATCAGGCGAAGATCCTGGGGGTCCGTCTGGAAGGTCCCTTCCTTTCGGAACAGAAGAAAGGCGCCCAGGATGCCGCCTGGCTGCGGCTGCCGGATTTCGATGCTTTCCGGGAACTCTATGACAGCACCTGCGGCATTATAAAGCTGATTGATATTGCTCCTGAGCTTAAGGGGGCGCTGGCTTTTGCAAAACAGGCTTCCGGTTTTGTGAAAGTATCTGCCGCCCACACCGCGGCGGATTATGAGACCGGCTGTGCTTTTTATCGGGCCGGCGGCAGTCAGCTGACGCATCTCTTTAACGCCATGACGCCGCTTCAGCACAGGGCTCCGGGGATCATCGCAGCAGCAGCGGGAGCGGAACATGTCTTCGCAGAGCTGATCAGTGACGGCATTCACATTCATCCCGCCATGATCCCGCTGGCTTTCCGTCTGTTTCCGGAAAGGATCTGCCTGATATCAGACGCCCTCCATTTCCTGGGGGCCTCTTCCTCGCAGGCGGAGGATACTGGTTTCCTGGGGGCCTCTTCCCCGCAGACGGAGGATGATGGTTTCCTGGGGACTTCGTTCTCACAGGATGGAAGGGCTGACGATCCGGCGTACAGCCAGAATGCAGGGCCCGAAAGAAGAACTATATACCGGCCTGACGGGACGATCGCGGGGCAAGCGGTATATCTTCCCGACGGAACGTTGGCTGGCTCGGCGACTTCCCTGTATCAGGATATGCTGAATGCTGTACGTTTCGGCGTGCCGGAAGAAGCGGCCATACGGGCTGCCACGATCCATCCGGCCAGGGCCCTGGGCCTGGATAAGGAAATCGGCAGCATAGAGGCCGGAAAAGCCGCTGACTTTATCATCTGCTCCGAATCGCTGGAGAGGGAAGCCATATATATCAATGGAAAACCGGTTCAAAGATCATGAGACTGAAGCTGTTTGCTCAGGGAAAAGATGCCGGATTTCCATTTGCTGTTTTACGACATTGACAGAAAGATCATGACAGCATAAAGTATGCTGAAAGAATACCTTAAGCCGCGCCTTCGGCGTAAGTCCGGAGGAAGCGGTATGTCTGAGTACATCTGAGCTTTTCAAAGGAAAGGAGAAGTATTATGGAATTTGAACAGCTGCTCAAAGAAAGAAGAAGTATCCGTGCTTATAAAAAAGAAGCCGTTTCTCATGAGCTTCTTGAGAAGATCGTGACAGAAGCCCAGCAGGCACCTTCCTGGGCCAATATGCAGGCTTCCAGGACCTATGTTGTTGAGGATCCGGAATTCCTTGAAGAATTCCGCCTGAAAGCCCTTCCGGAAGGAAATGTGAAAAAGACCCTGAACGCCGCGCTTCTGGTGACGACGTTTGTCAAGGATACCGTGGCTTTCCACGATGGCAAACCCTACACGGAACTGGGAAACAAGTGGGGCGCTTACGATCTGGGCCTTCACGATGCCTATCTGGTCCTGGCGGCAAAAAATGCGGGTCTGGATACCCTGATCATGGGCATCCGTTACCCGGATGCCATCCGTGAATGCCTGAATATCCCGGAAGAAGAAGTCATCGTTTCCGTGATCGCCGCCGGATACCGGGACGAAGAACCCGTCGATCGGCCCAGAAAGGACCCGGACGAGGTGATCAAATACTTCTGAGGATACCCTTCTATGTCAGAAAGACCGGTAAAGCGATTTACAAGGAACACCGGAGAGGATCCGAACACTGACCGGATCAGGGAACGGACGAAGGAAACCTTCGGAATGATCGGCTGAAACAGTGATTGGCTTATTTGAATATCGGGGTAAGCCTGTCAATGTTTTCATAAAGACAGACGCCAGATCAAAAGGGTGAAAATCCTGTTGATTTTGCGTCTGTTTTTCTTTACTATTATAGGAGCAGCGGCCCGGAACAGGCAGTACACAGGAAACGGAGAGACCATGTATTATCTCATTAAGACTACGTTGGAAAAATGCAGGCAGAAGGATATCTTTACGGCGGAAGAGCCCTTCGTGGCGATCCTGAGCCCCGATGAATGGAAACGGAGCCGTCAGCAGTTCGGCATAGAGATCGAGCCGGAAACCGAATCGTCGGCCCTGTCCTTTACCCGGGCTATGGTCAATTATGATTCACTGACCGGAAGCATCGCTGTCCCGCGCATGGGGGCTGATGATCATGAATCCGGATTTATCAATTTCGGCCTGAATAAAAAGGGCGTCATCTTTATTGATAAGGGAAACCTGGCCAGGCATATCAGCGAAGCGGTAGCGGAAACCAAGCAGTGGCGCATGCCCGGACTGGAGCGCTTTTTGTATGATTTCCTGGAGCAGATCATCTCCCCGGACCGCACCAGGCTGAACCATGTCGAGCTGATGCTGGAAAAAATGGAGGACCGGATCCTGTCGGGCGATTCGGAAAGAGTCCTCTCCGAGCTGAACGAGGTCCGCGGCAATCTTCTTGAGATGGATCTTCACTACAGTCAGCTCCTTGATTTCGGACAGGAACTGGAGGAGAACGAGAACGAGTTTTTTGAAGAACAGAATCTCCGGTATTTCCGCATGTTCATAGTCCGGGTGGAGCGGCTCAAGGATATGGCGGCCAATCTGAGAGATTATTCCATCCAGTTAAGGGATCTGATCCAGACCCGGGTCGATGTGAAGCAGAACCGGATCATGACCCTGCTTACCGTTATCACCACCATCTTCACGCCGCTGACGCTTCTGACCGGGTGGTACGGCATGAACTTCCGCTATATGCCCGAACTCGATTATAAATGGAGCTATCCCGTGGTCATTCTGGTAAGCCTTGTCATAGCGGTAAGCTGCCTGATCTATTTCAAAAAGAAAGACTGGCTGTAAGACGGTGGAAAAAGAGCGATACAGCCACCGGGAAAATGACTGCCGCAGGGTGCAGGCCGTCAGAAAAACGACCCGCTGCAGACTGTAGGCGGCAATCATTTTTAGAGGTTTTGATACCCATATCATATTATTAAATATAGAGATAAGGAGAAGATAATGATCACCGTCAACCTGTATTATACCGGCACCGACGGCAGTGCGCGTAAGTTTGCCGAGGAGATGGAAAGCAGCGGAACTGCCGATAAGATCCGTGCCGAAGCCGGGAACGTCCGGTACGAGTATTTCTTCCCGATGAATGATCCCGAAACGGTCCTCCTGATCGATGCCTGGGAAAACCAGGAAGCCATCGATGCGCATCACGCCTCCCCCATGATGGCGGTGCTGGCGGAATTGCGGGAGAAATATGATCTTCATATGAAGGCGGAAAGATATGTTTCCGACGAAATGCCGGAATCCGATGAGGGGTTTATCCGGTCATGATGAAAGCCGGTACCAGTGTCATCTTCCTGCCCTGCAGCAATATCCGGGACACCGAAGCTTTCTATCATGATGAACTGGGACTGCCCATCGTCCAGCGGCAGGCGGACAATCTGCTGATCTTCGATACCGGTTACGGCTATTGGGGATTCTGCGAATACGCCGACGGCAGAAAACCGCTGTCCGGGCCTCAGGGCGTCTGTCTATCCCTGAATCTGGAGAGCGAGGAAGCCGTTCTGGAAGCGTACGAAACGTACAGAGGCCGGTGCCGGGTTTACAGGGAACCCGCAAAGCATCCGCAGTTCCCGGTTTTTTCCTTTTTTCTGCTGGATCCCGACGGGTATCTGGTAGAGTTTCAGAAAACGGGAGAAAAGATATCGTGAAGCCCAGCAGAGAAGGGATCTCATGAAGAACGACAGAGAAGGAATATCATGAAGACCAACAGAGAAGGGGTCTCATGAAGATCGACAGAGAGGAAGCGTTATGAAGAGCAACAGAGGGAGAGAGTCATGAAGATCAACCGGGAGGACATGCTGGAACTCACCCGGAGGATGACCTCCTCCAGAAGCCATATCATGCGGCTGGCCGGCGCCTATATCGATGAGGAAGGGTATGTGGACGGGACGTTCAACACGAATTTTCTGAAGCTTAAGGGCGAGGAGCGGAAGCGGACCCTGGAGATCGCGAAGACCATCCCCTTTTCCCGAACGAATGAGGAACTGCTGGCTTTTCCGGTTTCCGAAAGAAAACCGGGCGGCATCTGGCAGGTGCTGGATGCCCTCCGGGACTGTGAATTGAAGAATGACGCTCTTCTTTTGAACCTGTACGAATATATCGGCGAGAATTATTATTACGGCTTCCCCTTCGCGGCCTATCTCTATTACGGCGCTTACGATATCCCTGTCAAGACATCGGATAAAGCGGTCCTTGACGGATCTGAGGAGGTCTATCGATACCTGATCCTGGCCCTCTGTCCAATAGACGCGGATCTGAACGCCAAAAAGCCCTTTGCGGGATTTCTGTATCCGGCCTTTACGGACAGAAGCTGTGATACAGACCATGTCGATCTCTACAGCGAAGACTGTGATAAAGAAGCCCTGGAAGGCGTAAAGCTTCTGCTGCGGCTGGAGTGAGGGCTGCATTTGCGGATAAAATATTAACAGATGAACAACTTACGGACGTATTATTTACAGGGAGGTACTTATCATGCCGGAAAATAAAAAGATCCTGGGCATCGCCTGCAGCGCGCTGCCGAGAAGCAATTCGATGAAACTTATGGAAGAGTTCATGCGCGGCGCCCAGTCCGCAGGCTATGATACGGAGATCATCAGGATCAACGAGGATCTGCTGGGCTGTACCGGCTGCAAATGGTGCAAGCACAATGACAGCTTCTGCGTCCGGTATGACGTACTGGCGCATTACTTCCAGGAGCTGCCCTCGGCCGATGCGGTGGTTTTAAGTTTTGGCATTTATATGGGCTATCCCCAGGGGGAAGCCTGGATGTTCATGAACCGGCATTACTGTCTGCATACCGGCGCCGTGGGCGGATCGTGCCGTATTGAGCCGGGAAAAAAATTTTATACGATCATTTCCCAGGGAGCGCCGGACAATCCAGAATACCGTGCCCATTGCGAAGCCCTGTTGAAACCTTTTGATGCCTGGGGCTTTGTACGGGAAGAGCCGCTGGTCTCCGGAGGCGGGCACTTTGAGGAAAAAATGAAGGAAGCCTTTGCCCTCGGGGCAGCGCTGTGAGTGAAGAATAAAGAAACAGCGCCTCCGGGACAGAAAGGTAAAAAAGAAATGATTGACACACATGTACATTACGGGGCAGAGGCGTATCTCCGGGACCTTGCAGAGGTGGAAGAACAGGACCGGCTTGCCGGAGTGGAAAAAACCGTCTGTCTGCCGATTTCCTATGATGACAATTTTACGATGTTTGAAAGAACAGAAGGTTTTCAGCATATGTTTTATGCGGCCGGCGTCCATCCGCTTCATGTTCCGCCATTGCCGGAAGAGGACCGGGATTCTTTCATTCTGAAACTGGTGCAGAAAAGAAATGAAGAGCGGCTGGGGATCTTGAAGGAATTCCGGCAGATGATGGAGGCGCTGGACCGGCTGATCAATGAGAATCACGGAAAGATCATCGCAGTCGGAGAAACCGGCATCGACATCCATACGGACGACGGGGCGAAAAATCTTCAGATGCAGAAGATCTCGTTCCGGGAACACATAAGGCTGGCCCAGCGGCACGATCTGCCCCTTATCCTGCACTTAAGGGGTGACGGAGCCCTGGAGGAAGCGCTGGATGTGATGACCCGGGGACAGTTTTCCCGGATCCGGTACCGGGGGATATGGCACTGCTTCCATGGATCAAAGCAGGACATGGACGTCATGCGCCGGTACAGCGAGGATATGGTGTTTGGCATCGGGGGCATCATCACTTACCCGGAAAGGGGCGAAGAGCTTCGCCGGAATTTCCGCCAGTCGGAAAAAGAAGAAGTCCTGTCCCGGATCGTCCTGGAAACCGACGCGCCTTATCTGACGCCTCAAAGCGTCCTGCAGCGGGACAGCGGGGCCAGAAACGTTTCGGCCTATCTTCCCGAGGTGGTCAGGGCACTGTCGGAGGTGCTGGAGACATCGCCGGAAGAGATCCTAAGAAGGACCACGGAAAACGCGGAGAGGATATTCGGATTCCGGAAGAAGTGACGGGAAAGCGTGCCCAGGGCAGAGATAATCAGGGAAGACAGAGAGTCAATTGCAGATAGGAACTGTTTTAGGACAGGCAGATAATTTAAATAAAAAGTACATTCAGAACAGTAATTAATAAAAGACAGAGAGCCAGGCAACGAGCCGGATCAGGCAGAGACTATGAGATTATTTATCGTGATTCCATTGAATGACGAGATGAAACTTCACGTCCGGAAGGTGCAGGATGCCTTCCGGCAGTTTCACGTGCATGGCAATTTCACAAAGCAGGAGAATCTGCATCTGACGCTGGCCTTCATCGGGGAATACGGAGATCCCGACGCGGTCATGGAGGCCCTGGAAGGCGTTGCTTTTACGCCCTTCAGGATCACAATGGACGCTGTCGGCAGTTTTGAAAAACTGTGGTGGACAGGCTTCTCGGAGAGCGAAGAACTGGAGAAGCTTGCCGGGAAGGTGCGCCGTGCGCTTTCGGACGCGGGAATCCCTTTCGACCGCAAAAGATTCAAGGCCCATACTACCATTTTAAGAAAGCCGGAGTACGCCCCGGGCAGCAGGCTTGGCGAGATTCCGGTGGGTCCCACGGATATGCTGGTGACTTCCTTCTCCCT
>JAFRVX010000059.1 GCA_017438305.1 Lachnospiraceae bacterium | reverse complement strand
GCCTTGGGATAATAATTATCATCCGTGACCGTCACCGAATAGACCACCTTGTTTCCGGCAAGCAGGACGCCGTTCCGGTCGTAGATATTGCCGCGGATGGCCGGTATGCTCACCTCTTTCCTGGTGGTATTGACATAGTTTTCGTAATAATCGTTTCCCCGGATGATCTGCAGATGGAAAAGACGGCCGAACAGAAGAAAAGCCATCGGGATCAGCACGATCCCCACCACCAGGATCCGGTTCGAAAGAAAGCGCTTCACCGCTTCCTTAAGCGACTGGAAAAACCCTCTATACAATCTTGATTTCTCCTTTATTTACCCGAAGATCCCATCGTTTGCTTAAAAAGATCAGTATCCCGTACAGTACAAGAAAGGCGATCAGGGAAAGCAGCATCTCGGGCATCACGATATTTTTCAGATAACTGCCGAAAGCAAACTGTTTTCTGATCAGAAACGCCAGCAGGAAGACGTAGGTATGGAACACCGCTTCATTGATGGCAAAAAGCACGAAAAGGATCAGGATCATTTCCGATTCGATCTTCTCGGACAGCATCCCGTTCAGATAGCCGAGAACAGCAAATATCAAAGTGTAAAAGCCCGGAATGCCCGAGCCCAGGACGTCAAAGAGCAGTCCCGCGGCCGTACCGGCAGCAAGCCCGCTGGCCTTGCCGTACAGAAATCCCAGGGATACGGTCTCCACCAGCAGCAGGTTCGGCACCGTCCGCACGCCGGGAATGCCGGGAAGGATCACCAGCTGAAGGAAAAAACACAGCATCAGTGAAACAAATGAAACCAGAAAGCGTTTAAGCCCCGTCATATCCTCACTCCTCCGCCTTTTCCTTCATGGTCCTGATGACCATGACTTCATGAATATGAGAAAAATCCACACTGCATCTGACCTTTCCGGACCTTGTCAGTTTTCCGGGATTCAGGGTATTTTCCGTCACATAACCGATCAGAAGCCCCGGCAGATATTTGTCGGAGATAAAGGAAGTCACCAGTGTGGAATCCCCCTCAAGATCCACCGAACTCAGGGCGTTTTCTATGACCATCTCCCCGGAAGCCGCCAGCTCCATGGAACCGGTGACGATACAGTTGTCATGGCCGTTTTTCGTCATGGCGGAAACGTTGATGCCGTCCTCCAGGATACAGGTGACCACCGAGAAATTCAGTCCCACCTGGGAAATATACCCGATCAGGCCGTCGCCGTTGATGACGTTCATATTCACCTTAAGCCCGTCGATGCTCCCCCGGTCAATGGTAAACCGGCGGAATACGCCCGAAGCTTCCGCCCCGATCACGGAGCAGGTGATCATATCGTATTCGGAAAGCCTTTCCTTAGCCCGCACAAGGGAGCGGAGTTCTTCATTTTCCCGGACGAGCCCCCGGTTCAGATCGGCCTCCATCTTCAGTTTTTCATTCTCTTTTTCCAGCTCTTCTATCTGTTTCCTGGCGCTTTCCAGATCGTTATGCTTCTCTTCCGCCCGGAAAAGGAAGCCGCCGGCGGCGTTTACGCCCTTCTGAAAAGGCACCACAACAGCCCCGGCAATGGCTGCCAGGGACACGGAATCGCTTCTTGAAAAGTATTGATAAACAAGGGATATCAGACAGAGGCCGACAACGACGAACAGCATAAGGGTCGAAGTCAGCTTCCGCCTGATATGGTTATTCCAGAAAAATTTTATCGAATCGAAAAAATTCATCTATTCTCCAGTATGTATCTCCGTTGCGAGGCCGGATCCCGGAAATTCCGGGATTTCACCGGCAGGCGGATCCTTTCCGCTATCGGATCCTATCCGTATCCGGTTCTTTCTCCGTCCGGATTTTTGAGGATCCGGATCCGTCACTCTCCAGGCTCATCCGGATTCAGATCCATCCCCGCTCGTGAAGGCTGATATAGCTGTGATCTCCCAGGATCAGGTGATCCACCAGATGGATGCCCACCAGCTTCCCGGCTTCTTCCATCCTTTTCGTGGCCAGATAATCGGCTTCCGACGGTTCCGGATCACCGGACGGATGATTGTGCATCAGAATCAGGCTTACGGCCCTGGCTGACAGTGCGTGCAGCAATATCTCCCGTACCGGAACCATGGACTGGGTGACGGTGCCTGTGGAAATGTTCATTGCCCGCAGGAACCGGCTCTTGCTGTCCAGGAAGATGGCCTTCACCACCTCCCGGTCATAGCCGCACATTTCCTCCATAAAATAGGACGCGCATTTTTCCGGCGACGAAAGGTCCGCTTTTTTGTCATCCGGCCGTGACAGCCGGACCGCCAGTTCCAGCAGGGCTTTGATCTGGACGGCTTTCACCGGTCCGATCCCGTCAAACCCGAGAAGTTCTTCCCGGGAATAGTACCGTATGGCGCCGATCCGTCCTCCGTTGTCCTTCAGAAGCCTCCTGGCCAGGGGAAGGATCCCTTCCTTTGACGAACCGGTCCTTAAGACCAGCGCCAGAAGTTCTGCGTCATCCAATGCTTCAACGCCGTAGGCCAGAGCCTTTTCATAAGGTCTCAGCGCTTCAGGAATGTCTTTGATAAATTCTCCCATATTTTCCTCCGTTTTTCCCACCTGATGCCGGGCAAAAACGAAAGTCAAGACAGAGGTTATTTTATCATAAGGACGGCAGTTTGACAACACCGGCATTCAGGCATTCCTGAAAGCTCTTCAGAATGCCGAATTTGCCGTGAGGCCAGGTAAGCCCGCCCTGGAAATACACGTTATAGGGCGGTTTCAGGGGACCGTCGGCGGAAAGTTCTATGGAAGAGCCCGAAACAAAGGCGCCGGCAGCCATGATGACGGGATCGTCATATCCCGGCATGGGCCAGGGCTCAGGCGTTACAAAGGAATCCACCGGAGCAGCCGCCTGGATGCCTTTGCAGAAGGCCAGCAGACCTTCCTCGGAGCCCATGGAAACGGCCTGGATGATATCGTACCGCTCTTCGTCAGCCGACGGCAGCACGGGAAAACCCGCTTTTTCATACATGGCCGCCGCAAATATCGCGGTCTTCAGGGCAGATGCCGTTACCGTCGGTGCCAGGAAAAAGCCCTGGAACAAAGAAGGCATCAGGCCCAGGTTGGCCCCCACCTCCTGTCCGAGGCCCGGCGCCGAAAGCCGGTAGGCACACTGCTCAATGCATTCCCGGGTCCCGGCGATATAGCCGCCGATAGGCGCCAGTCCGCCGCCGGGATTCTTGATGAGGGATCCGACGCACATATCCGCTCCCACATCCGAGGGTTCCAGCCTTTCCGTAAACTCACCGTAGCAGTTATCCACCATGATGACCACTTCGGGTTTAACCGAACGGATAAAGTCGATCAGCTCGCCGATCTGTTCCACTGAAAAAGTAGGCCGTAAAAGATAGCCCTTGGACCGCTGGATCTCGATCAGCTTTGTCTTATCGGTGATGGCTGTTTTTATCGCATCGTAATCGAAGGAATGATCCGGCTTCAGTTCCACCTGACGGTAGCCGACGCCCCATTCCTTTAAAGACCCTTTGGATTCCCTTATGCCGATGACCTCTTCCAGCGTATCGTAGGGTTTTCCGACAGGCGACAGGATCTCGTCCCCGGGCCGGACCACGGAAGCCAGTGCAATGGCCAGCGCATGGGTGCCGCAGGTGATCTGGGGCCGCACCAGGGCCGCTTCGGTGTGAAAGACGTCTGCATAGACCCTTTCCAGAGCGTCCCGCCCCATATCGTTATAACCATAGCCCGTGGTGGCCGCGAAATAAGCCTCCTGGACGTGGTTCTTCTGCATCGCGTGAAGGACCTTCAGCTGATTGTATTCAGCCGTTTCATCGATTTTCGCAAACCGTTTCTTAAGGTTCTCTATGATCCGGTTCCCGTAAGCCAGGGTTTCTTCACTGATGCCGAGCTTTGAATACATCGACAAGGTCCTCCTTTGACACATCGATCCAGACAGTGTCCTTTTCTCTTCTGAACCAGGTAAGCTGACGCTTCGCGAAATGCCTGGTTTCGATCTTAATGCGCTCCACCGCTTCTTTCAGGGAATATTCTCCCAGAAGGTATCGGTACAGCTGCTTATATCCGAGGCCCTGCATGGAGGTCATTTCCGGCGTGCAGCCGTAAGCCTTGAGTGCTTTCACTTCCTCCAGGAAACCTTCGGCCATCATGATATCCACCCGTCTGTCGATCCTTTCATACAATTCCTTCCGGTCCCGGGTAAGTACGTAGTATTCAAAATCATAGGGGCTTTTCTTCTGCCGTTCTTCAGCGTTGTGCACCGATATCTTCTTCCCGGTCTCCCGGAAGAACTCCAGGGCCCGGATCATGCGTTTTACATTATGATGGTCGATGCTCTCCCAGGATTCGGGATCCACCTCTTTCAGTCTTTCCGAGATGGCTTCCGCACCTTTATCCTCAGCCAGTTTTTCCAGCTCCCGGCGGTAGGCCTTATCTCCCGTATTTTCCGTAAAATCGATATCGTAAAGGAAAGCCTGGATGTAAAAGCCTGTGCCTCCGGTCAGCACCGGAACACGGCCTCTTTCATAGATCTCTTCAGCCGCTTCTTTAGCCAGCTTCACAAAGGTATAGACGTTAAATTCCTCTTTCGGATCCAGTACGTCGATCAGATG
>JAFRVX010000058.1 GCA_017438305.1 Lachnospiraceae bacterium | reverse complement strand
TTCAGTTGGTGTTCCTCATACCCATTCAACCGGGCATCGAAGAATTCTCCCATTCTTTCAAGCATATTGCCGTACCTCGTGAAATTGCGTGTTGTCATTCTAATCAATTCTTTTTCAGATACTCCGCGTCTTTCGGCTCATACGGCAGCACTGAAATAAAGTCTTTCTTTTGGTGGTACAAGCAGCATACCGTCTCAACAGGATCTGCTCCCGATACCCATTTATCAATATTCCCGGTATTTTTTTATCATTAGCTATGGCGCTGATGATTCCTGACCGCTAAAATAGGTTTATACTACAGAAGGAGGTTCTTATGATACAGTTACCGCTCGTTTTCAGTGACCATATGATGCTGCAGTGCGGCAAGCCGGTCCGGGTATTCGGAAAAGCTTCCGCTGATGCTGTCTGTGTAACTCTGCTGAATGCCGAAGGTGAAACAGAAGCCCTGACCCGGGTTCCGATTGCCGAAGACGGTTCCTTTGAAGCTGTTCTGCCGCCCCTTAAGCCGGGACTTGACAAAACCCTCGTCATCACTGTCGGCGGGGAAACGTTGTCCATAACCGACGTTGCCATTGGCGAAGTGTGGCTGGCCAGCGGCCAGTCCAACATGGAATATCTGATGAATTCAGATGCTGAAATGCCTTCGGAAAGGGACGGTCTGGCCTTTTTGTCAGAAACAGCAAGACGGTCTGTCCGGTTTTTCGATTTCCCCGAAATCTCTTTCCCCGGCATGGAAGCATATTTTGATCTGTCTAATTTCGGCAAATGGCGCTGCCTCGAAGAAGCCGACATTCCCTATTTTTCTGCTGTCAGCTACTACTTCGAACGGCGGCTTCAAAAGGATCTCGACTGCCCGGTGGGCGTCATCGGCTGCAACTGGGGCGGGACCAGCTCCGTCTGCTGGATCCCGGAAGAAACGATCCGGAAAGCCGGCGGCGAAATGTGGCTTACAGAATATAAAGAAGGCCTGAAGGCCATAAAAGATCCGGAGGCCGATAAGGAAGCCTTCCTGAATAATCCGATGAACGTCCTTTCGGATCCTGCCTCGCAAAGCCCCATGGACGCCATCCTGCTTCCCGGCTTTTCCAGAAAACGGCAGGAGGAAATGCTTCAGGCTTTTCCCCGCTCTGAAGACGGCAGCATAGGGCCGATCGGTCCTCTGCATCCCTGGAGACCCGCAGGCCTTTATGAAACCATGCTTAAGCCCCTCATGCCCTATACGCTGAAGGGCTTCCTCTGGTACCAGGGCTGCAGCGACGTGTCCTATGCGGATCTTCACGCGAAGCTTCTTCATGCCCTTATCGGAAAATGGCGAAAGGATTTTAAGGATAATGACCTTCCTTTCCTGCTGGTCCAGCTGGCGCCTTTCGGCTGGTGGCTCGGCAATTCCGGCGAGAATTATCCCGCAGTGCGGCAGGCCCAGGAAGAAGCTGCTGACTGTACGGAAAATACCTGGCTCGCTTCTATCGGAGATGCCGGCATGTACTATGATATTCATCCGAAGCACAAGCGCAAACCCGGCGAACGGCTCGCTCTCCTGGCTTTGAAGCATGTTTACGGGCTGGAGGTTCCGGCGGACGCGCCCAGGGCTTCGTCCGTGACCTTCGACGGAGACACCGCCGTCATCCATTTTCAGAATGGCGATGGCCTGCACCTCGAAGATCCGGAAAACGCGGGCCTGACCGATAAAGAAGCAGCCCGGTTCGGCTTCTCCGATCCGGATGTTCCGGAATCCCTGCCGGCTTCCGAAAACCTGAACGCCCTTATCAGGACTGTCCCCGAAGGCTGCGTTCAGGCAGAGGTCCTTAATGGCACCCTGCGCGTCCGGCTGACTGTAAACGGCAGGCCGGTAAGACCAGAACAGCTCTCCTTCGCCTGGACAGGCTGGTATGAGATCAACCTGAAAAATGAAGCGGGGCTTCCGGCATATCCCTTCCGTTTTTAACAGCCCGGCTGAATAAAGTCTGAATATCAAGTTTGAATATCAAGCCAGAATATGAAGTTTGAATTCAAGCCTGCACATGAAGTCTGAAAAGAATTCCCGGTCACGATAATCTGTACCCGTGACCGGGAATTTTGTTATTCTCTGCTGAACCTGTTTTCAGACAGGGTGGCTTCAGGTCAGACTGTTCTCACGCTGTTCCGGTTTCAGATCAGTCTGTTTCCAGGCGTTTTGCTTTATGACAGTCTGTTCACAGGCCGTTTTGGCTTCTGGTCAACCTGTTCTCAGGCCATATCAATTTTATGTCAGTTTGTCATATTTAGCCGAACTGCCCCTGGCTTTTTCCACGGGGTACTTCAGCTCGTTTTTCGTCATCTTGGCGTTGACGATCTCATCGACGTCAAGTCCCAGCTTATCCAGCAGATCCTGACAGTAGACGATCACGTCCGCCAGTTCCTCTTTAACGTGCTCCAGATCATAATCTTCATCGCTCCACTGGAAGCACTCCAGCAGTTCGGAGGCTTCAATAGCGATAGATTTGGCAAGATTGGCCGGGGAATGGTACTGGTCCCAGTCCCGGTCTTCTGTGAATTTCCGGATGCGTTCCAGGGTTTCTTTATTCATACATGTCTCCGTGAAGATAGCTTCGGTGAAAAAGCAATAAGTTTGCATTAAGCAGCATTAAGCCGGCGCTTCGTACCTCATCCGGCGCTTCGCGCCACCTTCCCCAAAGGGGAAGGCTTTTTATAGGGAAGGCTTTTTACCATGGGGAAGGCTTTTTACCATGGGGAAGGCTTTTTATGGGGAAGGCTTTTTATGGGGAAGGCTCAGGCTTCCCCTCTGGGGAAGCTGTCACCGCAGGTGACTGATGAGGAGTCATATCAGATACGCCATCAGCAGGTCGTAGGTGGCTTTCAGGCCGTCGATATGGGTCCTTTCATAGCCGTGGCTGTTCAGGGTGCCGGGGCCGATGGCGGCGTGACGGATATCGTAGCCCGCCTGGATACTGGGATCGCAGTCGGTCCCGTAGTGAGGGGTAAAAATATCCATCACATAATCCACGCCGGCTTTAACGGCAGCGTCTCTCAGTTCGTTCGTCATGCCCCAGTGGTAGGGGAAGCGGGAATCCTTCGCAAAGATGGATACCTTATGTTCATCGGAATTCTGCTGCGGGCCGGTGGGCGCGATATCAATGGCCAGGATATCGCAGGTATCCTCCGGCAAGACAACGGTCCCGTGGCCGATCTCTTCATACATCGCAAAGTAAGCGTAGACCTTTCTGGAAAGGACCGTACCCGCTTCCTTTAGGGCCTTCATCGCCGTAAGCAGCACCGCGGCGCAGGCCTTATCGTCGATGAAACGCGATTTGATATACCCGTTCGCCAGCATAAACCGGGGCTCCAGGGCAATGATGTCGCCGGTATCGATGCCAAGCTTCCGCACGTCGTCCGCAGTCTTAACGTTTTCATCCAGGACGACGCAGACGTTGGTCCTGAAATCCGGCAGCACGGTTCTTAGCTCCTCCTCCGTCACGTGGATGGAATTCGGCATCCTGCCTACGGTTCCGGTATGGACCTGTCCGTCCCGGCTGTAGATCCGGACGTTTTCCGTGACACAGTAAAAAGGATACAGACCGCCGACGGAGCATACATTCAGAGTCCCGTCCGGATTGATATGCCGGACCATAAGGCCGATATCGTCCAGATGCGCCGTAACCACCAGCGCTTCGCCCATCCCCCCGAGATCCGCAATGACCCCGCCCTTGCGGGTAACGGTATAGGGAAATCCCAGTTCCTCAAGTATCGTTATCAGAAGCTTCTGGATCTTTTCATACTGGCCGGTGGTGCTGTCCTTCTCCAGCAGGCGTCTGAATACATCTAAACAATAATCCTGATCAAAAGTCATAGGATTCTCCTTTCCCTGTCATAATTCTTATACTGAAGTTTCCGTAAACATCCGTCCCCTATCTCAGTTATCTCCCCGGTGATACCGGTTTTTCATATGATCCCCGGCGTTCTTCAGAACCCTTTCCAGCACCTTGTCCGATTCGGCCTTTACCATATCCGTGATCTTCTTATTGGCCTCAGTGAGCAGCTTCGGATCCGGATCCGCCTGATATTTCCTATCGTATTCCAGAAGGAGTTCCCGGCCTTTTGAGATAACGGTATTTGTATATCTTTCATCAAAGATAAGGGCGGTAAAATAGTGGGCATCCGTCAGGGCTGCGATCAGCCGGCTCTGCCAGTACAGATAATCCGTCGAGAGGGTTTCCGTGGTCGCGCTTAAATACCGGGGCAGCTCATCGACCTGCGCATAAACGGGGAAGCACGCCGTAAAGGCGCTGCCGCCCAGGGAGATCCATTCAACCCCCTTCAGGGCATCGGGCATATAGCCTCTGATCTGGAGGATGCCGCAGACGTCGCTGTTGGGAACGCCGATGGACCGGTATTTTCCTTTAAGCGGCGCCCGGTTGTCGTAGGGATCGTAGGGGGTTCCCTGATAATGCGATCCCAACACATAGCGGACGTCCTCCACGGTGACCCTGCGCTCCGGCACGAAGGACCAGGGGATATCATCGCTTTCCGGGGTAAAATCGGCGTCCTCGCCGTCCCAGAGGAAAGAGGTGGGCAGGAAATAGCGCGCCATATACCACGCCCGGGGCGTGTTGTAGATATGATCGCTGTCACTGTGGGAACCGAAGGCCAGCCGGGGATTGAACCCGCCTTCGATGGTCAGATCCAAATGATTCTCCTCGACAAATGCCTTCAGGTCCGGAGAACACAGATGGTCCTTTCCCTCGCCGTAAGCATCGTCAAAATCGAAATTGTCCAGACCGAACTGGTTCGGCATGATGACGACCTGATCATCCGGTACCCGGCGGGCGATGTAATGATGACCGCCGATGGTCTCCAGCCACCAGATCTCGTTCTCATCACTGAAGGCCATCCCGTTCGCTTCGTAGGTGCCGTACTGCTTAAGAAGCGCACCCATGCGGAGGACGCCTTCCCTGGCCGTACGGATGTAGGGCAGCACCAGGACCACCAGGTCCTCCTCGCCGATCCCGCCCGGAACTTCCTTCTCCCTGCCCTTTTTGGGCTTAAGGGAAACGTATGGGTCCGCCGCGGTCACCCGGGGATTTGTGGTAATGGTCTCGGTGGCCGTCATCGCCACGTTGGCTTCGTTGATGCCGCAGGCCGGCCAGATACCGTCCTTCTGTCCCACCGTCGGACAGTAGGTATACTGAAGCGCCTTCTCCGGCAGATCCACCGTGACATGGGAGATCACGCTTTTATACTTTTTCGGCTGTTTATCGGGTTTCATCACCACGACTTTTTTGGTATCGAAGGGGCCGTCATCATTTCTCGCGATAATGGTAGACCCATCGTAACTGGCGTTTTTACCGACTAAAATAGTTGTGCAGGGCATGGAAATTCTCCTTTTTCAAATCATAATCTTATCGTAATTCTAATTGTACACCATAACGGATCCCCTATTTCCCGGAGTCTTCCGTCATTCTCTGTCCGTAGTCTTCCGTCATTCTCAATCCGTTGTCTTCCATCATTCTCTGTCCACTTCCTTCCGGAGTTCTTCCCTGACCGCCATCAAGGCCTTTCCCAGCAGGTTCTCACCGGGCCAGGCGGCGGGATCCCGTTTCAGGGCTTCTTCAGCATCAAGACCGATCCCCCAGATGTGATCTTTGGGACTGGCTTCCGCCATTACCGCGTCTCCCGTCGCAAGCAGCATCTCCAGAAGATCCGGATGCTGTTCGAACTTTGCATAGACGGCCGTCCTCACGATTTCGAATTTATGCGCATTCCAGACTTCCGAATCAAAACCTCTTACCTCTTTTCCGAGAGCCTTGCATTTTGAAGGCGAGCTGGTTTCCATGATCTTGCGATATATCTCCTCATCGTGGAAGAGCAGGGCTTTCTGCGCCATCATATACTGCTCCACATGCAAATATTCAACGTCGTCCACAATAAAACTCCGCTGATACCAGTTGGAAAAGATGCCGTTCTCGCCGTATTCATGCCAGAAGAGGACCGGCGGTCTGGAAGAGGCCGGGGCAGAGGCGCTGCTGTCCCAAGAAGCTGATGTGCTCATGGTACTGCTGTCCGAAGAAGCCGACATGTTCCCGTTGCTGTCCGAGGAAGCCGACAGACTCATGGTACTGCCCTCCGGACAGCCGGAAGCGGCTTCGGAATTAAGGTGATTGAAATTCCTGTCAAATTCCCGATAGTTATATTGGGAAAGGGACCGGTCCCAGACAGCAAAATCTATACGGTCAAACCAGTCATCGGTTTTTTTGTCTTTAAAGCTGAATGTTTTTATTGCTTCCACGAAAAGATCGGACACCACGTGGGCGTCATTCCGGAAGGCGCCGCAGCCGAAGGCTCCCAGCACCAGATTCCGGTATCCGCAGAAAGCGGCCACCTTCAGCATGCCGGTGATACGGTTTTTCACCATCGTCTGATATTCTTCCTGGTTCATTCCTTCCAGCCCGTAGGTGATCATAGGCGCCGCACAGGTCATGACAGCCGTAACGACCGTCTCACGCATCAGCTCATAGTCCTCATCTCTGATGATTTCCACCTGGGGATGGATGATGACAGCGTCAGAGCCCATATAGGTATCCAATTTCCTGTTGTATTCATAATAGGGTGCCGCCTGCTTTCCTTCCACCGAAACCAGCAGCGAACTTTTCCGGCACAGATCCTCCTCCTGGGCTCTGGCGCCGCGGCGGACGCCGCCGCCCGGATTGACCGGGTTTGCCAGATTCAGCACCAGGACACGCTTCCCTTTCAGGTCCGCAGTCCACGCGGTTTTCCGGATTCCTGCATTGCCCGGCAGGCCCTTTTCAAGCTCATTTATCCGTTCAACGGCAAGACCGAAGGAATCCCTGTTGACACAGCTGAAAGCGCATCTTCCGGTTTCCTGTTCGGGGCTGATTTCAGGATCAGCCGCACGGCTTTCCAGGGCAGGGATATCTTCAGGCAGAAAGACGTGTGCCTCCTCCATCTGATCACGAGTCAGTTTCAGACGAATCTTTTTCAGGCCTTTTTTATAATATCCCTGTTCAAGAATGGCTAAAGTTTCCTCAAGTATGGCAAGATAGCTATTCGGCATAATATCACTCTCCGATGTAAATATGTATTCTTCTCAATCACATTCTGATCGATCGCTCTCTTTTTTCAGTTTGTGAACCCTTGACAGCATACAGATTATAGTCTGATCTCTCGATGTTTATAATACACTGTAAAGCTATATCCAGATATAGTCGCCAAAAGTAGATTCCGGATGGTTCCGTGCTTCGCACTCCCACCATCCTCCCTCATTCCGCACTCTCGTGGAGTAAAAACTCCACTTCGTGCTTCATGAGGGGCACGCCAAGAAGTCTTTCCTCCACTGGA
>JAFRVX010000057.1 GCA_017438305.1 Lachnospiraceae bacterium | reverse complement strand
GGACTGAAGATAATCTCTGTCTTCAGTAGACAATTCAATCTTATATGCATGTGCCATAACTGCTACCTCGCTTTATGTGATGATTCCAGTATAGCACAAGCAGAGAAATATAGCTACTTAATTATTTTTCGTTGTACTAGTCCATAAATGACTTGAAAAGACTACGTAAAATGTTCCACGTGGAACATTTTGATTGTTGTCTGAGTTTTTAATTAATGAATTTACTTTTCCTGCCAGTCATTCGGACAGCATTATAATAGTTTCTGATACGGAACAAGTTCTGAAGATACACGGCGAAAAATACTCGGATTGTTCCACGTGGAACATTGAATCAGACTGACCTCATCCGTCAAGCTGCGCTTGACACCTTCCCCAGAGGGGAAGGCTTGGGATGCATGAGAAATCTGGAACGAGATGTAAGCTTTTAATGGAACGAGCCCTTGGAACGAAAGGGAAACCTCTGGTAATTCTTAAGGCAAATCCTAAATGACTTTAAACGAATTCCAGATAATTTTAGCGTGAATACTGACAAGGAGTTTCTATGATCACAATCAAAACGGCTGCTCCGGAGGATCTGGACGCTGTTATGGCTATTTATCATTATGCGCAGGAGTTTATGATCCGGTCCGGCAATCCCAATCAATGGGGCCGTTCTTTCCCGGAAACGGACCAGATCGTTGAAGATATCCGCCAGGGAATTTGCCACGTTGTTATGGATACACAGATTGATGATCAGATCCATGGTGTTTTCGCTCTTCTGGATACGCCGGATCCTACCTATTCTGTGATCGATAACGGTGCGTGGCTGAATGACGATCCTTATATGACGATCCACCGGATCGCGCAGGACGGCCGGCTCCACGAACTGGTTCCGGCGGTATTCGAATTTGTTTCCTCTTTATGCGATAATATTCGAGTCGATACCTATAAAGATAATCTGATCATGCAGCACCAAGTGGAGAAATGCGGGTTTGTTCACTGCGGGACGATCTATGTCCGCGATCATTCACCCAGATTAGCCTATCATTGGGTCAAAAAGAAAGATTAACTGGTAAATTCCGGTTTTTCTACATTATGGTGAAAATAAATAATTCATCACTGAATGATAGTATGATGGCAACATCAAAAAGTCGGACTCCATGAAATGTTTACATTCCTGTGGAGGAAGACTTCCCGGTATGCCTCTCATGAAACATGAAGAGGGGTTCTAACTCCTCGAGAGTGCGAAATAAGGGAGGAGGGAGGGAGTGCAAAGCACAGAACCATCCGGAATCTACATTTGGTGACTATATCATAGTATGTTCCACGTGGAACAATTTGGAAGCCTCATCCGTCAAGCTGCGCTTGACACCTTCCCCAGAGGGGAAGGCTTGAGTGGCAGGGAAGGCTTTGGTGAGAGGGGAAGGCTTTGGTGAGAGGGGAAGGCTTGAGTGGCAGGGGAAGGCATTTGTGAGAGGGGAAGGCTCAAGTGGTAGAGGAAGATTGCAGGAGTGACAGTATGGATTCTACAGATATTCTCCAGAAATGTACGTTGTTTAAAAATCTCTCCGGGGATTCCCTGGGGGAGGCTCTGGCTTTTTTCCATGCGCAGGAAAAGCATTATAAGAAGGGGGCTTTTCTGCATCGTCCCGGGGAGCCTCTCGGAAATTTCGGCCTGTTGCTTTCGGGAAGTGTACAGGTATACATGAATGATTTTGACGGGAACATGCTTATTATGGCGAGTGTGTCGCCGGGCAGCACCTTTGCGGAGTCATTATGTTATCTGAAACGAAATCCCGCGGTCTACATCCGCTGCATGGCGGATTCCGACATCCTGGTCATGGATACCCGGTCGCTGTCAGAATTTCATCCGGATATGTCTCCCGTCGGGTGTGACATGATGCGCCGGTTTACGCAGATGCTGGCGGAGAGGACCCTTAACCTGAACAGTCGGATCCAGACGCTAAGCAAGCTGTCTATCCGGGAAAAGGTCATCACGCTCTTAAGCGAATATGTAACATCGGAAAAGAGCAGCACCGTCTCCCTGCCTTTTAACCGGGAGGGGATGGCCGCCTACCTGGGCGTTAACCAGAGTGCTTTGTCCCGGGAGCTTTCCCGGATGCAGCAGGAGGGGATCATCCGGTTTCAGGGGAATCGGTTTGAGATCCTGCCCTGAGATCTTCTTGTTAAAATTTTATCAATTATTTTGAAGTACGTTGCATCTGCAATGTACTTCTTTCTTTTTAAGCAGTATAATGCCCATGCTGACAGCAGAAAGCCTGGTTTTTTACTTAATAAGGCTGTCAGCAGAAGGAGAATATTATGAAGAAAAAAGTTCTGGCCGTTTTCATGGCCCTGGTTTTTGCCCTCAGCTTTACCGCTGCCTGCGGAAGCCAGCAGGACAGCACAACCAAAGCCTCTGAAGCTTCCACTGCGGAAACCAAAGAGAGCGCTGCCACTGCCGAATCCACGAAAGAATCTGATACAACGACTCCTGAAGAGAAGAGCACAGAAGCCGAAACTTCTTCCGAAACAGAGCCTGCTTCCGAAGAAAAGACCACGGAAGCTGAGACCTCTTCCGAAACGGAACCTGCTTCTGAAGAAACGACCACTGAGTCCGAAGAAGCCTCCAGTGATGCTCCCGCAGATACCACCGATATCAACATCGGCGTCCTGAAGGGACCCACTGGCATGGGAGCCATCAAGCTTATGGATGATTCCGAAAACGGTGTTTATCCCAACTATCATTTCACCCTGACCCCTGAAGTGACGGATATCGTTGCCCGCCTTTCCAACGGCGACCTGAATATCGGCGCGCTTCCCACCAACGTGGCTGCCAACCTGTACAACAAGACCAGCGGCAACGTGGAGATCATCGCCATCAACTGCCTGGGCGTTCTGTACATCCTGGAGAATGGCGACAGCGTCAAGACCGTGGAAGACCTGAAGGGCCGTACCCTTTACTGCAACGGCCAGGGTTCCAACCCGGAATTCATGATCAATTACGTGCTTCGTCAGCATGGTCTGGAGCCCGGCAAGGACGTGGATGTGAAGTTTGAAGATGCTTCCGTCATTTCCCAGAAGATGATCTCCGGCGAGATCGACCTCTGCATGCTTCCGGTTCCCGCCGTTACCACCATCATGCTGAAGAACCAGGACGTGAAGAAGGCCCTGGACATGACCAAGGAATATGCGGATGCCGCCAACAACGGTTCCGTGCTGACCATGGGCTGTCTGGCTGCCCGGAAGGACTTCATCGAAGCTCATCCCGAAGCTGTTGATGAATTCCTGAAGGTTTATGCCGAGTCCGTCGACGCAGTCCTCGCTGATGTGGATGCCTCCGCCGAACTCATCGCCAAATACGAGATCACCGGCAATGCCCAGATCGCGAAGCTCGCCATTCCCGATGCCAGCATCGTCTGCATCACGGGAGATCAGCTGAAACCCGCTCTGGAAGGCTATTTCCAGGTGCTTTACGATGCAGATCCCGCGTCGGTAGGCGGAACGCTGCCCGGCGACGATTTCTATTATGTCTCTGAAAAATAAAATACAAAAGCACAAATTCATAACAGGACTGATCGTTTTTCTGTTCTGGATCGGTGTCTGGGCCATGGCCGCGCGTTCCGTGAATCAGGAACTCCTGATCCCGTCGCCCGCCGTTGTGGCCCGGCACCTTGTGAGCATCGTCCGGGACCCCGGTTTTTTCAAAATTATCGGCACTTCGCTGCTAAGGGTCCTGGGCGGTTTTGTCTCCGGCTGTCTTCTGGGCGTGCTGCTGGCCGTTCTCTGCGGCGTGTCCGCTGCTCTGGACGCCCTTTTATATCCGATCGTCCGTATCATAAGCTCGGTCCCGGTAACCAGTTTTATCATTCTGGTGATGCTCTGGATTGCGTATACTTATGTCCCGGTATTCATCGCGGCCCTTCTGGTGACGCCTATCGTGTTCGGAAACGTCCGTACAGGCATCCAGGAGACCGATCCTCAGCTGCTTGAAGTCGCGAAGATGTATCGCTTCGGCCGGCTGAAGACCCTGAAGATCGTGTATATTCCGTCGGTCCTTCCTTATTTCTATTCCGGCGCCCTGACGGCTCTGGGCCTGGCCTGGAAGGCCGGCATCGCGGCCGAGGTCCTGGCCCTTCCGAAAAACGCCATCGGATCCGGCATGTATTATTCGAAGCTTTATCTGGAAACCGGGGATCTTTTTGCCTGGACCGTCATCGTCGTCATTTTCAGCTTTTTCTTTGAAAAACTAATGCAGGCGATCATGAAGAGAAGGAAGAGAAAGGAGACCCAGGAGTCCCAGAAAGCCCAGCGGGAAAAGGAAGCGCGGGAAGAACAGGAAGCCGGAAGAGAAGCGCGCAGAGAGGCTATGGCAGATACCGGCAGTGAGATTGAAAAAGAACTGCAAAGAGAGGTCCTGGCAGAATCCGACAAGGATACCGAAGAAAAAGCATGGCTGGAAGCTGCAGCAGGAATCCGGCCGGAAAGCCCAGCGTTTTCGCGCCTGAAAGGAGAGGAGGACAGCTCATCATGAAGATCCGTTCTCTGACAGTAAGCTATAGGGATAAGGTCGTTCTGGATCATTTTGACGCAGACTTTGGTCCCGGCATTACACTCCTTACCGGCCCCTCCGGATACGGAAAAACCACGCTGCTTCACACGATAGCCGGTCTGATCCGGCCCGACAGCGGCACCATTGAAGGCGTTCCCGAGAAGATCGGCCTTATGTTCCAGGACGACCGGCTTTTTCCGCATCTGACCGCCCTTCAGAACATCGAAGCGGTGACTGAAGACAAAGAGCTCGCCAGGTATTATCTGAAAGCGGTGGAGCTGGAGCAGGAAGCTTCCTCCCGCCCGGCCTCCTTATCCGGGGGCATGAGGCGGAGGGTAGCCCTGGCCCGGGTCCTGGCCTATAAAGCGGACCTGCTGCTCCTGGATGAACCCTTTAAGGGCATGGATCTTCCTTTGATCCGGCGGCTGGCGCCCCTTCTGAAAGAGCAGAACGTGCCGGTCATTCTGTCTTCCCATTCACCGGAAGAACAGGCCATCATCGGCGGCACGGTCTTTCCGATGGATAAAAAAGCATAAAGGAAGCTCCCGGATCTTCCGGGGAAAAAGGAACACACAATGATAAAAATCGCCATATATGGTAAGGGCGGTATCGGGAAATCCACCACCGCCTCCAATTTGAGCATGGCCCTTTCCGAAATGGGCTATAAAGTCATGCAGGTGGGCTGCGATCCGAAGGCGGATTCCACAGGTGCCCTCTGCGGCGGAAAGAAGATCACCACAGTCCTGGACGCCATCCGGGAAAAAGGCAATAACGTCACCCTGGAGGATATCGTCACCATCGGCGACGGAAACGTGATCTGCATTGAAGCCGGCGGACCTACGCCGGGTGTCGGCTGCGCGGGGCGGGGCATCATCACAGCTTTTGAAAAAATGGAAGCCCTGGGCGCCTTCGAAACTTACCAGCCGGATATCGTCATCTATGACGTTCTGGGCGACGTGGTCTGCGGCGGCTTCGCGATGCCCATAAGAAACGGTTACGCCAGAAACGTTTTCGTCGTGACCTCCGGCGAGAAAATGGCCATCTATGCCGCCGGCAATATCGCGATAGCCGTCGATAATTTCAAGGCCCGGGGCTATGCGCGCCTCCGCGGCGTCCTGCTGAACTGCCGGAACGTGGAGGATGAGCTTGAAAAAGTACAGAAATTTGCCGACGATATCGATTCGAAAGTCATTTCCGTTATCCCCAGAGACCCCTCCGTCCAGCAGGCGGAAGCCCTGGGAAAGACCGTGGTCGCCGCTTTCCCCGAAAGCGCCCAGGCCGCGGTATACCGGGAAATGGCCGCAAAGATCTTACAGGAATGCGAAGAGTAAACGGGTTCCTGTTTTACAGCATCTCTGTTTGTTCTGGCGATTTCCATTTTTTGTTCAGGGTGTTTTATTCGTCGTTCTAATTTCAGGAATATCGAAAAAAACAGCGTAAAAACAAAAGCCTTATTCTGCACAGTTACCAAGGAGTAAATGTTATGATCACTGATGCCGCCGGCGGACTGCCGCGTTACTGTCATCCTTATCACGGAGGATGGGACGTCGCCCGGATCGCCCTTGATATTCCGGAAAGCCGGATCCTGTTTGTCTGTCCGGTTTCCTGTGCCCGCATCATCTGCCTGAACGCCATTAAATATGACTATAAAGACCGGATCGACGTGCTCGCCCTCACGGAGGACGACATCGTTTCCGGTAATTATGAGGAAAAAACCATAGAAGCCGCCTGCGAGGTGCTGGAGCAGCATTCTCCCCGGCCAAAGGCGCTGATCCTGTACGTCAGCTGCATCGACGCCATGCTGGGAAACGACCATGCTTTCCAGACGGAAACCATTATGGAACGGTATCCGGACGTCAACTGTTTTGTGCTGAAGATGTGCCCCATCACCCGTTATTCCGGCGACCTTCCCCTGGTGTCCCTGCAGCACGATATGTATGCGCCGCTGCCTCCGGAACAGGTTCCGAAAAAGAAGCAGGTGGTTTTTATCGGCACCAACATCGCCTATGACAAAGATGTGGAGCTGATAAAGCTCCTGGAGGAAAACGGCTACAAGGCTCTGCATCTTCAGGCATCGGATTTCTACGAAGACTATCTTGATGTGCGGGCTTCCTCCCTGGCGCTCTGCCTTATGCCCTTTGGAAAAACGGCGGGCGAACTTTTAAAGGAGCGGTATGATATCCCCTTCCTCCCGTATTTTGCCCGTTATGATATAAATGCCATCCGGCAGACCATCACCGGCCTCTGCCAGGCGCTGGACCTGCCTCTTCCGGACCTTGACCGGATGGAAGAGGAGACCAGAGCGTATCTTAGAAAGACCGCCGAAGAAATCAAGGACTGCGAGATCATCATTGATTCTTCCGCTGATCTTTTCCCGGATGCTTTAAGGGAAACCCTTACATCCTGCGGATTCAAGGTAAAACGGGTCTATGCTGATGATATCAAGCGGCAGGCGCCGGATATTGACAGCGGCAATATCTATCAGCCGATGACCCGCCGGTACGCCCCCTCTGAAGACGTCATTGCCTTAGGCATGGTGGCGTCCTCCTTCGAAGGCACCACCAAAACCGTAAATCTCTTTTACGATAACGGATGGTGGGGCTTCTATGGTCTTCGGAAGATCGCTGAAAGCCTGCTTCAGGCTTACCGGGAAGGAAGATCCGCGGCGGACGTCCGGAAGCTTGCCCTGAAGGACGCCTGAACCTAAAATCTTACTGATCAGACTGATCGCTGAGTCTTATTGATCAACAGATCAAAACAGATTTACCGCTGCCTTTACATTTTCCAAGTCAGACTGATCTGTTTTCTATCTGAATATTAACGACCCACTGCTTTATATCGATCCTGATATCGATTTAAGCCATCGGATCCTCTGTGAATATTATGAAAGACCTTTATCTTACCCTTCCGCCTTTTGCCCCTGATTACGGCGGAGCCTGTGAAACGATGTATGAACTGGGCGGCCTGGTGCTGATCTGCGATGCTTCCGGCTGCACCGTAAATTATGTCTCTTTTGACGAACCCCGGTGGCACACCCGCCCCGGCAACGTGTTCTGCAGCGGCCTTACGGAAATCGAAGCCGTCATGGGAGACGATGAAGCCGTAATTCAGAAAGCCCTCAAAGCGGCAGAAATCCTGAAACCAAACTTCATAGCCTATGTGGGCAGTTCGGTCCCCATGATCGTGGGAACGGATTTCGAAGGCATAGCCCGGGAAACGGAAGAGCGGAGCGGCATTCCTTCCTTCGGCTTTGACTGCAACGGCATCCGTTCCTATGTGGAAGGCGCGTCGGAAGTCCTGCTGTCACTTGTCAAACGATTTGCTTTACCGGATAAGAAAAGCCTGAAAAAGCAGACACTTTCCCAGAATCAGATTTCATCTCAGTTGCAGACGCTTTCTCAGGATCAGGATCCGCTGCAGAAGACTCGGAAAAAAGATTCGGTAGAAGAAGGAGATTCAGGAAAAGATTTCATCTTCGGATCATCACCGGAAAACCTTGGGGGAACGGTCCTCCTGGGCCTGCTGCCTCTGGACGATGCTTCCCTCGAAGCCTCGGAACGCATCCGCGGCCTGTTTCCGGATCTTCAGAGTTCCCTCAGTTTTCACTGCAGCCTGGAGGACCTCAGAAACGTCCGATACGCAAAACAGCTGGTCGTTGTGTCAAGGTCAGGCCTGAAAGCCGCAGAATACTTGTCTGAGACTTATCATATTCCTTATACCGTGGGTCTGCCTTTGGAATCCTGCGACGGTCTGCACAAAAGCACCCTGGTGATCGGGGAAGATGTCCGGGCCTATTCCCTGGCAAAAGCCCTGGGAAACGCCGATGCCCTGGATCTTTTCTCGAAAGACGGCCTGTCGCGGTACCATACAGCGGATGAAGAGGAGATAAGAGCCATCGTTTCCCGTTATGACAATGTCATCGGGGATCCGGTATTCAAACCCTTTGTCAAGGGGAATTTTGTCCCCCTTCCCACCGTATCCGTTTCCGGAGGAATCTTTAAGGAAACCGTAAACGCCCTGGACACGAAAGCAATAGAAGAGCGGCTGGTATAAACCGGCCGCTCATTTTTATATTCTTTTTTATCCTTTTTCACACTCTGCGAACTTTTCCGGCTTTTACAGCTTTATGACGGTTTTTCCTCTGAAGATCCTTGTCTGCCGGCTTCGGCAAATTTCTGCTGCATGGTGGGATTGTTTTTCGTCAGCTTCTTGATCGTCAGATCCTGGGCTTTATCATTGGCAAGCCGCAGGTTATTCTCGGAAGAGGTCAGTGCTTCCTTGATCTTCTGAAGATGATCGATCGATTTATCAATCTCCTCGATCGCTTCCTTAAACCTTCTGCTGGCCAGCTCATAATTTCTGCCGAAACGCCGCTTGAACTCTTCCATCTCTTCTTCAAAGTGGGAGACGTCCAGATTCTGGGCCCTGACGGTGGCCAGTTCCCGCTGATACTGAACAGAATTCAGCGCGGCATTCTTAAGGATCGTGATCAGGGGAATAAAGAACTGGGGACGGATGACGTACATTTTGGGATACTTGTAGGACATATCCACGATCCCATTGTTGTACAGTTCATTATCCGCTTCCAGCATGGACACCAGCACCGCATATTCACAGTTTTTCTCCCGGCGGTCCTTATCCAGTTCCTTCAGGAAATCCTCATTTTTATGCTTGGTGGCCGTCTCATCGTTTTCGTTTTTCATTTCGAACATGATGGACAGGTATTCCAGATCATCCTGATAATCCCTAAAGATAAAATCCCCTTTGCTGCCGGTCCTGGCATCATTGTCTTTTTCGAAATAGGCATTCGGGAAAGCCGTCATCCTGATCTGGTTAAACTGGATCTGACAATGCTGCTCCAGGCTTTCTCCCACCATCTTCGTGGACTGCTTCAGTTTGAAGTCCTTATACTGCTGGATCTGTTCGTCCTTATATTTGAGCTCCTGCTCATACCGTTCCTTTGTATTTTTTTCTTCCAGTTCCCGGGCGGTTTTCTGCTGCAGAAGTTCATTTTCCAGTTCCCTGATCTTCTTCTCCTGTTCAAAGATCTTTTCCTGAGACATCTTTTCCTCCCGGGAAAGTGCCAGGTTCCTTTCCGTTTCGGCTCTGTCGATCCGTGCCTGAAGATCGGCAATGACCTTATCCTTCGCTTTTTCCGCCTCCAGTACGGAGATCTTTCTGCCTTCCTGCTCGCTTAACAGCTGCTGCCTGAGTTCAGCGGTTTCCTTTTCCATCTTCCGCTGCATTTCAATGGTTTCCCGCGAGGCCATGCTCCTCTCCATTTCCCGGGCAGCCTTTTCCCGTATAGCCAGCTCTTCCTTAAAAGCCTTATCTCTGACCTGGCGGACGATATCCGCATAGCTTACTTCATCAATGGTAAACTGTTCTCCGCATTTCGGGCACGTAATAATATTAGCCATATTTTTTCTCCTTTTCCTGACATTATTTTCTTCTTATCCATGGCAAAACCGGTTTTTGAAGACTCTTTACAGCAAGGATACCCCTGAAAACCATATCGACATCTTATAGGATTCCGCCCGAAAAGTCAAGCATTTTCAAAAATAATTTTTATTTTATTATAGTTATAATAACCGTAATTTATAGTTAAGAAATCCATCTCTCAACAGTTTTTATAGGTATCCGTAATAGTAAAGGCAGAAATCCGGAAAGATTTCTGCCTTTGTTTGATATTATTAAGCACTCGCTTTTTAAATGTTCGAACTGACTGGTATTAACTGCTGAGCCGACTGATGTTAACTGCTGAAGTTGTCAGACAGCAAAGGATTTTTTTCTATCTTCTTGGCCCTTCTGGGATACTGTTCCGGCGTTTCCGCTGTCTTTCGGAATATCACCAATGTCCTCCCGGATCCGTCCGGAAGACTGAATTCATAAACCTTTTCCAGTTCCGCACCCAGGACTTCCGCCGCGTATAAAGAAGCCTCCAGCTCTTCCTGTACCTTGCCGGACTTATAGGCGGCAAACAGTCCTCCCTTTTTTACATAGGGCAGACAGTATTCCAGCAGCACCGGCAGATAGGCAACGGCCCGGGAAACCGCTGCGTCATAGTTTTCCCGAAGGCCCACGGGTTTCCGCACCCCTTCCTCGGCCCTCTCGTGAAGAAAGGAAATACCGGAAAGCCGGCAGGAGGCCGCGGCATCCTGCAGAAAATCGATCCGTTTCTGCAGGGCATCCAGCAGGGTAAGGTCAATGTCCGGGAGCATGATTTTTATCGGGATGCCGGGAAAGCCTGCCCCGGTGCCCACGTCGATCAGCCGGTATCCGGAAGAGGTGTTCCGAAGCTTTTCCTCGATCTCCGGCATAGCCTTCAGAAGCATCACCGAATCCAGAAAATGTTTAGTGCAGACCTCTTCAAAATCCGTGATGGCCGTGAGGTTCATGACCTTGTTTTTTTCGATCAGTTTTTCAAAAAAAACCATAAATCGGAAAGCCTGTTCATCGGACAGGGCAAGATCCTGTTCCTGAAAAAGCTGTATAAGATATTTTTTCTGATCAGGGTTTCCTGAAAAGACTGTCGGATCCATGCCTTATCCTTTCTCTCAGATATATGGACGGGAATCTCCTGCATCAGTTACCTGATGATGCCTGCATTCCCTCAGCTTGCTGTTTTTTGCTTCGTTTACTGCCTATTCTCAGTGTTAACTTTCTGTTTTTCTGTGTCAGCTCAATACTTTTTTCTTCGCGTTTTCTTCGTCAGCCTACTGTAACCTTTCAGGCGTCTTCCTCACGGGCTTTTTTTCCTTCAAAGAACTTATTTCCCGTTTTTCTGCAGCCAGATCAGCAGCACCGAAAGATCCGCCGGGGATACGCCGGCGATACGGGAGGCCTGTCCGAAGGAAGAGGGCTTCACTTTTTTAAGCTTCTGCCGGGCTTCGATCCTGAGGCTGGGGACCTCATCATAATCAAAATCCTCCGGGATCAGCCTTTTTTCGGTTTTTTTGAACTGCTCCACCTGCCTTTCCTGGCGGGCGATGTAGCCGGCGTATTTGATCTGGATATTTACCTGTTCCCTGACCCGTTCGGGAAGCTCCGGCCGTTCAGGATCCATATCTGCGGTCAGGTCGTAGGAAAGCTCCGGGCGGCGGATCATATCGGCAACCGTCCCGCCCCTGCGGGAATTGGTATGCTCCACGCGCTCGATCTCCTTTTCTACCTGGCTTTTATATTCCAGGAATCTCTGATACCGTTCGTCACTGATCAGTCCGACTTCATGCCCCAGCGGCGTGAGCCGGAGATCCGCATTGTCCTGGCGCAGCAGCAGCCGGTATTCCGCCCGGGAAGTCATCATCCGGTAGGGTTCGGTATTTTCCTTGGTCACCAGGTCATCGATCAGGACGCCGATGTATCCCATGGACCGGTCGATGACGATCTCCTCCAGACCTTTTACATGCCGTGAAGCGTTGATGCCGGCGACGATCCCCTGGGCAGCGGCTTCCTCGTAGCCGGAGGATCCGTTAAACTGTCCAGCGGCATATAAACCGGATATTTCCTTAAACTCCAGAGTCAGCTTAAGCTGCTGGGCGTCGATGCAGTCATATTCAATAGCGTAGGCATTCCGGACGATCTTCGCATTCTCCAGTCCCGGAACACTTTTGTACATGGCCTCCTGGACGTCCTCGGGAAGAGAAGAGGACATGCCGTCGATATACATCTCATGGGTGTAAAGACCTTCCGGCTCCACGAACACCTGATGCCGGTCCTTATCCGCAAACCGTACCACCTTATCTTCAATGGAAGGGCAATAACGGGGCCCCGTTCCTTTGATGTTCCCGGAGAACAGGGGCGACCGGTCGATATTTTCCCGGATGATCCTGTGGGTCTCTTCATTGGTATAGGTAAGCCAGCAGCTCACCTGTTCCCGGTCCAGGCTTTCGGGATCGGTCTCAAAGGAGAAGGGAACGACCTTTTCATCCCCCTTCTGTTCCTGCATTTTGCTGTAATCAATGGTGGAACCATCGATCCTGGCAGGTGTCCCGGTCTTATAGCGTTTCAGGACGATCCCGTTTTTCAGAAGGCTTTCCGACAGATAATTGGCCGCCTTCAGTCCGTTGGGGCCGGTATACTCTGATACTTCCCCGTAAATGCAGCGGGCCTTTAAATAAACGCCGGTGGTCAGCACCACGGCTCCCGCCAGATATTCGGCTCCGGAAACGGTCTTGACGCCTCTGATCACCCGATCTTCGGACACCAGAAGCTCGGTCACCTCAGCCTGACGGATGGACAGGTTCTCCTGGTTTTCCAGAGTCTTTCTCATTTCCCGGGTATACCACTGTTTATCCGCCTGGGCCCGGAGCGAGTGGACCGCGGGTCCCTTGGACCCGTTCAGCATCTTGGACTGAATATAGGTCTTATCGATGTTCCGGCCCATTTCACCGCCCAGGGCGTCCACTTCCCGTACCAGGTGTCCCTTGGAGCTGCCGCCGATGTTGGGATTGCAGGGCATAAGGGCTATGGAATCTACGGAAACCGTAAACATAATGACGCTTAAATTCAGGCGGGCAGCCGCCAGGGCTGCCTCCACGCCGGCATGGCCGGCGCCTACCACGATAACATCATATTTTTCTGTTCTCTGAATCACTTATGTCCTCCCACGGCGGAAAATATACATCCGGCATTCAGAATATCGATCTCCGGCTGCCGGGTTTCCTTCTTCTGTTTTATCTGCGTTTTTTAAAAAATAATGTGATTCCAACGCCAAAAGTCGGACTCCACGGAATGTTTACATTCCAGTGGAGGAAAGACTTCTTGGCGTGCCCCTCATGAAGCACGAAGTGGAGTTTTTACTCCACGAGAGTGCGGAATGAGGGAGGATGGTGGGAGTGC
>JAFRVX010000056.1 GCA_017438305.1 Lachnospiraceae bacterium | reverse complement strand
TAATGAATTGAAATACAAGATTGTCGGGATGGACAAATATCATAATCAAAGCAGTCATGAGATTCTGGTACACTGCGATGTATTGAGAAACATGAAGGTCAATGAGATGTTGAAGAAGACCAGCACTAAGAATGCTCCCTGGTATATCATCGAGTCCAATGATAAGAAATACGCCAGGATCAAAACGCTGAAGATCCTGGTGAAAGCACTGGAAGAAGTGTGCAGAAACAATCTTGCCTAAAAGGATAAACATTCATGTCGCCTAAAGATAAGAAAAACGAACTGGAACAGAAAACCCCTGACAGTGTATTTATCAACCGGGAAGTCAGCTGGCTGGAGTTTAACCTCCGGGTGCTGCTGGAAGCGGCGGATCCTGCGGTCCCTCTTCTGGAGCGGCTGAAATTCCTGATGATCTATCAGTCTAACATGGAAGAAGTCTTCCGTGTCCGCATCGGTATCCTGCCCCACCGGTCGATGCTTACGCCGGATGCCAGAGATAAGCTTTCCGGCATGGATCCGGAGCAGGAGATCGACGAATGCCTCAGGATCGTCCGGGAGCAGCAGGTGCTGATGGAAAGCATCTGGAAGGAACTTCGGGAAGAGCTTAAGAGAAACCGGATCGATCTGCTGGATTTCAAGAAGATCAGCAAGGTCGACGAGCTGATGAGCAAGAAGCTTTTCGGGGACATCAAGGGCCTTCTGTCGCCCAGGATCCTTCAGATGAACGATCCCCTGCCCTTCTTCTGGAACGGGGAATCCAACATCGTGGTCTTCCTGGGAAAGAACGAAGATCAGAAGCTGGCGGTCATTCCGCTGGACCGCATCCCTGCCTATCTGTCTTTTGAGATCGACGGAGAGCAGAAGCTAGTCCTGACCACCAGCCTGGTGCGCCATTTCCTGCCCATGCTTTTCAAGCGGGAGACGGTGACCCAGTCCGCCATTGTGGAAGTGACCCGGAACGCGGACGTTTTCCTGACTGATCTGGAGATCCGCCAGGAAGAAGATTCCCGGGAGAAGATGTCTTCCCTGCTTTCCAAGAGAAAACGGGAGATGCCTGTCCGGGTACGGATCCACGGAAAGCTGACGGATTCCGCCAAGGCGCTTCTGATCCGGAAGCTCAGGATCCCGGAGAAATTCGTTTTCACCCAGACGGCGCCTTTTGACATGTCCTTCCGTTCCGGCATCAGCGGACCGAAGAGCTTCAAGTATGAAGAGCATCGGTCTTCCCGCGACGTGGGGCTGAAGAAAGGGGAGTACTTCTCCTATATTGAAAACCATGATCTTCTGTTAAGCTTTCCTTTCCAGAGCATGCTGCCCTTTGTGGACCTGATCTATGAAGCGGCGGATGATCCGGAGGTGCTTTCCATCAAGATCACCCTGTACCGCATGTCCCAGAGCTCGAAGATCGCCGCAGCCCTGGCCTATGCCGCGGACAGGGGCAAGGACGTGCTGTGTCTTCTGGAGCTTCGGGCCCGGTTTGACGAGCAGTCCAACATCGACTATTCGGAAATGCTTGAGGACGCCGGATGCCGCATCATCTACGGCCTGCCGGAGTACAAGGTCCACAGCAAGCTCTGCGTGATCACCCGGTCCCATAACGGGAACCTTTCCTACATTACCCAGGTGGGGACCGGCAACTACAACGAGGTCACGGGAGAGCAGTATACGGATCTTTCCCTGATCACCTCCCGGAAGGAAGCCGGCGAGAATGCGGAGGCCGCCTTTGCGGCGCTCTTAAACGGCGAGATCCCGCCGGAAGTGCATCACTTATGGATCGCGCCCCTTTCCTTCAAGAGCCGGGTTCTGGAATATCTGGACCGTGAAAAGAGCAAGGGAAGCGAAGGCAAGGTCATCATCAAAGTCAATTCCATGAACAACGTGGACGTGATGAACAAGCTCATCGAGTGTTCTCAGGCCGGTGTTCAGGTGGAACTGTATATCCGCGGCATCTGCTGTCTGCGGCCGGGTATTCCCGGAAAGACAGACAACATCGTGGTCAAGAGCGTTGTGGGCCGCTGGCTGGAACACTCCAGGATCTTCAGCTTCGGCGAAGGAGAAGACCAGAGGCTCTTCATAGGCTCCGGAGACTTCCTGAACCGGAACCTGGAACGGCGTGTGGAAGCCTTTATCGAAGTGGTGACCCCCGAGACCCGGAAGCAGGTCAATGAGATTCTAAAGGCCTTCCGTCACGACCGGGAAAAGAGCCGGAAGATGCTTCCGGACGGCAGTTATATCCGGGAAGAAGGCATAGCCGGGACCTCCTGCCAGGAAGCTTTATATCGGTATTTCAGCACCTATAAGGTAGACCGGGAAGAGGAGAAAGCCGAGGAAGAAGCACCGGACAGCCGCGAAGAAACGGTCAACCGGGAAGAAGCCGCAAACCGGGAAGAAGCGGTGAAACAGGAAGAAGCCGTAAACCGGGAAGAAGCGGTGAAACAGGAAACCGTTGCGGACCGGGAAGAACCGGTGAAGCAGGAAAAACCCGCGGATCAGGGAAATGCTGAAAACCGGGAAGAACCGTCAGATCGGAAAGAGGCTGTAAGCCAAAAGGAAATCAAAGAAGAAGCTGCGGCTGGGGAGAGCCTTACGGACCTCGGACTGGAAACACCGGAAAGGAATATTATGAATACAGAAGAGACGGCCGCTCAGGAATCTGTAAACGAACAGGAAGCGGTTTCCGCCGAGCCTGTCAGAACAGCACAGCCTCAGGACACCGCAGCCGGTGAACCGGTGAAGCCGGAAGAGGCCGCGGAAGCGAAGGCGCAGGAAACCGAAAAAGAGAAAAAAGAAAAGGAAGAGCCTGTAAAGAAGACCACCCTCGGCAGGATCCTGAAGACGCTCCTGTGGATCCTCCGCGACTAAGGAAGCAGGAATAACAGGCAGAAAACAATATCAGGAAACAGCTAAAACCCGATAAATCAGTATAAGGAGGATCTGTATGTCAGGTCGTTACAATATCTGCCTTGACGTAGGCGGAACAAAGGTGCTCGGCGCCATTTTCAATGAAAATGATGAGATCATGTACCGGTTAAAGAAACGGTCAAAGGACGGCGGCGATACCTCTTCGGATGTGGAGAAGGTCATCGTAGACGTGGTGGAAGAGATGATCAAGGAATCCGGCATTGACCGGAAGAAGATCAACGCCATCGCCTCCTGCGCGCCCGGCGTCATCGACCAGGAAACCGGCGTCGTCCTTTTCACGCCGAACCTTCCCTGGCGGAACTATGATATGCGGGCTTCCATGGAAAAGAAGTTCGGCGTACCCTTCTTTGTGGGAAACGACGTGAACCTGGGCGTTCTGGGAGAATACAAGTTCGGCGCGGCGCGGGGCTATAAGAACGTGGTGGGCTTTTTTGTGGGCACCGGCATGGGCGGCGGCCTGATCTTAAACGGCAGCCTCTTTACGGGCAACCAGTTCAAGGCAGCGGAATACGGCCATATGATCCTGGATCCGGAAGGCCCCTTATGCAACTGCGGCCAGCGCGGCTGTCTGGAAGCTTTCTCCAGCAAGCAGGGCATGAGCGCCTATATCCGCCAGCAGGTCTCCCGGGGACGGAAATCCCTTCTGGCTGACGATGTGACAGACGGCGTCTTCAGAAGTAAAAGGCTTAAAAAAGCCCTTAAGGAAAAGGACGATGTGGCTGTGGAAGCGGTCGACAGAGCCTGCCATTACCTGGCTATAGCTACCGGCAACATGATCAATACCATAAGCCCTGATCTGGTGCTTTACGGCGGCGGCGTCATCGAAGCCCTGGGAGATACTTTCTTAAAGAAGATCCTGAAGGAAGTCGATCTTTACTGCATGCCTCAGATCCGTTCCACCGTAGAACTGAAGACGGCTTCTCTGGGAGATGATTCCATCCTCTACGGCGATCTGGCGCTGATCAAAGGACTGTGATCCTGTTTATCAAAGGACTGAAAGCAGATCTATCAGAGGACAGAAAACATGAAGAATGAAAACGTCGGCAGGATCATCATGGCGGCGGACCGTTACGGCCTGGATCTGAAAAACGCCATTAAGGAGCACCTGAAGGAACAGGGATACGATATTTACGACGTCAATCCGGAGGAACCCATGCTCTTCCAGGACGCCGCCTGCGCGGTTTCCCGGGGGATCCAGTCGAAGGAATTCGACAGAGGCTTTGCCTTCTGCGGGACCGGCATGGGCGTCAGCATCATCTGCAATAAGCACAGAGGTGTTTACGCAGCCCTGTGTGAAAGCGTTTACCAGGCCAGGAGGGCCAAACAGGTCAACAATACCAACGTGCTCTGCATGGGCGGCTTTATCATCGGGCACGAACTGGGACGGGTAATGGCCGATGCCTGGCTCGAACAGAACCATATGGAAGGGCTGGATCCGGAAATGGCCGCCATCGTGGCCCGGGAATATGATGAACTGGTGGAGTTCGACAGTAAGGAGCACTGATCACGCTGCCGGAAGCAACCTGAATACCGGTCCGTATCTGTACCGGAAAAAGAAGCGATAACCAGCTGACCAGAGCCTTGTGCCGCGACCCGGGTTGCGGCACAAGGCTTTTCAAAAGACCTTTGAGTCGTGCTTCGGCATGATGTCTTTTAAAGGGATCTTTGACTCGTGCTGCAGCCAGGCTTTGGCGTGAGGCTTTAAGGAGGACCTATGATCAAAGCAGTGATCCTGGATGCCTACGGGACGATTTTCTATACGGGAACCGGTTCCGTGGACGCCATGGCGAAAATTTTAAGGCATAACAAAAGGACGGATCTGGATCCGTCGGAAGTATATGCTCATCTCAAGGAACTGCACCGGGAGAATACAGACGGTCTTAAAGACTTCATCACAGAAGCCGAAGTCTTCAGGATGGATATCGATCAGATCCATGAGGCGTACGGTTTAACAGCGGATCCGGAAGAAGATACCCGTATCATGCTGTCCATCCAGGGGACCAGGACAGCCTATCCCGACAGCAGAAAAGCCATAGAAAGAATGCAGGAAAAAGTGCAGGTGGTGATCGGGTCCACCACGGATACCTATTCCCTGGAACTGGATCTTGAAAGGGCCGGGATCATCCCGGACAGGATTTTTACCTCTGAATCCATGCGGGTCTACAAGCCCGTGAAAGCCTTCTATGAAACCATTCTGCAGGTACTGGACCTGGAGCCCGAAGAGGCGCTTTTTGCCGGGGACTCCCTGCTGGATGATGTCTACGGTCCCCATCAGGCAGGCATAAGAAGCTGCTGGATCAACCGAAGAGGTGAGACATTAAAAGAAAACGATCCTCAGCCGGAGTATATCGCTGAGGATCTGATGAAGCTTGCGGATATTATCTGTGATGAAGAGCTGTGACAGCCCCTTATCACAAAGGTGAGAACTGGCCATTATTTGCTCCCTCCTGATACAAAGATCAGGAAGGAGCTTTTTTATGGTTTTCTAAGAGGTCCGGACGGACACGCTGCGTTTTCTCCAGACTCTTTTCCTGCCTCCATTTTCTGATCTTTTCATGATCTCCGGAAAGCAGTACTTCCGGGACCTTCATGCCCCGGTATTCTGCCGGTCTCGCATACTGAGGATATTCCAGAAGCCCGTTCCAGAAACTTTCTTCTTCATAGTTTTCCGGAGAGGAAAGAACGCCGGGCAGCAGCCGGAGAATACTGTCAGCCACCACACAGGCAGCCAGTTCGCCCCCTGTCAGGACATAATCCCCGATGCTGATCTCCTCGGCTTCAAGCAGGATTGAAGCCCTCTCATCGATCCCCTCATAATGCCCGCAGATAATGAACAGGTTTTCTTTCTGGCTCAGACGGACCGCGTCCGCCTGAGTGTAAGGTTTTCCGGAGGGTGTCAGCAGGATCACATGGGGCCGGACCAGGCTGTTGTCCGGCGGGACCGTTTCTGAGTTTTCTCCTGAAGGCAGACCCTGCGCCTGAGGATTCAGTTCTTCCAGCACATGCTCATAGCAGCTTACGATCGGCTGGACGAACATCACCTTGCCCGGGCCGCCGCCATAGGGATAGCCATCCGTCTGTTTCTGACGATTCTCCGTATACTCTCTTAACTGATGGCAGAAGAGCTGAGCTTTTCCTTCTTTTATGGCTCTTCCGGTAATGCTGGCGTTCAGGACCGCAGTGCAGATATCCGGGAAAAGAGCAGCGATATCCATTCTCATAAATCAGATCTCCATAAGAAATTCAGAAAAAAAATGTTTTTCTTTGTATAACCAGTTCTTCAGTTGTTTTCGTTAATCATACTTCCGGCATATAATAAAGTCAATATCCGGGAAGCCGCTCCTGCATTCGGGGAAAGCCGCTCCTGCATTTGGGCATTCCCTGCCTGAAATCTCCTGACATTTACCGGGCTGAAAAATGACCGTTATCTTTCTTAATGTGAAATTAACGGGAACTTCCTTGCTATTCCCTGCGGTTCTGTGGTATACTCTCTAAAATGTGTGTTTATGCGTTTCTTCGCAGGAAACATTCATTACCTGATGTTTCCGGGTCATTTTGAACCGGAGTTTCCGGACCATTGAGGTCCGGTGACTGCGGGTCGTTTTGATCTGATATTTCCGGGTCGTTGCGGTCCGGAGATCGATTTACGGATTTACGGAGATTATATGGCTGGTTACAACCAAATGAATGATAAACAGCAGCAGTCTCTCTTCAGTTCCTTAAGCACTTTGAAGGG
>JAFRVX010000055.1 GCA_017438305.1 Lachnospiraceae bacterium | reverse complement strand
TGACCGTGGAGAACCGGTACGTGAAGCTGAACGTGGAAGGCTACGGCGGCATGATCGCCTCCACCTGGATGGACAGGCCCCTAACGGTGGCCGGCCGGGTGATCGTCAGACGGGGGAACGGCTTTGCCACCCGCCTGGTGAATATCGATGAGGACATGCTGCTCATTCCCAACGTGGCCATCCATATGAACCGGGAGATCAACGACGGTTATACATTCAACATACAGAACGACCTGCTGCCCCTATACTCGGGCATTGAAGGGAAGGATTCCTTCATGAAGCGGGTGGCGGAAAACGCCGGCGTCCGGCCCGAGGAGATCCTGGGCCATGACCTGTATCTGACCACCCGGGAAAAACCCGTCATCTGGGGACCCGACGGAGAATTCTTCTCCAGCCCAAGGATCGATGACCTGGAATGCGCGTTTGCCGGGACCCGGGGATTTATCCAGGGAGAAAAGGCTGAGCATATCTGCGTGCTGGCCATTTTTGATAATGAAGAAGTAGGTTCCGGGACCCGCCAGGGCGCGGCGTCTACCTTCCTGAAGGATACGCTGAGCCGGCTGATGCAGGCCCTCGGCAAGTCGGAGGATGACATGCGCCGGTATGTTTCCGGCTCCTTCCTGGCATCGGCGGACAACGGCCATGCCGTGCATCCCAACCATCCGGAAAAGACGGATCCCACCAACCGGCCTTATTTAAACGGCGGCGTCCTTTTGAAATACGCGGCTTCCCAGTCCTATACCACGGATGGGCTGTCGGCGGCGGTCTTTAAGGATCTCTGCAGAAAAGCGGATGTTCCTTACCAGACCTTCTTCAACCGGTCGGATATGAGAGGCGGATCCACCCTCGGAAACATTTCCATCCGCCAGGTGCCCGTCAATTCCGCCGACATCGGCCTGGCGCAGCTTTCCATGCATTCCGCCTATGAAACGGCAGGGGTCAAGGATTACGGATATCTGGAACGTTTTGCTGAAAAACTTTTCAGCTGATCGACAGGATAGGACAGGAGCGGCATGATCGGAAACAGAAAAACACTGCTTTTTGATATGGACGGGGTGCTGGTGGATTCGGAGCCCCAGCATTACCAGGGCTGGGAAAAGGTCTTCAACCGCCTCGGCTTCAGCATCCCCTGGGATATCTACAAGGGCTGCATCGGCAGCACCCTCGGCAATATGTTTTCCTTTGTAGAGGAAAATACCGGCCATAAGCTTAATGATACGGACAGTCTTCTGGCCGAATATAAAGAGAATCTGGAAAAGATCCTGAAAGAGGAAGGGGTGAGAAAGATCCCCGCCGTAAAAAGGCTGCTTCCTCTGTTCCGGGAAAAAGGCTACCGTATGGCGGTGGCGTCTTCTTCTCCGATGAAGGAGATCCTGAACACACTGGAAGGGGCCGGCATTACAGACTGCTTCGAGCTTCTGTTTACCGGTGAGTCGGTTCCCCGTCCGAAACCGGCGCCGGACACTTTTCTCAAGTGCGCCGAAAAGCTGGGTGAAAAACCGGAAAACTGCATCGTGATCGAGGATTCCCGCAACGGGACCCTGGCCGCCCGAAGGGCAGGCATGTACTGTATCGGCATCCGGAACCCGGGATCCGGGGATCAGGATCTGTCGGCTGCGGACGTTATCATACAGACTTTTGACGAACTGGAGGATCTGCTTTTATGACGAAGGAAAAGCTTCGGGACGCTTTTTTTGAGGTTTTCGGCGGTACGGAAGAACCCGTCCTTGTTTTCTCGCCCGGAAGGGTCAACCTGATCGGTGAACACATCGATTATAACGGCGGCAGGGTATTCCCCTGCGCGCTCACCATGGGCACCTGGTTTGCCGGACGGAAGCGGGAGGATAAACTGCTCCGGATCTATTCCGAGAACTTTAAAGATCTGGGCATCGTGGAGCGGAGCTCCGAGGCGCTTTCCTGCGACCCGGACAAGGGCTTTACGAACTATCCCGCGGGACTTATCTGGACCTTCCGGAAAAACGGCCTGAAGATCCCCTGCGGCATGGACGTCTATCTTTCGGGAAATATTCCTTACGCCTCCGGTCTTTCTTCTTCCGCCTCTGTGGAGGTGGGGATGGGGCTGCTGCTCTCGGAGCTGTTCGGCCTGGAAGTCCTGCCGGAGGATATCGCCCTCTTCTCCCAGTATTCCGAAAACAATTTCAACGGCCTGAACTGCGGCATCATGGACCAGTTCGTCATCGCCATGGGGAAAAAGGATTGCGCCGTTTATCTGGATACGGCGAGCCTTGCTTATGAATACGCCCCGGTGAAGCTGGAAGGCGTGAAGCTGGTCATCGGCTGCACGAATAAAAAGCGGGGACTTACGGATTCCAAATACAACGAGAGAAGGGCGGAATGCGAAGAAGCCCTTTCTCTTCTGCAGAAAGCCGCAGACATCCAGTCTCTTTGTGAACTCAGTCTGACGGATTATGAGGACCTGGCCTTCCTTCTGGAAAAGGAGAACCTGAAAAAACGGGTCCGCCATGTGGTCTCGGAAAACGAACGGGTGAGAAAGGCCGTGGAAGCCCTCAGGCAGGGCGACCTGGAGCTTTTCGGAAAGCTGATGAATGAATCCCACGTCTCGCTCCGGGACGATTACGAGGTCACCGGCATCGAGCTGGATACCCTCACCGAGAAAGCCTGGAAGGTGGAAGGCTGTCTCGGCGCCCGCATGACCGGCGCTGGTTTCGGCGGCTGCAACGTAGCCCTGGTGAAGGATGAGGCCGTTGAGGATTTCATCCGTGCCGTGGGCGATGCCTATAAGGAAAAGATCGGCTACGAAGCCGGCTTTTATACGGCGGAGATCGGAGACGGCGTGCACGTTATGTGAGGCCTGCTGCCGCCCGGAGTTTTAATACGGGCCGCTCAGCGGATCTCCGGATTCAGAAAATCCGGGACATACGGCGGTTCATCAGACTGTGGGTATCTATCAAGGGACAGAATAAACACAGCAGATTCCTGGCTGCCAAAATCTCCGGGATTTGCACAGCGCGTCCCGGAGGTGAAAACTCAGAGACCCGGATAACGATCTCCCGATAAGAAAAGCAACAGAATATAGTAAATAATATAAAGGACAATCAGCAGATGGAAAAGAAACCCTATTATATCACAACGGCGATCGCCTATACTTCCGGCAAGCCGCACATCGGCAACACCTATGAGATCATTCTGGCAGATGCCATCGCCCGCTTTAAGAAGATGCAGGGCTATGACGTCCGTTTCCAGACCGGCACCGATGAGCACGGCATCAAGATCGAAGAGAAGGCCAAAGCCGCAGGAGTCACGCCCCAGGCCTTTGTGGACAGTGTGGCCGGGGAGATCAAAAGGATCTGGGACCAGATGAACACCTCCTATGACAAATTTATCCGGACGACGGATGAAGACCATATGAAGGTGGTCCAGCAGATCTTTAAGAAGCTGTATGATAAGGGTGATATCTATAAAGGAAAATACGAAGGCCTGTACTGTGTGCCGGATGAATCCTTCTTTACGCCCTCCCAGGCGCCCGACGGGATCTGCCCGGAATGCGGACGGCCCCTGGTCAAGGCCAATGAAGAAGCCTATTTCTTCAAGCTTTCCAATTACACGGACAGGCTGATCAAATATATCGAGGATCATCCGAAATTCATCCAGCCGGAATCCCGGAAAAAGGAAATGCTGAACAATTTCCTGCTTCCCGGCGTTCAGGACCTGTGTGTTTCCCGGACGTCCTTCTCCTGGGGCATTCCCGTGGATTTCGATCCGAAGCATGTGGTCTACGTCTGGATCGACGCCCTTTCCAACTATATTACGGGCCTCGGCTATCAGGTGGACGCGGAATCCGGCGAACTGTTTAAGAAGTACTGGCCGGCGGACGTGCATCTGATCGGCAAGGACATCCTTCGTTTCCACACGATCTACTGGCCCATCATGCTGATGGCGCTGGACGTGGAGCTCCCGAAGCAGGTCTTCGGCCATCCCTGGCTGCTGCAGGGCGGTGAGAAGATGTCCAAATCCCGGGGCAACGTGATCTATGCCGATGACCTGGCAGGCATTTTCGGCGTGGACGCGGTCCGGTATTTCGTGATGCATGAAACGCCCTATGAAAGCGACGGCTCCATCACCTGGGAACTGGTGATCGAACGGTACAATTCGGACCTGGCGAACACCCTGGGCAATCTGGTGAACCGCACCATCTCCATGAGCAACAAATATTTCGGCGGTATTCTGGAAAACACCGATACCGTGGAAGAGGTCGACGCGGATCTGAAGAAGACCGCCGACGAAGCCGCGGAGAAGGTCCAGAAATGCATGGAAGACCTGCATGTGGCCGACGCCATTACGGAGATCTTCAACCTGTTCAAGCGCTGCAACAAGTATATCGACGAGACCATGCCCTGGGCTCTGGCCAAAGATCCCGAGAAGAGTGACAGGCTGGCGACGGTGCTGTACAACCTGGCCGAAGGC
>JAFRVX010000054.1 GCA_017438305.1 Lachnospiraceae bacterium | reverse complement strand
TGTCCTTTTTTTTCATGTATTCGCCAAGAAGCGCAGCCTCCTTTACCCCCTTCTCCGTAATGGTATCGTGGGCGTAATCGGGTTCTGCATGTCTTACGATATAGATCTTCATCGGCTACTCCTCCGCTTCCTCCAGTTTTCGTTTGTCTGATGTGACGTACCAGTCCTCCAGCCAGGTCTTCCGGAAGGTAAAATAATCCGCCTCCTGACCGTCTCTGAGCCTTCCCGTCATATCGCCAACATAAACATACAGCGCGCCGTTCCGGGACAGCTGTTTGGTAAGCCGTAAAAGAAGGGCTTCATAAGCCCAGTCCTCGCAGGCACGGATCACGGCGTAGGCCTTCCCTTCCGCCTGCGTCTTTCCCTGATACAGCACATAGCTCCAGTGGGCGTTCTCTTCGTCGGTTACGGCAGGAAGGGTCTTCTCCTCCCGGATCTCCTTTAACGTAAGCCCCATGGCCGGAGCCCGGGGGCCGGCGAATTTACGGTCCCGTTTTTCCAGGATCTCCTGCATCATTTCAGGCTCCCAGAAACCGGTGCCGATCTTCACCAGGGTGCCCACGATGATCCGGACCATATTATACAGAAAACCGGTGCCTGTGATCCTGAAGCTGATCACGTCTCCGTCTTTTTCCAGAGAAACATCGGTGATCCGGCGGACCGTATCTTCAACAGAGGTCCTGATGGAACAGAAGGACCTGAAATCATGCTCGCCCAGAAGACAGGGCAGCGCCTTTCTCATGCGGTCCTCATCCAGGGGATAATAATAAAAATAAGCGTAATTCCGTTCCTTCGGAACAGGGAGGCTCCGGTTCAGAATCCGATATTCATAGGTTTTCAGGGAATTTACCTTCCGGGGATGATAGGTCAGCGGGACTTCTTCCGATTCCTGCACCTTGATATCATCCGGAAGGAATTCGTTTAACGCAAACCTGAACTTATCCCCCGGTATGCGGCTTTCCGTATCAAAAACGGCGATGTTTCCGTCCGCGTGTACGCCGGAATCCGTCCGGCTGGCCCCGATCAGAAGCACCTCTTCCTTAAGAAGCTTTTTCAGAGCCGCGGTCACGGTCTCCTCTATGGATATGCCATTAGGCTGAAGCTGCCAGCCCACATAATTGGTGCCGTCATAGGCTATTGTCAGCTTGATGCGCCTCATGACCTTCTCCTTTCCTTTGATCCATCATTTTTCGCTAAACGAATCATCTGCACCCTGTCCGGTGCCGCTCAATTGCCTCTTTATTATACCCATGAAGCCCCTTCAATTCAAGCAGGATCAGGAGTCAAAGAAGCAGTCTGAAGCCTTCGCCCGCACTTCATGCCGTAAAAAAAGAGACTCTTCCCGTATTGCTTACGGAAAAAGTCTCGCTTCTTAAATCATATCCCGGAGGGTATTCCCTCGTACTGACGATATATGATACACACGGATGTGCAAGCTACTCCCTGATTCACGGATAGTATTGTAACAAAACTGTCCCGATTCGTCAAGGAACAAATCTTACATTTGCAGCTGTACAAATCTTTCATTTACAGCCTGTACGAATCTTACGTCTGAAGCCCTTACAAATCGCCCTGCTGGAACAGGCAAAACGTTCTTCTGAACTCAGAACTTCTGATCTCACGCCAGAAGCCTGGCCTGCTCTTATTTCAGCACCCTTCCCAGCACCAGCATCAGGGCAAAATACAGAAGCAGCACCAGATAGGCCAGGAAATCTTCCCGGGAATATTTTAAGGGGTGCAGCTTGGTGCGGCCGTCTCCGCCGTGGTAGCATCTCGCCTCCATGGCCAGAGCCAGGTCGGAGGCCCTTCTGAAGGCCGACACAAAAAGCGGCACCAGAAGCGGCACCATGGCTTTGGCCTTCTTGATCAGGCCGCCGGAATCAAAGTCGGCGCCTCTCGCCATCTGGGCTTTCATGATCTTGTTGACCTCTTCCATCAGGATCGGAATGAACCGGAGGGCGATGGACATCATCATGCCGATCTCATGGACCGGGACCCGGATTACCTTTAAGAAACCCAGGGCTTTCTCCAGGCCGTCCGTCAGCCGGTTCGGGGTGGTGGTCAGGGTCATGACGGAGGACGACGTGACCAGCAGGCAGAGCCTTACCACCAGCATGCCCGCCATCTGAAGCCCTTCCCTGGTGACCCTGAAGATCCAGAAACGGAAAATGACCGTTCCGTTGACCAGGAAAATGTTGAAAAGCGCTGAAATGATCAGCAGGATCAGGATCGCCTTAAGACCCCGGAGCATAAACTTTACCGGCACGTTGGTCAGGGCAATGACCAGGGCCAGGAAAGCAAAAGCCGCCAGGAAAAACCAGACGGATCTTCCCAGATACAGCGACACGATATAAATAACGGTGAATGCCAGTTTTACCCGCGGATCCAGCCTGTGGATCAGGGAATCCGTTTCATAATACTGACCAAGGGTAATGTCTCGAATCATACTTTTTTCAGCACCTTAAGGATGGCTTCCTTCGCTTCCTGAACCGTCATCAGATCCTCGGGAACGGGAACGCCCCGTTCTCTTAACATGTGGGCGATGTAGGTGACCTGGGGTGCGGAAAGCCCCATTTCTTCCAGTTCCAGATAATGCTTGAAGACTTCCCGGGTGGTATCGTCAAAAACCAGCTTTGCCTGGTTCAGCACGATCAGCCGGTCCGCATACCGGGCCACATCCTCCATGGAATGGGATACCAGCACCACCGCCATCCCGGTCTCCCGGTTCAGCATCTTCACATGATCCAGGATCTCGTCCCTGCCCTGGGGATCCAGTCCCGCAGTGGGCTCATCCAGGATCAGATACTCCGGCTCCATAGCCAGGATACCGGCAATCGCCACCCGGCGCTTCTCTCCGCCGGAAAGCTCAAAGGGGGATTTGTCTTTATAGGATTCATCGAGTCCCGCCAGGGTCATGGCCTTTTCCGCCCGGGCTTCGATCTCTTCTTTGGAAAGCCCCATGTTTTTGGGGCCGAAACAGATGTCCTTAAACACGTCGGTCTCGAACAGCTGATGCTCCGGATACTGGAACACCAGGCCGACCTTGGTCCGGAGGGTTTTCAGCGAATAGCCTTTTTCAAAAATATTCTGCCCGTCAAAAAAGACATCCCCCAGCGTCGGTTTCAGAAGACCGTTGAAGAACTGGATCAGGGTGGATTTGCCGGAGCCGGTGTGGCCGATGATGGCCGCGAATTCTCCGGGATTGATGGTCAGGGAGATATTGTTGACGGAGAAATGGGGATTTTTGGCGTCCGGATTATAGATATATGAGACGTTCTTTAATTCAATCGACATATCGCCTCCACAAATTCCTCATTGGTCAGCACCGCGTCCGGAAGGTCGATCCCCTCCTTTTTCAGCTCCCAGGCAAGCTCCGTGACCTGGGGAAGCGTCAGATGATATTCTTTCAGTTTTTCAGCCTGGGCAAAGATCTCCCGGGGCGTTCCGTCCATGACCAGCTTTCCGCCGTCCATGACCAGCACCCGGTCCGCGTCCACCGCTTCTTCCATATAGTGGGTGATGAGGATCACCGTCATTTTTTCCCGCCGGTTCAGTTCATGCACCGTTTCCAGGACTTCTTTTCTGCCCACCGGGTCCAGCATGGCCGTGGGCTCATCCATCAGGATGCACTGAGGCCGCATGGATAAAAGGCCGGCGATGCCGATCCGCTGCTTCTGGCCGCCGGAAAGCTGGTTCGGGGAACGGAGCCGGTAAGCAGCCATGCCCACTTTTTCCAGGGCGAAATCGATGCGCTTAACGATCTCCTCCGTCGGTACGCCCATGTTTTCCGGCCCGAAGGCCACGTCTTCTTCTATGGTATTTCCGATGATCTGGTTGTCCGGATTCTGGAAGATCATGCCTGCGCTCTGGCGGATGGCAAAGATATTGTCCTCGATACGGGTGTCCTTGTCACAGACATAAACGATACCCTCTGTGGGCAGAAGGAGCGCGTTGACATGCTTGGCGAGTGTAGATTTTCCGGAGCCGTTATGGCCCAGCACCGCCACGAACTGGCCTTCGGGAATGTCCACAGTGACATCGGACAAGGCCCGGACAGTCCCGGTCTCCTGTTCGTCATCGTCGTATTCTTTATATTCGTGGATCAGATTCAGTATTTTAATGATATCCATGGATGGTTTCACTCCCCTGAAGGCAAAAAAACGCACACTTCTCAATATACCGGTCAGTATACCTAAAAACCGCAAAAAAAGCAAGAAAAAAAGGCTTCTCAGCCGATTTCCCATCGGCTGAGAAGCTTAAAATCAAGCATTATGTGTAAAGCCTTTAACCTTTTTTACTGAATGCCGGCAGACTGCCTAACAAGTTCCAGATAATCCGAAGCTTTAATGGGGTTCACAGGTTCAATGCTTTCAGACAGTCAGCAAAACCCTTATCCTGGAACTCATGGGTAAATCACCTGATATGCTTTTCGTTTTCTTATCTCTCCACCAGCAGGGACTTTCCGGTCATTTCTTCCGGCTGGGGCAGTCCCATAAGCTGAAGGAGCGTGGGCACCACGTCCGCCAGGCAGCCGCCTTCCCGGAGGGTGTACTTCGGATCCGCATTGACCAGGATAAAGGGGACCGGATTGGTGGTATGGGCGGTAAAAGGCGCGCCGGTCTCATAATCCACCATCTGTTCGCAGTTGCCGTGATCCGCCAGGATGAAGAGCTGGCCGTCATATTCCTTTACCAGGTTCACGATCTCGCCGACGCACTTATCGATGACTTCCACCGCTTCCTTAGCCGCCTCGATGACGCCGGTATGGCCTACCATGTCGGGATTCGCGAAGTTGACGATGATCACATCGTAGAAGCCGTTTCCGTCTTCATCCTTTTTGGCGATGGATTCGCAGACCTTGTCGCAGACCGTATAGGCGGACATCCTGGGTTTCAGATCGTAGGTGGCCACATACTTGGGAGAATCCACCAGGATGCGGTCTTCTCCTTCATTGGGTTCTTCCACGCCGCCGTTAAAGAAGAAGGTGACGTGAGCGTATTTTTCGGTCTCCGCGATACGGGCCTGGCGCAGATGATTCTTCGCCAGATATTCACCGAAGGTGTTGGTGATCTCTTCCTTGCCGAAAGCCACCAGCTTGTTCGGAATGGTCACGTCATAATCCGTGAAGCAGACGTAGCAGACGTCCGGACGATGATCGCCGCGGTCGAAGAAATCGAACTCGTCGTCACAGAAAACATGGGTCATCTCCCGGGCCCGGTCGGGACGGAAGTTGTAGAAAATGATGGAATCGCCGTCCTGGACAGTACCGACGGCCTTGCCGTCACGCATAAGGACCGCGGGGACCACGAATTCATCGGTAACGCCCTGGGCGTAGGAATCCCGGATGGCCTGGACCGGATCCGTCATCTCGACGCCTTCGCCGTAACGGAGGGCACGGTAGGCTTTTTCCACACGGTCATAGTTCTTATCCCGGTCCATGGCATAATACCGGCCGGAGACCATGACCACTTCACCTACGCCGATCTCATGGCACTTATCCACCAGTTCCTGAACAAAGTCAGCTGCGGATTCCGGAGGCGTGTCACGGCCGTCCAGGAAAGCATGGACGTAAACCTTCTTAAGCCCGTTCCGTTTCGCCAGTTCCAGAAGGCCGTAGATATGAGTGTTATGAGAATGGACGCCGCCGTCGGAGACCAGGCCCCAGAGATGCAGGGCGGAATCGTTCTTCTTAACATTCTCCACCGCTGCCATCATGGCTTTGTTTTCAAAGAAATCCCCGTCCTGGATGGACTTGGTGATACGGGTAAGCTCCTGGTAGATGATCCTGCCGGCGCCCATGTTCAGATGGCCGACTTCGGAATTGCCCATCTGGCCTTCCGGAAGACCTACGGCAAGGCCGGAAGCCGCGCCGGGAACAAAGGGATATTCCTTTTTCAGCCTGTCCATAACGGGAGTCGCTGCCTGGGCGACCGCATTGCCTTCGGTTTTGTCGTTCAGGCCGTAACCGTCAAGAATCATAAGTATCGTGGGTTTTTTTGCCATTTCTGCTTTCCTTTCTGAGCATTTGACTTAAATGACTTTTAAGTATGAATGACTCCGGCGGGTCTCCGGCCTCTTATTCTCTTTGGCGCAGACCACCGCAGTCTGTATAAAACCATAACGCTTTAAACAGCAGAATCCTCGAAAAAAAGTGTATCCTGTTTCCATGGAATATTCTGCTTTTTCTGCCTGTTAATCGTATCATAAAAAACAGGCTATTGCAAGCTTGCAATGGCCTGTTTTTCAGCTGCGGCTGCTTATTCCTTTCTGAAGTTCCGGATCATGTTTTCCAGCGTATGCCATCCCAGGACCGCGCATTTGACCCGGGCGGGCATGTGGGATACGTCCGTCAGAAAGCCGGCTTCCTCCAGTTCTTCGATCTCCTCTTCCCCGGCCTCCTGCCGGATCATGCGTAGGAAGATATCCGCAAGCCTCAGCGCTTCTTCGGTTTCCTTCCCGATCACCAGGTCCAGCATCATATCCGCGGAGGCCTGGGAAATGGCACAGCCTTCTCCCGTAAAGCCGCCTTCCGTGATCCTGCCGTCCCGTATCTTTAAGCCCAGGGTGATATCATCGCCGCAGCTGGGGTTCACGCCTCTTAACGTGATGTCCGGGTCATCGACCGGCGTTTTGTGAGAAGGCCTCAGGTTGTGCTCTGTAATGACTTCCCGGTAAAAACTATTCTGCATATCCCATCCTCCTTCTGACGGTCCTCAGGCTTTCGGCAAGTTTCCGGATCTCCTCTTCCGTATTGTAAAACGACAGGCTCGCCCGGACCGTGGAATTCACCTTAAGCCGCTGCATCAGTACCTGGGCGCAGTGATGGCCGGCCCGGATGCAGACGCCGTCTGAACTTAAGATCTCCGAAATATCGTGGGGGTGCACGCCCTCCAGCGTAAAGGAGAAGATCCCGTGATGGGCGTCCGCCTCTTCCTGTCCGATGAGCGTAAGATGAGGGATCATGCGGAGCATATCATAAGCCAGCCGCCCCAGAGCCTGCTCTCTTTTCATCATTTCTTCAAAGCCCACCGCTTTGTAGAAATCAATGGCAGCTTTCAGGCCTGCGGCTCCCGCCGCGTTCACGGTTCCGGCTTCGAACTTATGGGGAAGCTCGGCCCAGGTGGCGCCTTCCCGGCTGACATATTCGATCATTTCCCCGCCGAAAAGAAACGGCGGCATCTTATTAAGCAGCGCTTTCTTTCCGTACAGCGCGCCGATCCCCATGGGACCGTACATCTTATGGCCGGAAAAGACCAGAAAGTCCACGTCCAGCGCCTGGACTTCCACCGGCATATGAGGGACGCTCTGGGCGCCGTCACAGACAAAGACTGCGCCGTATTCATGGGCGATCTTCGCAAAAAGGGCGACGTCATTCTCCGACCCCAGCACGTTGGAAAGCTGTGTCACCGCCGCGATCCGGGTTCTTTCTCCGACAGCTGCCCGGAAGGCTTCTTCTGAAATACTGCCGGCATCATCGCATTCGATATACCGAAGGCGCGCCCCGCTCCGTTTTGCCAGCTGCTGCCAGGGGATCAGGTTGCTGTGGTGCTCCGTGACCGAGACCGCGATCTCATCCCCTTCCTTAAGCAGCGTCCCGTAGCTGTAAGCGATCAGGTTCAGGCTTTCCGTGGCGTTCCGGGTAAAGACGATCTCTTCCGTGCTTCCGGCATGGATAAAATCCCTCACCGCTTCCCGGGCGGATTCATAGATGTCTGTCGCTTTCTGGGAAAGCTGATACAGCCCCCTCAAGGGGTTGGCGTTTGATTCTTCATAATAGGCCTTCTCCGCCTCAATGACGGAAAAAGGCTTCTGGGTCGTTGCCGCGTTGTCCAGATAAGCCGTGTCCGGCCGGGCTGAAAACAGTGGGAACTGCTCCCTGATCTTCCTGATATCCATGCTCATTCCCTCTCTCCGAGAAGCCGTTTTCTTATATTTTCGTCCGGGATCTTCCGGATGACAGCGTCCAGCTTGGCCCGGGATAGCATCTGCATCACCTGTTCTTCGGGTATGCCCCGGGATTCCAGGTAAAAAAGCAGGTTCTCATCCGGCTGGCCGATGGAAGCGCCGTGATTGCCCACCACGTCTTCCTCCGCGCAGAGGATCACCGGGACACTCTGGTTGGAGACCTCGTCGCTTAAAAGCAGCACGTCCTCCGACTCATTGCCCACCGCATGCCGGCAGCCTTTCTGAAGATCGATGGTGCCCCGCAGCAGTTTTCTGGCCTTTCCGGAAAGAAGCCCCGATGCCGTGATGGTGCTGGTCGTCTCTTCTCCTTTATGAATGGCCTCGCAGTTGACGTCGTAGACCCCTTCCCCGGAAAGGCTGTAGCCGATATCCGCGGTAAAGGAACTTCCCTTTCCCAGAAGATTGACCGAGCAGTTGTCATAGGTCCTGCCGTTTCCGATCACCAGGCGGTACCAGTGGAAAGCTGCGTTGTCCCGGAGGTTCACTTCAATATCATTCATGATCCCGGAAGCTGCCGGCATTCTGCCGTCCTCCAGCTGAAGTTCCACGATATGCAGTACGCTTCCGGCCTCCAGATCCGCTTTGATCTTCCGGCCTTTATCCTTTGTCTCGAATATCAGGATCCTTTCTTCACCTTCTTCAAGGCTGATCTCCTGCTCTGCCGGGACAGCGGCGACGTCTGCTTTTGTGGCTCCCACATGGAGCCAGCTGAAAGTATTTACGAGGGGCTGATTCAGTATCTGTTCCATTATCCCACCGTCCCTTTCATTTCGATCCTGATAAGATTGTTCATTTCCACCGCGTATTCCAGCGGAAGCTCCTTGGAGACGTTTTCCGCAAAGCCGCTGACGATAAGGGCCCGGGCTTCGTCCTCCGAAACGCCGCGGCTCATCAGATAAAAAACCGCGTCGTCGGAGATCTTGCCGATCCTGGCTTCATGCCCCACGTTGGCGGAGCCGCAGCGGATGTCCATGGCGGGGATCGTATCGGACCGGGAAATATCATCCAGCATCAGCGACTGGCAGGAAACAGAGGTTTTGCTGTTTTCTGCGTTTTTATTCACCACCACCGCGCTCCTGAACGTGCTGATGCCGCCGCTTTTGGAAATCGAACGGGTATTGACGACGCTGGTGGTGTCCGGCGCGTTGTGAACGATCTTGCAGCCGGTATCCAGGTTCTGGCCCTCGCCGGCAAAGGTAACGCCGGTGAATTCACAGCGGGAGCCTTCTCCGTTTAAAATGCTCATGGGGTACAGATAGGACACATGGGAACCGAAAGAACCGGAGACCCATTCGATCCTGCCGCCCTTTTCCACCCTGGCCCGCTTGGTATTCAGGTTGTACATATTTTTGGACCAGTTCTCGATGGTGGAATAGCGAAGCCTTGCGTTCTCCCCCACAAAGAGCTCCACGCAGCCCGCATGGAGGTTGGCGACGTTATATTTCGGTGCGGAACAGCCTTCGATAAAGTGAAGATCTGCCCCCTTATCCACGATGATCAGGGTATGCTCAAACTGTCCCGCGCCCGGCGCGTTCAGCCGGAAATAGGACTGGAGCGGGATCTCCACCGAAACGCCCGGAGGAACATAAACAAAGGAGCCTCCGGACCACACCGCTCCGTGAAGGGCCGCGAACTTATGATCCGATGGGGGGACCAGCTTCATAAAGTGTTCCCGGATCATATCCTTGTATTCACCGTGCAGGGCGCTTTCAATATCCGTATAAACGACCCCCTGCTCTGCCACTTCCTTACGGATGTTGTGATACACGAGCTCCGAATCATACTGGGCGCCTACACCTGCCAGAGAATCCCGCTCGGACTGGGGGATCCCCAGCTTTTCAAAGGTGGTCTTGATATCCTCCGGCACCTCGTCCCAGCTGGCATGCATCCGTTCCGTATTGGGCCGAACGTAGGTGACAATATTGTCCATGTTCAGGCCGGAGATATCCGGTCCCCAGTCGGGCATGGACATGGCGTTGAAGGTTTCGAGGGATTTAAGCCGGAATTCCGTCATCCATTCCGGATCGTTCTTTTCCCGGGAGATCTCCTCTATGATCTCTCTGGTCAGTCCGCTCTGTATCCGGTAGCTGTCCTTGTCCTCGAAGCGGAAATCGTAAAAGGAACGGTCGATATCATCGATGCGCGTTTTATTCTCTGCCAAATCATGCCTCCTCTGTGAAGGCTGCAAATCCTTCTTCTTCAATCTGTTTGATGAGCTCGCTGCCGCCTTCCTTTATGATCTTCCCGTCCACCAGGATGTGGACCGCATCCACCTTCAGAGAGGAAAGAATGGCCGCGTTATGGGTGATGATGAGGAGCGAAGCGTCCTTATCCTGCTGGAAGGTGCGGATCCCCTGGGAAACCGTATGCACCGCATCCACGTCCAGGCCGGAGTCCGTCTCATCCAGAATGGCAAGAGAAGGCTTTAGAAGAAGCATCTGAAGCACTTCCGCCTTCTTCTTTTCGCCGCCGGAAAAGCCCACGTTCAGGTCTCTTTCAGCAAATTCGGGATCCATCCGAAGCTCTTTAAGCACCCGGGTCACCTCTTTCCGGTATTCCCAGATCTTGATCTTCTCGCCGCCGCGCATCTCCAGAGCCGTGCGGATAAAGTTGAACAGGGAAATGCCGGGGACCTCGATGGGATTCTGGAAAGACATGAAGAGTCCCTTCGCGGCTCTCTCATTGACCGGAAGATCAGTGATGTCTTCTCCCTGGAAGATGACCTTTCCTTCATTAACAGCGTAGGCTGGGTCGCCCATGATCAGGCTTACCAGGGTGGATTTTCCGGCGCCGTTCGGCCCCATGATGACATGAGTCTCCCCGGGTCCGATGGAAAGGTTGATATCATGAAGGATCTCTCTGTCTCCCGCCTGGGCCTTCAGGTTTTCTGTTTTCAATATGGCTGTATTCATTTGGTACTCCTGCACTTTCCTGTATAAATTATAAAAGGATAATACACGCTGTTCAAAAGCTTCCCGGGACGGTCTGATGCCGCCGGGGCTTTCCCGTTTGCGGGAAGCTCTGACGATGACTGATCATCAATAAAACTGATATCGTGTATCCGAAAAGCATTATACTTCCTTTTACCTACTATGTCAATAGGTTTATAGACGGACTTTTTTACATTTCCTCTTGATTTACCCATTTACCTTGCGGTATAATAGGCAAAAAATAAAAACCAGGTGGTGACTTGCATGATATCTACAAAAGGACGCTATGCAATTCGCGTAATGATCGATCTTGCGGAGCATGAAAACGGCAGCTTTATCCCCTTGAAGGACATCGCTGCCAGACAGGAGATCTCCAAAAAATATCTGGAGATCATCGTAAAAGATATGGTGGCCGGCGGACTGGTCACCGGCGCCAGCGGTAAAGGCGGCGGCTACAAACTCCTGAGAAAGCCGGAGGAATATAATGTCGGGGAGATCCTGGAGCTTATGGAAGGGCCTCTGGCATCTGTTGCCTGTCTTGCGGGCAAGCTGGATGAATGTCCCCGGGCTTCCGCCTGCGAGACTCTGCCCATGTGGACCGAATTCGACCAGATGGTCCACGACTATTTCTACGGGAAGAAGCTGACCGATCTGCTGACTACGGCCGAAACAATCTGACAGACAGCTGATGTTATAACACTTTCAAGGCTTTATTTCAAAACATGATTTCAAAAGAGACTTCCATGAACTCTTGAAAGTCTTCTGCAACCTAATTTCATGACATGATTTTTCGGCCAGGTTTCATGAGATCTTCTGCAGCCAGGTATCATAACTTTTTTCCCGGCTCAGTTTCAGGAATTATTATAAAGCAGGAGGGAAAAACAATGATCAAAGGAATCGGACATGCAGCCTTTAATGTAAAAGACATGGAGAAGACCATCGCGTTCTATGAAGAGACCCTGGGCTTCAAAAAGGCCTTTGAACTTCCCAGAGGGGGCGAGCCCTGGATCGTCTATCTGTACGCGGGCGGCGGCCAGTTCATTGAACTGTTCTACGGCGCCAGAAAAGAAAACCCCTACAGCAGCGAGAACATCGGCTTCTTCCACCTCTGCGTGGCCGTCGACGATATTCACGAGATCTGGAATAGGATCGTCGAGACCGGCGCGCCGCAGGATGAAGCGCCTAAGCTGGCCGGGGATCATAACTGGCAGTGCTGGACCCACGATCCGGACGGCATTAAGATCGAACTCATGCAGCTCAGCGAGGAAAGCCCCCAGATGACGTTTATCCGTGAGTTCGAGGGAAAACAAGAATAACGATATTTCACACAAATGAAATTCCCGGCTGAATCTGCCGGAACTTAAAAAACCGGGTGACTGTCAACCTGTGATCGACAGCCGCCCGGTTCTTTTTGGCCGGATCAGCCTTTCATTTTCGTCTTTTCAGCTATTCACCCGGCAGTTACTATTCGGTTTTCTTAAAAAGATCTCACTCCTGCGGCATGCGGTTCAGCAGGGAAGACAGCAGGTTAGTTCCGTCGAATGCGGCTTCGTCCTGTTCCTCTTCTTCTCCATCATCTGAAGATCTGAACAGGCTGCTGAGAAGATTTCCTATTCCGCCGAATAAACCGCCGCCCTGGGAAGCACCGGTATTGCCGCTGTTATTGTTTCCGAAAAGGCTTAAGCCCTGGCCGCCGGAATTGGATCCGCCGCCCAGTAAGCCGCCCTGATTTCCGGAATTCGATCCGCCGCCAAATAAACTGCCCAGAAGGCCGCCGGAGGATTCCTGCTCAACCGGCTCATCTTCTGCGCCGCTGAAGGACGTCAGCAAGCTGCTGAAATCCAGGCCGCTGCCGGACGTATTGCTGTGAGCCTGGGTCGTGGCGGCAGAAAGGCCGCTCATGAGCGCCGGAGCGATGGTCGAGAGCAGCGAGGAGACCTGGTTCTCTGAAGCGCCGGACTGGCCGGCCAGAGACTGCACCACGTTTCCCGTGTTATTGCCCAGGATGTGCTGGATGATCAGGTTGCCGTCGTTCGTATCCGCATTGGCCAGCTGCTGGGCCATGCTGGAGGTCTCGGTATGCTGTCCCAGGGCGTTCAGCAGGGACTGGGCGCCTTCTGCTGAGGAAGCGTTATTCGTCAGCGCTCCCAGAAGTGTGGGTACGGCAGAATTCAGGAGACTGGCAGTCTGCTGGGAAGAGGTTCCCGTGTTCTGGGACAGGACGTTCAAAGACGATGATGACGTCAATGAGCCTAAAAGCATCTGCAAAAGATTCATTTTTACCTCCTTTTGTTTTTAACATTTGATTTTACGTTTGTTTTTTAACGTTTCTTTTTATTCATCCTCCGGGTCTACGTCGATCAGCACTTTCATGGTGGCTTCCCGGTTGGCATCGATATACTTATAGGCCTCCAGATAGTCTTCGAAGGCAAAGTGCGCCGTCTGGAGCGGCTTCAGCTGGATTTTACCCTCATTGACCAGGCGGATGGCATCCACATAGTCTTCATGACGGTACATCATGGAGGTATTCAGATCCAGCTCGGAATCGTTGAGCTTCGCCAGATCCACGGAAGCCCGCTTTCCGAAGACCGACACCAGGATGATCGTGGAGCCTTTCCGGGCATTCTGGATGGCCTGGTCCATGGTGATATCAGAGCCTGCGCAGTCATAGATCACGTCAGCCTTATCCGGTCCGAAGGCTTCCAGGAACTTCTCCGCAAAATCCTCTTTCGCGGTATTTACGATGTAATCCGCTCCCAGCTCCTTTGCCAAGGCCAGACGGCCGTCGGAAATATCCGTGGCAAAGACTGCTTTGGCGCCGAGGGCTTTCAGGGACTGGATCAGCAGGATGCCGATGGGTCCGCAGCCGAGGACTGCGCATTTCGCGCCTTTCAGATCCGGGAAGCGCTTCGCTGCATGAACGGTAACCGCCAGGGGCTCGATCATGGCGCCGTCGTTATAGGTCATCTCATCGGGGAGGACCGTCACCTTCGAAGCGTCCACGGCAAAATATTCGGAAGCTGTCCCGGTGGTCTGGAAGCCCATGACCTTTAATTTTTCGCAGAGATTGTATTTCCCGTGAAGGCAGGGATAGCATCTTCCGCAGAACACCTGGGGCTCAATGGTCACCTTCTGCCCCACGGAAAGGTCTTTGACGTATTCGCCCAAAGACACGATCTGTCCTGAAACCTCGTGTCCCTGGGTGACGGGATAACCCGTATAGGGATGAGTGCCGTGATACACATGGATATCGCTTCCGCAGACGCCGATCCGCTTGATCTTGACCAGTACCTGGTCCGGTCCCGGTTCGGGCACCGGAATCTCCCGGAATTCGATCTCTCCGGGTTTTGTCATCACCTGCTGACGCATGGTCTTCTGCATATAAAACTCCTTTCTGCCGGCCTTATACGGCAGTGTGAGATCCGAAACGCTTTTATGAAAGCCGGATCCGGTGAACTGATTTTAATATATTCAATTCTATTCCCTGCATCCTGACTTGTCAATTATTTCATTATGCAAAACCCCGGTCATTCATTACGCAGCTCCTGAAACGGCAGAAAGCCCGCTGTCAGCACGAAGCCGGCAGCGGGCATATCCCGGATCAATATTAAAGATCAATGTTTTTCAGCGCCTCGTCCATGGGTATGCGCCTGATCCTGAAAAGATCGATCACCGAAACAAAGGCATAACCCAAAAGCAGATAGACCACCGACAGGGCCATGGAAGTCGGCGACATGTAGAAGGCAAAATACCCGTCCATCTGCATCATGAACACTATGAACATCCAGATAATCAGAAAATATCCCACGACAAAACGGATCAGGGAAAACAGGATCACCACGATCGCCGTAGGCAGAATATAGAGAGAGCCGATCTCACTGTTCCTGAAGCCCAGGATCTTTGCCATGGAGATGGATTTTTCGTTCCGTTCAATAATGATCTTCGCCAGCAGATAGATGAGGGCTGCCGAAAGAACGATCATCGCGATCCTGAAAACCCAGAAGAACTGCCCCATGGAATGCATGAGCTGGTTTGTGACCTTGGTGATATCCTCCTGGGTGATAACCGCTGCGATATTCTTCTCGTCCAGATCGGTAAGCTTTTCCCGTGACAGAAAACCGTTGAAGGAATCCTCATCCCTGCCGAAGATCTCATTAAAGCTGCGGTTTTTCATAAAGACAGCAATGCCGCCGTCATATTCCGCCGTGCCTTTTATGATAAAGCTGTAGGATCTGTTGGCGTATTCTTCATGCAGCCGGAGGGTATCGCCTTCCTTCAGGCCGAATTTGTCCCGAAAAGCTGAGGAGACAAACACTTCGCCCGGCTTCAGCTCCTCCGGAAGCTCAATATAGGCGCTGTCCTTTACAATACCGTAAACCGTGACGCTCTCATCCCCTCCGGAGCCCCGTCCTTCAAAGAGACCGCTGCCGGCCTTTGCATATTTCAGATCCGTACAGGAAAAACGTTCTGCCGCGGCCCCGTCTGTAGTGATAAGCTCTCCCTGTGCATCTTTGTTTCCTGTCAGGATGTACTGATAGTCGGCAAACATCATGTCGGCCGCCTTTTCGCTGTAATGAGTCAGCGAATCCGGCAGACCGAAGGCTAAACAGAGCATGAGTTCAATGAAAATGACGCCGAAAATGAGGACAGCGTAATTACTCATATTCTGGAAGATGACCCTTAAGCGGAAACGCCTTAAAAAGGACCACGCAGGAAGACGGCGCGCTTTGGACCGACGTTTTTTCCGCAGATCGTTTCTTAAGAATCTCAGCGGTGAAAGCTGCAGCCGCTTCAGGATCACAAACAGATTAATGAAAAACATCAGCACCAGCGGGATGACGGTGGTCTTTACGAGACCCTCCCGGCTGAACATAGGCTCGCAGGCAGGAAGGCTGTAGCTGTTGTAATACAGGTCCACAGCCACTTTTCTGAAAGCCGTATAGCCCAGCAGGTTGCCAGTAACAGCACCGATCAGCGTCACGATGACCGGCAGCGTCATATAATGGATGACCAGTTCACGCTTTGTATAGCCGGAAGCCCGGAGGGTCCCGATGACAGAGGCCTCCTTCTCGATGGTATTGCTTATGGTAATGGCAAAGATGAAGGCGATGACAGCTATCAGAATATAGCACATGATCGTTGTCCCGGCGGTATCGCCGTCGATATCCGACGGAGCGAAATTGCTGGCCTGCCTTAAGTATTCGGGCACATAATCCTTTATCTCGTTCTTATTGACCAGGGTCTGGGTGATGAGCATCTTCAGGAAGTTTTCGGAATGATCCGCCTGAGCGATCTTATCCGCGGGCCTGTTCTCATACCGCCAGGCATAGTTATAATGCAGCCTTGATGGCAGGGCCTCAAAGGCTTCGGGCGTTACCATGCCGACGTCAAAACCGAAGGCATCAAACATAAGGTCGGTATTGGATTCATGCAGGGTCAGATAGTTGACGTAGGACAGCAGCCCGACGACCGTAAACGGCTTTTCTCCGACGGTGATCGTATCGCCGACAGAGATCCCCGTATTATCCGCATGCATGCGGTCGATGGCGATCTCGTTTTCCTGTTCCGGCGCCCGGCCCTCCAGAAACGATGCCCTGTTAAGGGGTGCGTCGCTCCGGAAGATCCTGATGACAGCATCTTTTTTCCCGTCATTATCATTGTCTTCCGGCTCATCATGGTAAAAGTTTTCATAGAGGGTGACCGGGACCGCCTCGAAAGCCGTGTCCAGTTCGTACTCCCGGGATATATCGTCCCATTTCTCATCGACTGCTTCTATGACAGCCTTATGGGCTTCTTCGTACGCTTCTTCCGACTTTTTCAGGAATTCCTCAGATGCCCGGGCTTCAGCCAGCGCATCATCGAAGCCGGCATCCATGGCGGCATTGATCTTTTCCCGGATGGTTTCTTCATCCGTGATCCCATAGGCTTTGCACTGTTCCTTCACCGCCTGTCCCATGACAGCGCGGACGGTTTCCTCCAGTGCATTTTCAATTTCTTCTTTTACTTTTTCATCGGCTTCTTTGATCCCTTCATCAATGAAGTACTGCCGGACGTCTGCTCTCTCCCCTTTTTCTATCGCCTTGAGAAGTCCGGCAGACGCTTTTTCGGACAATTCAAAGGAACCGTCTTCGATATTCAGTTCTTCTCTTCCGTCGGAAATGGCTTTAAGCATACTGTCATGGCCAACGTACATGCCTGAGATGACGCCGATCATGACCACCATGAAGATAATGATCACCAGATACTTATGCCAGTCCGAAGCAAGTTCTCTGGGAATGCGCTTTATCAGAGGGTTTTTCATAGGCTGCCCTCCTTACCACTCAAGGTTCAGAAGCGGGTATCTTCGTCCCGTTGATGATGTTGTGACGAACGACGCCGTCCCGGAGCCGGATCACGTGGTCAGCCATTCTGCTGATGGCTTCGTTGTGGGTGACCATGATGACTGTGGTGCCGTATTTGCGGTTGCAGTCCTCTATAAGCGCCAGGATCTCCTTGCTGGTCTTATAGTCCAGAGCGCCGGTCGGTTCATCACACATAAGAATATCCGGATTCTTCACTACCGCTCTTCCTATGGAGACCCGCTGCTGCTGTCCGCCTGAAAGCTGGTTCGGATATTTATATTTATGATCCTGCAGCTTAAGCGTTGTCAGCACCTCTTCCACATCAAGGGGATCAGAAGACAGATAAGCCCCCACTTCGATATTTTCCTTTACATTCAGGTTCGGGATCAGGTTATACATCTGGAAAACATACCCCAGATGCAGCCTCCGGTACAGGGTAAGCTGCTTCTCGTCCATATCCTCCAGTTTGTCGCCGTTTATCGCGACAAAGCCGGAATCCTGTTTATCTATCCCGCCGATAATATTCAGCAGCGTGGATTTACCCGATCCTGACGGCCCCAGCAGGACGCAGAATTCTCCTTTCTCCACGGTAAAATCGACACCGTTCAGAACCTCCTGACGCGCCTCACCTTCTCCGAAACTTTTTTTCAGACTGACGATCTCCAGAAAATGCCCGTCTGTTCTGTCCATTCTCATTGCCCCCTTCAACGGTTTATAGTAGAGCCTGTTGGTTAGCCGCATCTAACTTACGCTCATAAAAAAACTCCGGAGCGCAGATCTCCGGCGCAGCGGAAACAGAGCAATGGAATTAGCAGCAGCTAACTCACTGCATTATACACTCACCCGGCCGGGATTTCAAGGGTATATTTTCCGTTTGTTTTTTATCCGTTTTCCCTGGGCTTTTTGTTTTCCGTCGGTGGCTTTTTTTTCCCGTCGGTGACTTTTTGTTTTCCGCCGGGAGCTTTTGTTTATCCGGTCCGGGACCTTCAGCGCCGGCTTTTTGCGGTATTTATAAATATACAATAGTCTGTAAGGAAAATTCTGTTCCCCGAAAAGGAGATTGTCTCTCTCTTTCCCGCCATGCTATAATTTAAACACTAAAAGACTTGGCAAAACAGCCGAAATGACAACATATGTTTTTTGTTATATGAAGAAAGGATCTATTATCATGCCAGAACAAATCAATATGGATATCTTCAGACTGGGCTTCGGCCTGATGCGGCTTCCCCGCAATGAAGACAACACCATCGACGTTCCCCAGACTTCTCAGATGGTGGATATGTTCCTGGAAGCCGGCGGAACTTACTTTGATACCGCTTATGCTTACGGCGGCTCCGAGGATGCCATCCGCCAGGCTCTGGTGGAGCGTTACCCCAGAGACCGTTACACCCTTGCCACCAAGCTTATCGCCAGAGACGGCGCTTCCGAAGAAGAACTGAAGGAGGAATTCAATACCAGCCTGCAAAGAACCGGCGCGGGCTATTTTGACTTCTATCTGCTGCATTCTCTTCAGAGAGGAAATTATAAGAATTATGAGGCCAATCATCTCTGGGAATATGTTAAAGAACTGAAGGAAAAAGGCCTGATCAAACACTATGGTTTTTCGTTCCATGCGGATCCGGAACTTCTGGAAGAACTGCTGACCGCTCATCCGGACGTGGAATTCGTCCAGCTGCAGATCAACTATGCCGACTGGGACAACCCCGGTGTAAGCTCCCGACGGAATCTGGAGATCTGCCGGGCCCACGGAAAACCTGTCGTGGTCATGGAGCCGGTAAAGGGCGGCCTTCTGGCGGATCCCATCGACCAGGTCAAGGCAGTCTTCGATAAAGAGGGAACTGATCTTTCCTATGCCGCCTGGGCCATCCGTTTTGTTGCCAGCCAGGATAATATTCTGGCAGTATTAAGCGGTATGAGCAGTATTGCCCAGATGGAGGATAACCTGAGATCCATGAAGGGCTTTACCGGTATGACGGAGCATGAGCTGGAGGTCATTAAAGAAGCCCAGGAAGCTCTGGATGCCGACAAATCCATCCCCTGCACATCCTGCCATTACTGTACCCCCGGCTGCCCCATGAATATCCCGATCCCGGAAATCTTCACGGTGGAAAACCGTAAGGCGGGAAGTCCGGAGTTCAGAACCATCCGTGAGTACAACATCGTGACCCAGGACAAGGGAAAAGCCAGCGACTGCATCTCCTGCGGCCAGTGCGAATCCATCTGTCCACAGCAGCTGCCCATTATTTCACTCCTGGAAAAAGCCAGGGTATTTGAACAGTAAATAAAAACGAACCAGCAATAAACCAGCTGTGATAGACCCCCGGTCTGCATTTCTGCATCAGACCGGGGGTCTATTTATACCACAATACAAATCGTTGTTTCTTCAGATCTTCTTTATGTGTCATTTTGCAGTTTCGATGCTGAGGCAGCCTCCGGGAAAGGATGATCCGCTGTATCTCCTTCTTTTCCGCATCGGTCCTGTTTCCCTGCCTTATTTGTAGCTGTGGATCCCCGGAAGAAAGGTATTCACGCCGATGTAGGTAAACATCACGCAGATAAACCCGACAACCGCAAAGATGGCTGCGGATTTTCCCTTCCAGCCGTTTCTTAACCGCAGGTGCAGGTAGATGGCGTAGATGATCCAGGTCACCAGGGACCAAGTCTCCTTGGGATCCCAGGACCAGTAGGAGCCCCAGGCTTTTTCCGCCCAGATGGCGCCCGTCAGAATCGTAAAGGTCAGAAACAGGATGCCGAGGGCTGCGCTCCGGTAGCTGATCACGTCAAGCTTTTCCTTTTTCGGGATATGCTGATCCAGAAAACCCTTGCTGCTCATGCGGTCTCTTAAGAGGAAGATGATGGCGATCACGAAAGACACGCCAAAGGCCCCATAGGCGATAATGGCCGTGGATACGTGAAAGGCCAGCCAGTTGCTTTTCAGCGCCGGCATCAGCTCATGGACTTCTTTGGACTGCATGGCTGCATAGCCGATGATCAGGAAGTTTACCGGAGAAGCAAAGGCGCCCAGGACCGGGAAATGATACTTCAGGATGAAGATCAGGCTCACCAGGCAGATGCCCCAGGAGAAACTGGCAGCAAATTCGTACTGATTGGTCAGGGGCAGCCTTCCCGCGCCGATCCCCCGGCAGACCAGGGCTGCCGTATGGACGATAAGGCCGATGATCTGCAGGATAACCGCGATCTTTGAAAGCTTTTCTTTCTTAACGGCTATATATACAAAATATAAAACCATGGCGGCAAAATAGATCAGCATTACCGCCGTAAACAGGGCATTCTCAGCTTTCAGGAAAGTTTCATTCATAATTCTTCTCCTTCCTTTCCCTTCTCTGTCTCCTTACCTTCCGGGGATCCGGTATGATTATCGCCTCCGGTCTTTTCTGAAGCTTCTTCAAACTTCTCCCG
>JAFRVX010000053.1 GCA_017438305.1 Lachnospiraceae bacterium | reverse complement strand
TATTCTCAGTCAGAAATATCCACGTCCGGCGTGATCATCAGGGTGTACTCCGGATACAGTCCGAGGATCTCTTCCCTTAACTGCCGCAGCCCCTCTTCATGGTCGATATCAAAACTCATCACCACGTCAAAACGGATCACCTTTGCCTTGGGATCTGCGTAGAAGCCATGGAACTGAAGAGCCCAGTCATGGGACATGACGGCCTTCTGTATGGTGTTCCTGATGTGGGAAACTTCATCATCCTTTGTGTTGTAGGAATAGACGCCCACGCCGGTCAGGACAACGCCGGTCTCGCTGTAGACCCTTGCCTGTACCTTCCTTGTCAGGACGTCCACCTGCTCCACTGTCATCGTATCCGGAAGCTCCAGGTGCACCGTGGCATAATCCCGGTCCGGTCCGTAGTTGTTGATAAAAAGATCGTAAGCCCCGCGGACCTCCGGCTCTTCATTCAGAATGGCCTTGATGGATCTTACGGTCTCTTCATCCGCCCGCTTGCCGATGATATCATCCAGGGTCTCCGTCAGCATTTCAATGCCGGCTTTAATGATAAAGCCTGCGATGACCACGCCGACGTAGGGCTCCAGAGACAGGCCGGAAGCCATGAACAGCACAGCGCAGGCCAGGACCGAGGCGGAAAGGATGGCGTCAAAACGGGCGTCCTGACCGGAAGCCTGGAGCGCACCGGAATTGACTTCTTTTCCCTTTTTCTTTACATATCCGCCCAGCACCAGTTTGACAGCGACCGCTACGGCGATGATGACCAGGGAAACGATGGAATAATCCGGTTTCTCCGGATGGATGATCTTTTTGACGGATTCAATCAGGGACGTAATGCCCGCGTACAGCACGATGGCGGATACGATCAGGGCGCTTAGGTACTCCGCCCTTCCATGTCCCAGGGGATGCTTTTTATCGGGTCTTCTGGACGCCAGCTTCGTGCCGATGATCGTAATAACGGAAGACAGTGCGTCCGACAGATTGTTGACCGCATCCAGGATGACTGCGATGGAATTCGAGATCAGGCCTACCGCGGCCTTAAAACCCGCCAGCAGGATATTGGTCAGGATACCGATGACGCTGGTCCTGACAATGACCTGATCCCGGTTGATCCCGGGATCCCGGACAGCTGTTTTCTGATCGTTTTCTGACATAAAAACTCCTTCAGTCTGTTTATTATTCCCGTCTTTCGTTCCGGATGATCCCGACCATGCCTTTTACAAGATCATTCAGATCAGCCGGATCGAAGGGATCAGGCAGGCTTTTGCGGTTCATGCGGACCAGAAAACCAATTCTTGGAACAGGCTTATACATCCAGAGAAGTCAGGTCATCCAGAGATTCCCGCCGGACGGCAACATAGGATTTCCGGTTTTTCAGCATAACTACCGGCGGCCTCGGGATCCTGTTGTAATTGGATGCCATGGAGTAATTATACGCTCCCGTCGTGCAGAATGCAAGGATATCTCCCCGCTTCATCTCTTTCGGAAGCGCAGCGGAAACCTTCAGGATATCGCCGCTTTCGCAGCATCTTCCCACCACGTCATAGGTTTTGTCAAAGGCTTCGTTCATCCGGCCGGCGGGAAGACAGGTATAGTTTGATCTGTAGAGAGCATAGCGGGGATTGTCCGCCATTCCGCCGTCCACGCTGATATAGTTTTTATAGCCGGGGATCTCCTTCACGGAGCCCACGGTATAAAGCGTCAGACCGGCATCCGCCACGATGGAACGGCCCGGCTCAAGGAGCACCGCCGGCACCGGGTACTGGAGCCTGTCGCAGGTTATGCCGATGCGTTCCGCCACGTCGGTGATCTTTGTCTCAATATCGATCAGGGGATCGTCTTCCGTATAACGGACGCCGTATCCGCCGCCGAGGTCCAGGATCTCGGCCGTATACAGGAGCTTTTCCCGGACCGAGGCCATGAATTCCAGCATGATCTCGGCAGCCCGTTCGAAAACGTCCTCCGTAAACACCTGGGAACCCACATGGCAATGGAAGCCCTTCAGTTCCAGCGAAGGAAGCCCCAGGACCCTTTCCGTAAGCTTTTCCGCCTGCCCGGTAGCGATGGCATTTCCGAACTTGGAATCCACCTTGCCGGTGTTGACGGCTTCATAGGTATGGGTGTCGATGCCGGGGGTGATCCTCACAAGCACCTTCTGCTTTATCCGGCGCTTTGCGGCTTCTTCCTGTACGGCTGAAGCTTCTTCTTCGTTATCGATCACAAAATAGCCGACCCTCCGGTCCATGGCGAAGGCAATGTCCTGATCGGTTTTATTATTCCCGTGAAAAAAGGCTTTTTCCAGGTTGTAGCCTGCCTGGTAGGCCGTATGGATCTCTCCCGCCGATACGACGTCTATGCCCACCTCTTCCTCCTGGAGGATCCGGTACAGCTGCCGGAAAGCACAGGCTTTTCCCGCGTAGAGCACGCCGGAATCTTTTCCGAAGCATTTCCGGATGGTGGTTTTATAAATATTCAGATTTTTCCGGATCCGGTCCTCGTCCATAAGATAAAGCGGCGTTCCGTACTGGCTGGCAAGTTCTGTGGTGTCCTGGTCCGCAAAGAAAAGATGTCCGTTCCGGCTGCTTAAATTATCACTGATAAACATAAGAGCCCTTTCTGGTGGATCGGTTACAGCATCCGGTGTCTGAGTTCATCTCCGGAAAGCAGGGAAAGATCGGCAGGCGCCGCGTCGAAAACCGTCTTGCAGCCGTACTGTCCCCGGGAAGCCATCCGGCAGACGGCTCTGGCAAAGGCTGCCAGGGCTCCGGAGGTGAATTCCGGATTGGAATCCAGCTTCAGACTGTATTCAATGGTTTCCGCATGTTCATTGTGAAGTCCCGTATGCCCGCTTCTGATGACAAAGCCGCCGTGGGGCAGTTCACTATGCTTTTCTTTCAGTTCTTCTTCGGAAATGAAGGTGACCGTGGTGTCGTAATCCAAAAAATAATTCGGCATGGTCTTGATGGCCTCTTCCACAGCTGCGGGATCGGCGCCTTCCTCCAGGACCACATAACATTCCCGAAGATGCATTTCCCGGGCTGTAAACTCCGGCGCTTCATGGTTCCGGACCTTTTCAAGAGCCGCCTCGATGGGCACGGTATACTGGCGGGCGTCCTTTACCCCGGGTATCCGGCGGATGGCGTCGGAATGGCCCTGGGAAACGCCTCTGCCCCAGAAGGTATAGCTCTTGCCGTCCGGAAGGATGGCGTCGGCATAAAGCCGGTTCAGAGAGAACATGCCCGGATCCCAGCCGGCCGAGATCAGCGCCGTATGGCCTGAAGCAAGGGCTGCTTCATTGACCTTTTCAAAGTGCTCCGGAATATTCGCATGGGTGTCAAAGCTGTCCACCGTATTAAAATACCGGGAAAGATAGGGCGTCATTTCCGGCAGGTCCGTGGCGGAACCTCCGCAGATGATCATGACGTCGATCTTATCCGTAAACTGAAGCACATCCTCTGCTTTATAAACAGGGATGCCCGTCAGGGTTTTTACACTGTCCGGATCGCGTCTTGTAAAAACGCCGGCGATCTCCATGTCCGGATTCTTAAGGACTGCGCATTCCACGCCATTTCCCAGGTTGCCGTAGCCGTAAATGCCGATTCTGATCATAATACTCCTCCAGGCTGTCATTAAAGGCCTCGATGTGCTTCGGGACTCTGCCGTACGTTATTCCTTCAGATCATGGATTTCATATCATACAGTCCCGCGGGTTTGTCCAGCAGGAATTCCGCCGCTGCCAGGGCGCCTTCCGCAAAGAGGGCCCGGCTGTGGGCTTCATGCTTTAAGGTAATGGTCTGATTAGCTGTACTGATCAGCACTTCGTGTATACCCACGATATTTCCGCGTCTTACGGACTGGATGCCGATCTCTCCCGCCTCTCTCTTCTTAATGCCCGACCGGCCTTCCGTGATAAAGGCATCCTCCCTGACTTCGGCCATGGCCTCCGCCAGCGTCAGCGCCGTCCCGCTTGGCGCATCGACCTTTCTGTTGTGGTGCGTCTCCACGATCTCGATATCCGCTTCCTTAAACACCCGGGCCGCCTGTCTGGCAAGCTCGGTAAGAAGGGCAACACCCACAGAATAATTCGATGCGAAAAACACCGGGATCTTTTCAGCTGCCTCATGGATCATGGCTTTTTCTTCCTCCGTCTGTCCCGTGGTGGCGATGACCAAGGGGACGTTCAGGGAAACCGCGCAGGATACCAGGGCTTCCGTTGACGTATGATGCGAAAAATCAACGATCACTTCCGGTCTGTTTTCTTCTGCTGCCTCCAGCAGTTCATCAAAGGACAGAAAGCAGGGAATATCGGCAAACGGGCTGCCGTTCGGATCCACGCCGGAAACCACCGACGCGTCTCTCATCCCGCTCTTTGCCAGGCTGACCACCTCGGCGCCCATATGGCCGCCGATACCCGAAACACAGATCCTCATATCAGTGCCAGCTTTCTCATTTCATCCAGCAGCACAGCCTCGTGCGCCTCTTCCATCGGGGTAAGGGGCAGCCGCAGGATGTTCTTTCCGTATCCCATGGCAGCCATGGCCGCTTTGACCGGGATCGGGTTGACTTCGGAGAAAAGGGCGTTGACCAGGGGCAGGAGCTTTAACTGAAGGGCTGCCGCTTCCTTAACCTTTCCTTCAAAGAACAGATGGCACATTTCCGACGTTTCCTTCGGCATGAGATTCGAAAGGACGGAGATCACGCCGGAGCCGCCGACGGACAGGATCGGGATGATCTGGTCATCGTTTCCGGAATACAGATCCAGGCCGTCACCGATAAGGGACATGGTCTTGACGATCTTTGAGATGTCTCCGTTGGCTTCCTTGATGGCCGCGATATTTTCATGGGCCATGAGCTTTACATAGGTGGCAGGCTCGATGCTGCAGCCTGTACGGGACGGGACATTGTAAAGGATCAAGGGCTTCGTTGAAGCATCGGCAATGGCGTTGTACATGGCCACCAGGCCGTTCTGGGTCGCCTTGTTGTAATAGGGCGTTACCACCAGCATGGCGTCGTAGTCCAGTTCACAGGCATACTTCGTCAGATCGATGGCGTAAGCCGTGTCGTTGGAACCTGTCCCCGCGATCATGGGCACCCTTCCCGCTGCCTTTTCCACGGCGAATTTCAGGACTTCACGGTGTTCTTCATCGCTCAGGGTAGAACCCTCGCCGGTGGTCCCGGCAATGACCAGGCCGTCTATGCCGGCTTCGATCTGCCAGTCGATGAGCCTTCCGAAAGCTTCATAATCAACGCCGGTTTCGGTAAGCGGGGTAACGAGCGCTGTGGCAGCGCCTTCAAAGATCTTCTGTTTCGTCATGATATTCCTCCCTTTTTGGTTCGGGGATGCCAGAATTCCCGAGGTCGTTCGGATACCGGGCCGGACCGCGGAAGCGGCGTAAGCCGGATCCCGGGTCAAAAAAACGGCCCATGCATCTGCATCGGCCGTCGGTTGAATCGAAAAAACACTTATAAAAATAAAATGTTCACAATCAATTCATAGCTCTCCGCAAATGCGACAGTCATACGGATCTTATCCGTATGCCCAGACCTTAAGTGCGGCAGCAAAAAAGGCCTTCGGCGGTAAATCCTTTTTCCGGGAAGAAACGGTCTGCCGGCCGGAAATTCTTCAGGATACTCATACGTACCGCGCCTCTATCTTTTAATTGCTTGGTTAGTGCTAAAAATAGCATACACCCTATGGTTTGTCAATGAATATTTTCTTCTTTGTATACATTTCCAATACAGGTCCCGAAAACCCGGTCTGTTATGGATATTTTTCACTCTGTCAAAATACAGAGGTCAAAAACCGTCACCGTTCGAACAGTTTTACCGCCTTAAGCTTCCAGGCGTTTTTCTTCCCGTTATAGGGATGTTCCCTCAGCGGCAGATTCAGATGCGAAGAGCCGAACAGCACCGTGGAGGGATGGGTGAATTCCCGGAAGCCCCACACTCCGTGGTAAGCCCCCATTCCTGAATGGCCGGTGCCGTTAAAGGGGGCGCCCTTCACCATGAGCTGGAGCACCACTTCATTTACGCAGCCGCCGCCGTACTGCTGGGAGGCCATGACCTTTTTTGCCCAACGCATATCCTTTGTAAAAAGATATAAAGACAGCCCGTGCTCTCTATCCGCAATGGTATCCAGAAGGTCATCGATCTCGTCATCCTTGAAGGGCACCACCGGGAGCAGCGGACAGAACAGTTCATGCCGGACGATAGGCTCGTCGGCATTTACGGGCCAGATCACGGTGGGCTCGTATTTCAGCGTTGTCGCATCGCCCTTCCCGCCGTAAATGATCCTGTCCCGGTATTCATCGGCTTCCCTGGCGCATTTGTCATAAGCCGCCTTACCGATAAGCCGCGGATATTCATCATTCTGAAGAGGCGTATCCCCGATCTGTTTGCGGAATGCCTTTTTCAGTTCCTCCAGAAATTTTCCCGCGATCTCTTCCGCCACTGCCGCCTGATTGATGTTGATGCAGATCTGTCCTGCGTTGCAGAGCTTGAAGAAGGCGATCTTCCGGGCGGCGTCCTTAATATCAGCGTCTTTCCGGACGATGCACCAGTTGCCGGTCTCCCCGCCAAGCTCCAAGGCCACGGGGGTCAGATGCCTGGCAGCCATTTCCAGCACATGCCGGCCCACCGCCGGCGACCCGGTATAAAAGATCTTGTCAAACCGTTCTTCCAGGCAAAGATCCGCGATATCATGACCGCCGTCCACCAGCGTGACATAGTCCTCCGGATAGATATCCCGGACGATCTTCTGCATGACCGCCGTGGAAGCTTTTGATTTTGAACTGGCTTTGATCACGGCAGTATTCCCTCCGGCGATGCTGGCTGCCAGCACGCCGAAAGTCAACAGGATGGGGAAATTGAAGGGGCTGATCAGCAGCGTCACCCCATAGGGCATTTTATAGACCCGGGTGATGAGGCTCGGAAAACAAGTAAGGCCGCTGTAATGAAGCTCCGGACGGGCCCACTTTTTAAGACCCTTCAGGATCTCATTGATCTCCATCACCACCACGCCCGTATCACAGAAATAAGCCTCCGCATAGCTCTTTCCCAGATCCTGCCGCAAAGCATCGGCGATCTCCTTCTCATAGACCGCCATGGCCTTTTTCAGCTTTTTCAGCATTTCGATCCTGAAGCTCACCTCCAGGGTCTTTCCGGTCCTGAAAAAGCGGCGCTGCTCTTCCACTGTCCGATGAATGCTTTCCTTTGTCCATTCCATAAAAAACCTCCTGACCGGACTGTCCCTGCCGCAGAACGCAAAACACGCAGGAGCATCCGATTCCTTAATTAAATATCCTGTATACCTGTAAAACAGCCGAAAATGCACATCTGTTCCCGGATTATTTTTCCGTTTTTTTCAATAGCCGGACGGTCCCGCGGATGCTATACTCTTTTAAAGTTCCTGCCGTGTCCGGGAGCTGTTTTTCCCGGAAACGCTGCTTTTTTCTCCGGCATTCCCCGGTCCTTTTATCTGATAAGGAGTTATTGACCGCTTATGTTTATCTGCGATGCCCATGCCCATGTGTTCCCCGACAAGATCGCCCTGAAGGCGGCCAAAAGTATCGGCGCTTTCTATAACTACCCGATGGCGGGTACCGGAACCGTTGACGAACTGAAATCGTTTTACCGGGAAGCCGGGATCTGCCATGCCCTGATCTTTTCAGTAGCTATTGTACCGAAGAATGTGACCGGTATCAATACCTTCATTGCAGACACCGTAAGCAAAGACCCCGGTCTTTTCACCGGCATCGGCGCGGTCCACCCTGACTGTGAAAACCTTCCCGGCCTGATGGACGAGGTCAGAGCCCTGGGGCTTAAAGGACTCAAGATCCATCCCGACATGCAGCAGTTTGCCCTGGACGATCCCCGGGCTTTTGCCATGTTCGACGTGATCCAGGAGGCCGGCCTCCCCGTCGTGATCCATACGGGCGACAGACGTTTCCGGTATTCCAACCCCGACCTCATGAAGAAGGTCTTTGACAATTTCCCCCGCCTTGTCTGCGTGTGCGCCCACCTTGGCGGCAATTCGGAGTGGGATGAAGCTGTGTCCCTTTTACGGAACTATGAGAACTTCTATACGGATACCTCCAGCTCGCTTTACTTTATGGAGCCGGAGAAAGCCGTCAGCGTGATCCGGAGCTATAACCGGGAACATATCTTTTTCGGAACGGATTACCCCATGTGGAAAACCGATGAAGAACTGGAACGCTTCCTCTCCCTTCCCCTGACCGATACGGAAAAAGAACTGATCCTCGGGGAAAATGTCCGTCGGTTTATTAACCGCTGAATCCTGCGGAAAAACGCCGGTTCTCCGGCCCGGAATGCATCATGTCTCCGGTCCGGAACACACCATATACTGCCTGGAACGCATCATGTCTCCGGCCTGAAAACTGCAGATCCCCTGCTTAATAAACAACTCCCGGATCCTTTGCCGTAAAGAAACCGGGAGTTGTTTTTGTTATAAGGAAATTTCCCAGAAGGCCACTGCGGAGGCTGCCGCGACGTTCAGCGAATCCACGCCGTCGGCCATAGGGATCTTGACCACGTAATCGGAAAGCTCCAGCGTCCGTTCCGGTAAACCCCAGCCTTCATTTCCCAGGACCAGGGCCAGCTTTTCTTCCTGTTTAAGCCTCGGATCGCCGATCCCGACGGCATGATCGGAAAGAGCCAGGGAAGCGATCCTAAAGCCCTTTTCCCGGAAGATAGGGAAGGCCTGCTCCGGCCAGGCGCCGCCGTATACGGTAAAAGGAAGCTTGAAACAGGTACCGACGCTAACCCGGGCCGCCCTTCTGTAAAAGGGATCCGCACAGCCCTGATTCAGCACCGCCGCCTCCATGCCCAGAGCCGCTGCCGAGCGGATGATGGCGCCGATATTGGTGGGATTTACCACGTCTTCAAGGAGCACGATCCGCTTCTTTCCCTCAAGAAGTGCCTGAAGATCCGGCTGTTCCCTTCTTAAAAAGGCACCGAGAAGCCCCCTGGTCAGATGAAAGCCGGTGATCTGAAGCATCAGCTCATCGCCTGCCGTAAAAACAGGCACCATTTCATTTCCCGGATGATCTGTCAGCAGCGCTTCCAGTTCCCGGGCTTTCCGTTCTTCGCAGAGAAAAGACACAGGGCGGAAATCTGCTTCCAGCGCTCGTGTGATCACCATCGGGCTCTCCGCCACAAAAAGCCCCGGCAGGGGTTCGTAATAGTGGAAAAGCTGGCTCTCGTTAAGGTCCTTATAGACAGCCAGTTCCGGACTTTCCGGATCGTTTATCCTGATCAGGTTCATTTTGCCGCTGCTCCGCTCTTCCGTGTATTTCTTATCAATACTTTTCTGTCTGTGTTTTGTATTTTATGTTTTGTATTGTGCGTTTTGTGTTTTATGTTTTGTTATCTGTGTTTTATTCTCCGCTTCCGTTACAGCGGAATACCCTCTCTGTCTTTGGCCTGATGTAAAAAGGCCGTTTCTTTCTTTACTCCAGACCGCTTCCGGATTCATTTGAAGCCGGTTCATCCTCCGGTTCAAGCTGAAGCAGCCTGTAATCATAGAAGGCCGAATGATTCAGAAGTTCTTCTGACAGATACTCATAACCGAACTGTTCGGTAAGGGTCTTTTTCTTTGAGAACAGGTTTGTGCCCAGAGCAAGCCGATTGCCTTCTATCTTCACTCCGAGGGCTGCCAGCGTTGTCGGGTACATATCAAATGTACCGAACTGACGGTTCTTTTCCCTGGCCGGTTTCACTGCCGCGTTGATAAAGCAGTTGTAGACTGTCCTGGTATATTCAGGCTCAATATCGTCCATGAATTTCCCGTCCATCGTCAGGTGGTCGCCGCTGATAACGATCGTGGTATTCTTATAGAAAGGCTGTTCCTGTATCCAGGAAACAAACTCGCTGATCTGGCGGGATGAACAGGCCAGCACATTGGCATACTGGTTTTCGTAGATGTCTTCGCACTTGTCACAGTGATAGCCGTCCGGAAAATGCGTATCCGCAGTAAGCATCGTAAAGTTAAAAGGCTTGTCCTGTTCCGCAAGATGCTGCAGTTCTTCTTTCGCCAGGGAAAGGATCTTCGCATCCTCGGCGCCCCACCAGACATTATAATCCGGATCCAGCCGGTGCTCCGCTTTGAGTGCTTCGGTATCCAGGATCCTGTAATTTCCATGTTCGGTAAAGTAGGTTTTACGGCCGTGGAATTCCGCATGGGATCCCAGTAGCAGCACCTGGTTATAGCCCTCCTGCGCCAGTATATCGCCGATGGAGGTGGCTCCGGGAAGGAATGTCTCTCCTGCGCCGTAGGTATCCGCAGCCAGATTGACCTTGACCATGACTCCTGACGTCTGGGCTGCCATGGCCGCCGCCGTCCATGTGGTGCCGGGATAGGAAAGAGCTCCTCCGAGGCGGTCCGTATGAGAGAAGTTCACGTTATCCTCTGCCAGCTTTTTCAGTTCCGGAATATAACAGTCTGTGATCGGCTCTCCAGCGGCCGGATCGGCATAGGTATTCTCCATGGATTCCAGGAAGATATAGATCAGGTTTCTTTTCTGCTTCGGAAAATGCAGGACCGTTTCAGAAGGCTCCTTATACTGCTCCTGGATAAAATCCGATTCTGTGGCCGCCGCGTTCACATAATCAAAGAAGTCGACCATGCCGCCCAGGATCAGAACGGCCGCTGCCAGAAGCACTGTACATATCCGTAAGATGTTTTTTTTCAGAAAAGCCCTTGCAGCGGCATATTTATGAAGGACCATGCCTTTGATCTTCTGCCGGATCAGGGCGCTCCTGCCGTAAAGAACCCTGTAGGAGAATATTTCAATAAACGTCATCAGGACCGTAAGGCCCCCGACCTGAAATATGGCGCTCCCCAGAAGCGTATTCTCCACTCCTGCGGAAGTTGTTTTCAGCTGGAACAGGATCTCATCCAGCCGGACCTGGTCATACTGCCGGGCAAGCCATATGGTCAGAAAAACGATCAGATTGGTACAGAACAGGAGCACGCCTGCCGCTTTTTCTCTGCCGGAAAAACTCTTCTCTTTCAATTTGATCTCACACATCCTTTTTCACATCAGCCGTCTGTCTCTAGAAGCTGTCAAGTCTGTCTGCCGGAAAGGCCTGATGCAGTGTCTGAAACCTGCCGTTTGCTGCCTTTCCCGTTAAGATGTTTTCAGTACCAAAATCAAAATCACAACTTGTTAGTATAAAACAACCGCCGGTATCCGTCAAGTCTGAAAACAGCATGAGAATTGAACAACAAACGCATAAGGATTGAGCAAAACCCCCATCCGGGACACTGTTTGGAAAGCGCCGCGGGAATGGATCACTGAATATGCAGGAAAATAAAAAGGGGACTCTTTCGAATCCCCGAAAAAGTCCCTGTATACATATTGTTTACTTCAGGCTTCTTCTTTCCAGACTTCCTTTGCCAGACGGAAAACAGCCCAGCCCTTCGGCCAGCCCACATACATCGTGGCGTGCGTGATGATGGCAGCGATCTCTTCCTTCGTCACCCCATGGGCTTTCGCGTTCTGCAGATGATAAGTCAGGGAAGAATCCGTGATCCCGGATGCCATAAGGGAAACAACGGTGATGATGCATTTTGTCTTCACATCAAGGGCTTCCTCATTCCATACCTCACCGAAGAGCACGTCGTCGTTGAGATGGGCAAACATCGGGGCAAACTCTCCCAGCTGTTCTCTTCCTGCTGTCTGTACGATTTTTTCGGCCATTTTCTTATCCTCCCGGAATTTTATTATCATTATTATTTAATGATATGATATAGTCGCCAAAAGTAGATTCCGGATGGTTCCGTGCTTCGCACTCCCACCATCCTCCCTCATTCCGCACTCTCGTGGAGTAAAAACTCCACTTCGTGCTTCATG
>JAFRVX010000052.1 GCA_017438305.1 Lachnospiraceae bacterium | reverse complement strand
GTCAGAGGCTCTCCAGTATTTTACAGGCGTAGACAAAGGCGCTGTCTTCCGTAAGTTCCACATAATTTTCACGGGCATTCCAGGCGGTTTTGAAGACCGGCGCTTCAAAAGCGTCCGGCTTCAGGGCAAAGAGGCTTTCGACCCGGGTATAACAGGTTTCCCGGGTGGCCGGAAGGCGGTGGTCTTTATCCACGTACCGGGCCAGTTTTTTGTGGATCGCATAATCTTCTCCCGGCAGATACCAGTAGTTTTTATAGTCCGGATAGAAGTATTTCAGTGTACCGATCATGACCGGGATCTTAAACAGGACTTCGTTTTCGTCAAAATCAATGCGGACATTATTTCCGCAGACGGCAGAGACCGGAACGGGAAAGACTTCTTTTGACGAGAGCCGTATATTAAGCGCAGTGCCGGAGCGGTTCAGGTAGATTTCCGAAGGCGAGAGAAGTTCCCGGGGCGCTTCCGTAACGTCGGCGTAACGCAGGACGGGAAGCAGGCCGATCATATTGAGGATATCTTCCCGGTTGTGCAGCAGGAGGAGTTCCTTTAAACGTTCCGAACGGGTCCGGCTGAAGGTCTGATAGATCTCGATGAGATCCTTTCCGGAATAGATGTCTTCCCGGTAAATGCCCAGAAACTGCTCAACAGTCTTGAGCCTGCAGTTTTCCAGCCCCAGAAGCTTCCGATGTTTCCGGACCTTTTTCAGAAGGTCGATGCTCTGCATGTCTGAAAGGGGAGAGGGCAGGTGATACTGGGCGGCCGCCGTATTCAGAAAGCGGATATCAAAGGCATCGCCGTTAAAATGCACCAGGGTATCAAAGGCTTCCGCAAGCTGAAAGAAGGCCTTCAGAACGGGCAGCTCATCGGAAAGAGACTCAGTAAGAAACTGGGAAAAGTGCCAGCAGCCTTCTCTGTAATACAGGCAGCCGATCAGGTAGACCGCGCTGTCGGAAGCTGAAAGACCGGTGGTCTCAATATCAAAGAACAGCACTTTTTCCGGATCTTTGAATCGCTCCGGGAAATATTCAATTGGCAGTTCCGGTTCAAGATTTACCCTTATCATAACGTTTGTCCTTATCACTGCCCTAAGGAAATACTGAATAAATCAGTATTTCCTTAGATGCTCCGCAGGATGCGCACGGATCTGTAAGGAAAAAGCTGCTTCGCAGCCAGATCCGGCGCGGGGAAACGCCTGGTCAGCGTTTCCCTAAGTATAGCAAAAGTCCTTGTCCCCTTCAAGCAGGTGTGATAAAATGACTTTCACGAAAAAAGGAGTATCCTGCTTATGATCTCAATGATCCGGGGCATTTTGTCCCGCATAGAAAACAATCTGATAGAAATCGAGACGGAAACCGTTGGATTTGAGATCCTGATGCCGCTTTCGGATATTGAAAAGCTGCCGGCGCCCGGCAGTACGGTCCGGATCTATACCTACCTCAATGTACGGGAAGAGGAACTGAGTCTTTTCGGCTTCCTTACCCGGGACGAGAAGGACCTTTTCACCCGGCTGATCACGGTTTCCGGCATCGGTCCGAAGGGAGCCCTCGGCATCCTTTCCGTGATGAGCCCGCCGGACCTTCGCTTTGCGATCCTTGCCGGCGATGCGAAAGCCATAGCAAAAGCGCCCGGGATCGGTCAGAAGACAGCCCAGCGCCTGATCATCGAATTAAAAGACAAGGTATCTCTGGATGACGGTCTGGCCTCCCTGGCAGAGGACTTCACGGAGGGAAGAACTCCGGAAGACCAGTCCGCCCGTTCCGAAGCGGCGGCAGCCCTGACGGTGCTCGGCTATTCCAGTTCGGAAGCCCTTCAGGCCCTTAACGGGGTGGAAACGGAAGGCCGCAGCGTCGAAGACATCCTGAAAGACGCCCTGAAAAAACTGGGGAGATAGGATCATAAATGAACCGAAGAATCATTACCACAGACGAAATACCGGAAGATATCGCGGTGGAAGGGTCTCTCCGGCCGACCAGGCTGGACGAATACATCGGCCAGGAAAAGCTGAAATCGACCCTGAAGATCTATATCGAAGCCGCGAAAGAACGGAAGGAAGCCCTGGACCATGTGCTGCTTTACGGGCCTCCCGGCCTCGGAAAAACGACCCTGGCCAATATCATCGCCTCCGAAATGGGCAGCAATATCAAGGTGACCTCCGGGCCAGCCATCGAGAAACCCGGAGAGCTGGCGGCCATTCTCAACAACCTGAAGGAGAACGACGTCCTTTTCATCGATGAGATCCATCGGCTGAACCGGCAGGTGGAGGAAGTGCTGTATCCGGCTATGGAAGATTATGCGATCGATATCATGATCGGAAAAGGCCCGGCCTCCCGTTCCATCCGTCTGGATCTGCCGAAGTTTACCCTGGTAGGCGCCACCACCAGGGCCGGCCTTCTGACAGCCCCCCTCCGGGACCGTTTCGGCATCACCCACCGCATGGAGTTTTATACCATTGACGAATTGACCATTATCGCGGAACGTTCCGCCCGGGTGCTGAAGGTCGAGATCGAACCGGAGGCCGCCGGGGAGCTGGCCAGAAGAGCCAGAGGAACGCCCAGGCTGGTCAACCGTTTCCTGAAGCGGGTCAGAGACTATGCTCAGGTGCGCGGAAACGGCGTCATTACCAAAGAGATCGCGGATTTTGCCCTGGATATGCTGGAAGTGGACAAATACGGCCTGGATACCGGAGACCGCAGAGTTCTGGAAACCATTATCGGGAAATTCGGCGGCGGCCCTGTCGGCCTGGATACCCTGGCAGCGTCCCTTTCGGAGGATGCCGGGACTCTGGAGGACGTATACGAACCTTATCTTCTCCAGAACGGTTTTATCCAGCGTACGCCGAAGGGCAGGATCGCCACACAGCTTGCCTATATCCATCTGGGGATCGATTATGAACCGGAAACCTGAATTATTGTCTCCCGCGGGAGATTTCAACATCATGAAAGCCTGATATGCAGCCGGCGCGGATGCCGTATATATGGGGCTTCCGCGCTTTTCTGCGCGGGCTTACGCGGATAATGCCAGAGAAGAGGATTATCTGGAAGCCATCGATTATGCCCATCTGAGAGGGAAAAAGCTGTATCTCACCGTCAACACGCTCTTCAAGGAAGAGGAGCTTTATGAAGAATTGCCGGGGATGCTGGAGAGGCTTTACCGGGAGGGGCTGGATGCCGTTATCATGCAGGATACCGGCGGGATAGCTCTGGTCAGGGCGTGTTTCCCCGAGCTTCCCATCTTTGCCAGCACCCAGTGCACGGTGACATCTTCCGGGAGCGTGAGAGCTTATCAGAAGCTGGGCGTATCCCGGTTTATCCTGGCCCGGGAACTGAACCTTGACGAGATCCGCCGGATCAAAAAAGAGACCGGGGCAGAGCTGGAATGCTTTGTTCACGGGGCTTTGTGCTATTGTTATTCCGGGCAGTGTCTTTTCAGCTCCCTGGCGGGCGGCAGATCCGGAAACCGCGGCCGCTGTGCCCAGCCCTGCAGGTTGGATTATTCCGTACGGGATCCTGAAGGGAAACTGCTCTTAAAGGACGCCCAGGTGCTTTCTCTGAAGGATCTGAACGCCCTGGAGCTTCTTCCGGAACTGATCGAAGCCGGCGTCACTTCTTTTAAAATCGAAGGAAGGATGAAAAAAGCCGAATACGCGGCCGGTGTCACCTCGGTTTACAGAAAGTATCTGGATATGTTCCTGGATTCGGGTAAGGCTTCATACCGGGTGGATAAAAGGGATCAGAAAAAGCTCTTTGATCTTTTCAACCGCCAGGGCTTTACGGAGGGCTATTTCCATAAACAGAACGGGCCCGAAATGATTACCTTTGAGAAAAACCCGTTCCGCGAAGAAAACCGGGAACTCCTGGAGGAGGTCCGGAAAAACTATATCGAGAATGAATTGACCGCCCCGATCCGCGGCCGGTACCGCTTTGCTCCTGAGGAGCCTTATCAGCTGGAACTTTCCGGAAACTTTTCCGGAGAGGAGATACATATCGAAGTCACCGGAGACCGGAACCCGGATCCGGCCATTAACCGCGAAGCATCGGAGGAAGACGTCAGGAAGCAGCTGAACAAAACCGGCGGTACGCCTTTTTCATTCCGGGAGCTTACCGGTACCGTGGAAGCGGGACTCTTTCTTCCTGTTAAGAATCTGAATGAATTCCGGAGGACGGCGCTGGAGCAGCTGAAAGAGGCCGTCCTGACCCGTTACAAAAGAGAACTTTCCGATTTCCGGATCCAAAAAGATGGAGAATATGCGGAAGCCTCGGGCAGGACAGACCTGAAGGCATCAGGGCTCCGGAGACCGGATCTTAAGAAGTCCTGGCGGGAAAACGCCAGATGCGGCACAGCGGAAAAAATGGTTTCGGAAGAACTGACGCCGTTTATTCTTTCCGCAGAAACGACGCCGTTCACCCTTTCCGCTTTTGTCAGAACAGCAGAACAGCTGGAAGCTGCGCTGGCGGCTGACGGCCTTGCCCGGATCTATCTTTCTTCAGCCCTTATCTCCGCAGAAGAATATAAAGTTGCCTGCGGAAAGGCCCATGAAGGAAACAAAGAAATGTTCCTGGCCTTTCCCCGGATCTGGCGTGACAGGGCGGAGGCCTTTTTCGAAAAAGAGGCTGAGACCATCCGGAAAGCCGGCTTTGACGGCTTCCTGATCCCCTCTTTCGATGCCCTGGATTATCTGGAAAGACAGGGCATCCCGGGAAAACGGACGGCGGACCACAATTTGTACCGGTTCAACAGCCTTACGGAAAAGGTGCTTCGCAGCCTGTCCTTTGACCGGCTGACCCTGCCGGTCGAACTGAACGAGAGAGAACTCAGAAACACGGGTTCCTCCGGCAGCGCCCTGGTGCTTTACGGTTATCTTCCGATGATGGTCACCGCAAACTGTATTCAGAAGAGTACAGTGAGATGCACCCATACGCCGGGGATCCTGTATCTGTCGGACCGGAAAAAGAACCGGATGGCGGTCCTGAGCGAATGCCGCTTCTGTCAGAATACCATTCTCAACAGCGTGCCCCTGTCGCTTCTAAAGGACTCCGGGGCGGCGGAAGATCTGGGCCTTTCGGAAGGCAGGCTGGATTTTACGATCGAAGACCGGCAGGAGACCGGGAGGGTCATTGACCTCTTCCGAAAGGTTTATCTGGATAAGCTTCCTGCCGATGCCGAGATCCCTTCCTATACGAGGGGCCATTTCAGAAGAGGGGTCGACTAAGCTTGCAGAAAACCCGGTTCATGTGCAGAGTCGGTTCAGGTCCGTCCGAAAAACTGATCAAATCTGCAGAAGAAATCTTAGATCTGCAGGATAAATCTTAATGAAATTTGAATTGCTTTACAGGAAGCGCTTTGCTATAATGATAGGACTGGTTTCTGCTTGTTGCGTATTTTAGAAGCAGAATTTTCAGACCGGCAATTGATCTTAGACGGTATGGGAAAGGATAATGCCATGAAAGAATACGGAAAATCCCATAAACTGGATTATGTTTCCTACGACATCCGCGGTCCTGTTCTGGACGAGGCCGCAAAGATGGAAGCCAGAGGCGACAGATTATTAAAGCTGAACATCGGCAATCCGGCGCCCTTCGGACTGATGGCACCGGTGGAGATCATCGAGGATATGATCTCCAACCTGCCGGACGCAGAAGGCTATTCGGATTCCAAGGGACTGTTTTCCGCCAGAAAAGCCATTATGCAGTATCATCAGCTGAAGGGTCTCCCGAATCTGGATATCAACCATATCTATACCGGAAACGGCGCTTCGGAAATGATCTCCATGTGCATGCAGGGCCTTCTGGATGAGGGAGACGAGATCCTGGTCCCGTCTCCCGACTATCCGTTATGGACAGCCTGCGTCACCCTTTCCGGCGGCAAAGCCGTGCATTATATCTGCGATGAACAGGCCGGCTGGCTTCCGGATATCCAGGACATCCGGTCTAAGATCACCGACCGCACCAAGGGCATCGTCGTCATCAATCCCAACAATCCTACCGGCGTGCTTTATCCTAAGGAACTGCTGGAAGAGATCGTGGAAGCGGCCCGGGAACATGATCTGATCATCTTTGCCGATGAGATCTATGACCGGTTGGTGATGGACGGCCTGCAGCATGTTTCCATTGCCTCACTGGCGCCGGACCTCTGCTGCGTTACCCTGAACGGCCTGTCCAAATCCCACCGTATTGCGGGCTTCCGCGTAGGCTGGATGGCGATCTCCGGCAGGAAGGATCATGTAAAAGGCTATATCGAAGGCCTGAACATGCTTTCCTCCATGAGGCTCTGTTCCAACGTTCCGGCGCAGATGATCATCCAGACAGCCCTGGGCGGCACCCAGAGCGCCAACGAGCTGCTGGTGCCGGGCGGAAGATTATATGAACAGCGGGAAGTGGTGGACAGCATGGTCGCGGATATTCCCGGCCTCTCCGAGGTCCGTCCGAACGCGGCTTTCTATACCTTCCCGAAGCTTGATGTAAAAAAGTTCAACATCACTGATGACGAACAGTTCTGCATCGACCTGCTTCACGAGAAGAAGGTCCTTCTGGTGCCGGGAAAAGGTTTTCATTATGAGACGCCGGATCACTTCCGGATCGTCTATCTCCCGAGAGTCGACGTCTTAAAAGAAGCGATGAATGCGTTAGGAGAATTTTTAGATGGCTATAAACAACATGCCTGATCCCGGGATCAGCCCGCAGAAAAGGCCCGTTCAGTCCGGAGGCGATACCGTACGCTATCGCAGGCTGGACCAGGGACTGACGGAACAGGACGTCGCCCAGAGAGTCAGGGAAGGCCGGGTAAACACGCCTCCCAAATCTCCCGGGAAAACGGTCCCCCAGATCATCTTTACCAATGTTTTTACCTTTTTCAACCTGCTGAACCTGGCCTTTTTTGTGCTGATCCTGATCGTCGGCTCCTACAAAAACGGCCTGTTCATGATGATCATTATCGTGAACTCCGCCATCGGTATCATCCAGGAGCTCAGGACCAAAAAGACCCTGGATTCTCTGGCGATCCTGACAGCCTCTCACGCGGAAGTCATCCGGGACGGCGAACACAAAAAGATCGATATCAAAGAAATCGTGGAGGATGACCTGATCGTACTTTCCACCGGAGACCAGATCCCCACGGACTGCCGGGTGATTTCCGGAAACATAGAGTGCAATGAGTCCATGCTTACCGGCGAATCGGAGGCAGTTTCCAAGAATCCGGGAGCCAGCGTCTTTTCCGGTGCCTTCGTGACTTCGGGAAAAGCCCTCTGCCAGGTGGTGCATGTCGGAAAGAACAATTATATCGAAACCATCTCCGGCGAGGCCAAAAAAGTCAAGGCGGTCAACTCCCAGCTGAGGAACAGCATCAACCAGATCCTGCATCTGGTGTCCTATTTTATCGTTCCCCTCTGTGCGGCGCTTTTTGCCAAGATGTATTTTCTCTTAAAGCAGCCGCTGAAAGCATCCGTCGAATCCATGGTGACCTCCGGCATCGGCATGATCCCGGAAGGCGTGGTCCTGCTGACATCCGCAGCCCTGACCCTGGGCGTACTCCGACTGGCCAGAGAAAGGACCGTCGTACAGGAACTGTACTGCATCGAGACCCTGGCCCGGGTAGATGTTTTATGTCTGGATAAGACAGGCACACTGACGGAAGGAAAAGTCAAGGTTGAAAAAACCGTCAACGTCGCCGGCAGCGACAATGATTTAAGGGAAGGGTTCCAGAATATCATCCATGCCCAGAATGACCTGAATGATACCGCGGAAGGCATCCGGGAATACTATCATGATGCATCTTCTCCCTGGCAGATCTCCTACGTGATCCCCTTTTCTTCCGACAGAAAATATTCCGGCGCTGCCTTTAAGGATCACGGCACCTATTATATGGGAGCTTTCCAGTTCCTGATGCCCTATGACAGGGTGCTGGAAGAAGCCATCCATCCCTATCTGGAAGAGGGCTACCGGGTCATCCTTTTATGCCATTCGGAAACCGAAGCGGAATCCAACACACTGCCGGATGATCTGAAACCCCTGGGTTTCCTGGTCATGTCCGATGTGATCCGGAAAGACTGTGAAAAGACCCTGGGCTATTTCAAGGAACAGGGCGTTGAACTGAGGGTGATCTCCGGCGATGATCCGCTGACGGTCTCCAAGATCGCTATGCGCTGCGGGCTGGAAAATGCGGACCGTTACTGTGATGCCTCTAAGATCACTTCCCTGGAGGAAATGAAGGCAGCGGTAGAGAAATATGTAGTATTCGGACGGGTCAGGCCGGAACAGAAGAAGATGATGGTGGAGTGCCTGCAGGCAGCCGGAAAAACGGTAGCCATGACCGGCGACGGCGTCAACGACGTACTGGCCTTAAAGACCGCCGACTGTTCCATCGCCATGGCCAGCGGTTCCGAGGCGGCCAAACATGCGGCGAATATCGTCCTTCTGGATTCTGATTTTACCTCCATGCCCCATGTGGTCAATGAAGGAAGACGGGTCATCAACAATATCTGCAACGCGACCTCTTTATATCTGATCAAAACGACCTTTTCCATCCTGCTGACCATCGGCACCCTGTTTCTGGGACGCCAGTATCCCTTCCAGGCGGTGCAGCTGTCCATTATTTCCGGGTGCGCTGTCGGCATCCCCACCTTCTTCCTGCAGCTGGAGCCCAGCTTCCGGAAGATACGGAGCAACTTTATGGAGCTGGTCTTCAGGAATGCACTGCCGGCAGGCATCGTTATCGCCATCGTCACGTTGATGATCACGAATATCGGCATCCGCCTGGACGCCAGTTCGCAGCCCATGCTGTCGACCATCTGCGTGCTCTGCATCGGCTGGATCTACTTCTTTATGCTGAAGCGGATCTACAGTCCCATGACCACTTACCGGCGGATCGTCTGCTATGTCATGGAGATCTCTTATCTGATCGTTATGACGGTAGGGCAGCACATCCTGGAGCTTACGGCGGTATCCGTGGCAGGCATCATGATCCTGTTCGGCATCATTACCCTATCGCCGATCATGATCGACCTGTTTGAAACGGTATATGATAAGAAGCTTGGACCCAAGATCCAGGAGATAGCGGAAAGAAATTATGAAAAGCCGGATAAGAAGAAAAAACGGAAAGAAGCGGTCGCTTATCACTGATCGCAGAGCGGCTGCAGGAAAAGGCAGCCGGGAAGCATTTGATGAAAAAGGCTTCCGGAAAGCTTTTCACTATTCCGGAAGGTCTTTCTTTGCGCCGCTTGCCGTCCTTCTGCTTCTGCTGGGACTGATCTTCTTACCGGCCTGCAGCCGCCGGGAGGATGCCTCCGGAAGCCGTGAACGTCAGTCGGAGACGGTTTCCGAAGAAGCAGCCGGATCAAAGAACTCAACTGACGGATCGGAGACACAGATCTCCGAAGGAACGAATAAAACCTCTTCTGAAGAGACGGAAAAAGCCTCTTCTGAAGAAACAGGCAAAACCTCTTCTGAAGAGACAGGAAAAGCCTCTTCCGAAGAGACAGATAAAACGGCTTCCCGGACGGAGCCGGATGAAAAGTCTTCTGAAGGATCGGATACAAAGACCTCTTCCGAAAAATCCGATGAAGCGTCTTCATCTTCTCAGGCGGCGTCAGACACTGATCCCGACGCTTCCGGATCGGAAAGCGAAGAGGAAACGGAAGAGAAGTCTGAAACAGGCATTGAAGAAACCTCCAGGTCCGGCAGCGAAAAAGATACGGATCCCGAACCGGAAAAAGAGACGGAGACCGATCCGGAATCAGAAGGAACGATCGCCCCGGAAACGGAAAGAAAAACCGATTCCGAGACGGAGACTTCCGATGAAGAGAAAGAAACAGGATCCGAAAGCGCTTCCGATAAGACGCCGGAGGTTCATCTGGAACGGTTTATGGGGCATCTGATGGATCCGGAGATCAAAGCCGTCAACGATCAGACCCTTCAGGATCCCAGGTCCCACCTCTTTAACGTGGCTGACCCGGACGTCTCCTTTACCAGGGAGCAAGTGCTGCAGATGATCCTTTCCTACAACCTTCCGGAGACCCGTTATTATGGGGAGCAGATTCCGGACGATGCGATGAAAAACGCGTTGGAAAGGGCCAGAAATCTGGGCGTCCTTTCCGAAGATCCCGCATCGCCGGTATCAGTGGGTTACGCTATCGCTTCGGAAAACTGCCATGTGGCCGGCTTTCCGACGGATATGCGGGCCTGGAATCCGGATGATCCCGGAAAATTCAACTATTTTCTGGAATCTCTTTTCGCGGCAGGCTCCGGCATGTTAGTACTGCATTATTCCGAAGACGGGGCTTATGCCTTTGTACAGGGAGAGAATTATGCCGGCTGGGTAAAGAGCTCCGCGATAGCCTTAACAGACCGTGATACCTATTACCGGTACATGAATCCGGACCGGTTTGTGGTCTGCACCAGGATCTTCGAAGAAGACCATTACCGAAGGCTCGGACAGATCCTGCCCTGCACCGGGGAAACGGAGAGCGGCTATCGGGTGCTGATGCCGAAAAGAAATGCGGAAGGCAGATTTTTTACGGAAGAAGAAACGCTTTCCGATAAGGATAACTGGTCGGACGGCTTCCTTCCCTGGTCCCGTGAAGCCCTGCTTCAGATGGTCTGGGAGGGAAGAGCGAATTCCGGCTACGGGTATTCCGATGAATATTACCGGTATGACTGTTCTTCCACCACCGGGTATCTTTACCGGTGCTTCGGCCTGTACCTGCCCCGGAACACTGTCTGGATGGACGGCTACGGCGGCGGATTTGAAGCGCTGGCGCCTGAAAGCGACAAAGCTGCGCTTCTTGAAGCCCATCCCGGGGCTGTCATTGTGATGCCGCGGCATGCGATGCTTTACCTGGGTGTGGAAAACGGGAAGCACATGGTATTTCACAATACCACCTGGAACGGCGTCCACCATACCATTATCAATGCCCTTGAAGATATGTACAGGTCCTCCGGAGACAATTACCTGGAAGCCCTGACCATGATATTATACTACTGATGGAGAATAAACATGAAAAAATACGGTGTCAATGAATTGAGGGAAATGTATCTTGACTATTTTGAACGTCAGGGACATCTGCGGCTGAAAAGCTTCTCCCTTGTCCCCGAGAATGACAAGTCTGTCCTGATCATCAATGCAGGCATGACGCCTTTAAAACCCTATTTTACGGGCCAGGAGATCCCTCCCAGAAGGCGTATCTGCACCTGCCAGAAATGCATCAGGACCGGCGATATCGAGAACGTGGGAAAGACACAGCGCCACGGCACCTTCTTCGAGATGCTGGGCAATTTCTCCTTCGGTGATTATTTCAAAAAAGAAGCGATCCACTGGTCCTGGGAATTCCTGACCAAGGAAGTGGGTCTGGATCCGGACCGCCTGTATCCTTCCATTTATCTGGACGACGACGAAGCCTTTGATATCTGGCACAACCAGGAAGGCATTCCGGAGGAGCGGATCTTCCGTTTCGGAAAAGATGACAATTTCTGGGAGCACGGCGCCGGTCCCTGCGGACCAAGTTCTGAGATTTATTACGACAGAGGCGAAAAGTACGGCTGCGGCAAACCCACCTGCACCGTGGGCTGCGACTGCGACCGCTACATGGAAGTCTGGAACAACGTCTTTACCCAGTTCAACAATGACGGAAGGGGCAATTACGAGACCCTGGCCCAGAAAAACATCGATACCGGCATGGGTCTCGAGCGCCTGGCGGTAGTGGTCCAGGACGTGGATTCCATCTTTGACATCGATACCCTTCATACCCTTACGGAGCATGTGGGCGAGATCACCGGCGTCAAATACAAGACCGACGAGACGAAAGATATCTCCATCCGGATCATCACCGACCACATCCGTTCCGTCACCTTTATGATCTCAGACGGCATCATGCCTTCGAATAACGGCCGGGGCTATGTGCTGAGACGGCTGTTAAGAAGGGCTGCCCGCCACGGACGCCTGCTGGGCGTGAAGGGGACCTTCCTCGCGGACCTGGCTTCCACGGTCATCGAAACTTCAAGAGACGGTTATCCGGAGCTGGAAGAGAAGAAGACCATGATCCTGGCGGTCATTACCGAGGAAGAAAACAAGTTCAACAGGACCATCGATACAGGTCTGTCCCTGCTTCAGGCGGAGATGGACGAACTTCGGAAGACCGGCAGGACAGAGCTTGCCGGGGAGGACGCTTTCCGCCTGTACGACACCTACGGCTTCCCGAAGGACCTGACGGAAGAGATCCTTTCCGAAAACGGCTTCACCTTCTCTGAAACAGGCTTTGAAGAGGCCATGGAAAACCAGAAGAAGACGGCAAGAGAAGCCAGAAAAGGGTCTAACTACATGGGCAAGGATGCTTCTGCCTTTGATGATATCGATCCGTCTCTGACATCACGTTTTACCGGCTATGACCGGACAGAGGACGAGTCGAAGATCAGCGCCCTTGTCAGTAAAGACGTTGAAGACGCCTCTGATTACGGCACGCTTCCGGAGACCCTGGAAGAAGGGGAGACGGGATGCATCATTACGGAAGAGACGCCGTTCTACGCCACCATGGGCGGCCAGATCGGTGATTTCGGCTATATCGAAAACAGCCACGGACGTTTTGCGGTAAAGGAGGCCGTCAAGCTTCAGGGCGGAAAGATCGGCCATATGGGAATCGTGGAGAGCGGCAGCTTCTCCCTGGGAGATACGGTCAGGCTCGTGGCGGACGCTAAGAACCGGGCGGCCACCTGCTGCAACCATTCCGCGACCCATCTTCTCCAGAAGGCTTTAAGGGATACCCTGGGCTCCCACGTGGAGCAGGCCGGTTCCGAGAACAATGCCCATCATCTTCGTTTCGATTTTACCCATTTCCAGGCCCTTTCCCGGGAAGAACTGGAGACCGTGGAAAGACTGGTCAATGAAAAGATCCGGGCAGCTTACCCGGTGGTCACCGAGGAGATGGATCTGGAAAGCGCCAGGAAGAAAGGCGCCATGGCCCTCTTCGGAGAAAAATACGGCGATTCGGTCCGGGTCGTCACCATGGGCGATTCCGTGGAACTCTGCGGCGGCACCCATGTGAAAAACACCGCTGACATCCGGATCTTCAAGATCCTTTCCGAAACCGGCATTTCGGCCGGCGTAAGACGTATCGAAGCAATCACGGCCGATTTGGTCTATGACTGGTACCGGGAGATGGAAGAGGAATTCAAAGAGGCGGCGGCCGTACTGAAGACCTCCCCGGCAAATCTTAAGGACAGGCTGAAAAACCTGACCCGGGAGATCCGGGAGCTTCAGGCGGAGAACGAACATCTGAAGCATGAGATCGCTTCCTCCCAGACGGCGGACGTCATGGATCAGGTGGAAGAGGTCAGCGGCGTGAAGCTTCTGGCATTTTCCGTTTCCGACACGGATATGAATGCCCTTCGGAATCTCAGCGATGAACTGAAAGAGAAGCTTGGATCCGGCGTCCTTGTGCTGGCGTCTGAAAAGGACGGTAAAGCCAGCCTGATCGTGAGCTGCAGCGATGATGCGGTACAGAAAGGCGCCCATGCCGGCAATATGATCAAACAGCTGGCAGCCCTTGTGGGCGGAGGCGGCGGCGGAAGGCCCGCGATGGCCCAGGCCGGCGGCAAGAACCCGGCGGGAATCCCGGAAGTGATGAAAGCGGCCCGGGGCGTACTGGAGGCACAGCTTAACTGATGGCGGAGTATTATACCCATACGGTCCGGATGAAGAACCGGATCACCAAAGGCCATTACGGCTATATCGGCAGGCAGAAACGGCGGCTGATCATACGGTCGCTGATCCTGCTGGCCGGCGCCGCGGGCCTGGTGATCATCGGCTGGATCGTTACGAAGACCAATAAAAACCTGCTGTCTGTGGCAGGGATCTTAACGGCGGTCCCGATGGCGATGCAGCTGGCCCAGCTGATCGCCTACAGCCGTTTTCATTCCAGATCAAAAGAAGAATACGAAAAGGTCCGGGAGATCACAGGCGAAGGCGTACTGGATACGGAGCTCGTCATTGCCAAGCGGGATGGGAAGAGCATTCCCGTAAACTACGCGGTCTTTACGGAAGAACGCATCATCGTTTTTACCGGAGACGCGACGCTGGATCTCAAAACCTATACGGAATACCTGCATACGTTTTTAAGACTGGAACAGATCGACTGTGAGATCTTGCTCTATAAAGAGCTGGAGCCGTTCCTGGCACGTCTTAAAAAAGAAGAAATACCCTCCCGGAAGGAGGTTTCCGAAAACGTTCTTAAACGGGAAGGCGTCTTCCGGGCCGTTTCCATGTGATCTTCAGGAGCTTTTTATGTTTGAATATACCATCGGCGAAAACCAGTCCAATCAGCGGCTGGACAAGGTTCTTCATAAGATCCTGAAGGAAGCGCCGAAAAGCTTTATCTATAAAATGCTCCGTAAAAAGAACATTACCCTGAATCACGAAAAGGCCATCGGTTCGGAGATCACGGTATTCGGGGATACGATCCAGATGTTTTTTTCAGAGGAGACCTACCGGAAGATGCGGGGGAATACGGAGCTTTCCCTGCCGGATTCCGTGGATTTTCCGGAGATCCCGATCCTGTACCAGGACAGCGACGTGCTGATCTTTGTAAAGCCCGCCGGGATCCTTTCCCAGAAAGCCCATGAGGGCGACGTTTCCATCAACGACTGGGTGATCTGGTATGCGAGAAAAGAAGGCATCATCTCCAATTCGGATTTTGAGACCTTTAAGCCTTCGGTCTGCAACCGCCTGGACCGGAATACCAGCGGCATCATGGCCGCCGGCCTTTCCTTAAGGGGCCTGCAGGTGCTTTCGGAGGCTTTCAGGAACCGGAATCTGGACAAATACTACTATGCCTACGTAAAGGGACGTTTCGAAAAAGATCTGGTCAGCGAAGGCTATCTTTACAAGAACAGCCGGACCAATATCGTGAAGATCTCCGGAAAACCGATACCCGGCGCCAGGATCATCAGAACGGCTTTTTCACCCGTGGAATATTACGGAGACAGCACACTCATTAAGGTCCATCTGCTGACCGGCCGGTCCCATCAGATCCGAGCCCAGCTTGCCGCGCTGGGACATCCCATCATCGGGGATCCGAAATACGGGGATCAGAAGGTCAATCTGGAATACGGCATCTTTTACCAGTGCCTGCACGCCTTCCGGCTGCAGTTCCCGGACTGTCCCCTGAAAAACATCAGCGGCAGAACATTTGAAACGGAGGTGCCGGAGAATTGGCCACTTGGAGCTCTCGGGGACTGAGGGGATCTCTTCTGGAGGAGATGATCAACTATACTAATGAAGACTACAGGAACCGGAACCTGGCGCTGATCCAGAAGGTGCCGACGCCCATCACGCCGGTGGAGATCGAGCCGGAATCCCGGCACATTACCCTGGCCTACTTTGACCAGCAGTCGACGGTGGACTATATCGGCGCGGTCCAGGGAATCCCGGTCTGCTTCGATGCCAAGGAATGCAAAACGGATACCTTTCCCCTGGCCAATGTCCACGAACACCAGATCCGTTTCATGGAGGATATGGAGAAACAGCAGGGCATCTCGTTTCTGCTGATCTATTACACGAACCGGCAGCAGGCCTTTTATCTGCCTTTCAGAGACCTGAAGCGTTTTTATGTAAGGATGCTGGAAGGCGGACGGAAGAGTTTCGCCTTCGATGAGATCGACAAGACCTATGAGATCCAGGTAAAAAGCGGCGTCTACGTCCACTATCTGGAGACCCTGCAGCTGGACCTCCTTTCCCGGGAAACGGGGGAGACGGATGCCTGAAACGTCAGATGCAGTTACCGGTCCAAAGCAGGTAAGAAACTGCTTGCATTCTGACGCGCTTTGTGGTAGAATTCCAATGTTGTAATGCCGGTGTGTCGGAATGGCAGACGAGGCAGACTCAAAATCTGTTGTGGGCAACCACGTATGGGTTCAAGTCCCATCACCGGCAGATTCAAATTAAAGGAGATAAAAATGGAAGTTTTACGCTATATCTTATGCGGTATTTTTGCTCTCGGCGGTTTATTCATCATCTTTACGGTCCTGATGCAGGAAGGTAAATCGGCAGGTCTCGGCACCATCGGCGGCATGGGGGACACCTACTGGGAAAAGAATAAAGCCCGTTCCAGAGAGGGAAAACTGGAAAAAGCCACGAAGATCGCCGTTACCGCTTTCTTTGTCCTGGCATTCCTGCTCTGCATTAATTTCTGATTTCGATTTACGCAAACTCCGCCGAAAACGCTTCAGCGGAGTTTTTCATACTTCCCGGATCGCCGGGAGAAAGGACAACCCGCCGGAAAGCCTCCGGCCGGGAAAGAGGGGTGCGCAGCATGGCTTCATCCGGCATAAAACTGATCGCCAACAACAAAAAAGCTTATCATGATTATTTTATCGATGAGACATACGAATGCGGAATAGAGCTTTTCGGAACGGAAGTGAAGAGCCTCCGCCAGGGGCACTGTTCCCTGAAGGAAGCCTTTGTCCGGATACGCAATAATGAAGTCTTTATCCTGGGCATGCATATCAGTCCTTATGAAAAAGGCAACATTTTCAACAAGGACCCCTTGAGGGAGAAAAGACTCCTGATGCATAAAAAGGAGATCGTCAAGCTGGCCGGCAAGGTGCAGGAGAAGGGGTATACTCTGATCCCGACCCAGGTCTATTTCAAGGGCGGCCGGGTCAAGGTGGAGATCGCGCTGGCCCGGGGCAAAAAACTGTATGATAAGAGGGAAAGCCTGGCGAAGAAAACAGCCGACCGGGAGATCGAAAGATCCTTCCGGGAAAAGAACAAGGTATCCTGAGATGTTATTTCAAACAGAAAAGGAAGCGGTTTATGCCGCTTCTTTTTCATGTCCGGGAGGGCAGTGTAAAACGGCAGATGATCCGGAGAGGTTCATTGATGTTCAGCTTTATAAATCCTGAACGATGAATCGTCGGTGTGGAAAGATATGATCCGTACATATGATCTGCGCAGGACGTTCAGACATATGATTCATGCAGGACGTTCGAACATATGATCTGATTCTTGAAATGCGGGCTCATATATGCTATAATCCTTCTTTAGCCACTATATCTTGTGATTACAGAAGCCGGAGGCCTGCGGTGCGCTGACCTTTTTTTGAAAAGATGAATTCTGAAAGGAAGGCAGCGGCTCATGGCCGGATCATCCGGAATACATTCCCTGGAGGAACTGCATGGCAGATAATTATAATGCCTCGAGCATAACAGTGCTGGAGGGCCTGGAGGCCGTCAGACGGCGGCCCGGCATGTATATCGGTTCGGTGAGCCGGACGGGACTTACCCATCTGGTCAATGAGATCGTGGACAACTCGGTGGATGAGTATCTGGCCGGGGCGTGTACGGAGATCGAGGTCAGTCTGGAGGACGACGGCTCCTGCATCGTTTCCGACAACGGCCGCGGCATACCGGTGGATATGCATGAAAAAGGCGTTTCCGCAGAGCGGGTCATCCTGACCACGCTGCATGCCGGAGGCAAATTCGATAATAAAGCCTACAAGACTTCGGGCGGCCTGCACGGCGTAGGCTCGTCCGCGGTGAATGCGCTCTCCGAATATCTTGAGATCAAGATCCGGAAGGGCGGGAAGATCTATTACGATTCCTACGAACGCGGCATACCGGTGGTGGAACTGGAAAAGGGCCTCCTGCCGGTGATCGGAAGGACGAAGGAGACCGGTACCACGATCACCTTCAAACCGGATCCGGAGATATTTGAAAACACCCGTTTCAAGGCAGACGCCATCAAAAACCGGCTCCACGAGACGGCTTATCTGAATCCCGGGCTTAAGCTGATCTTCCACAACAACCGGAAAGGGGAAGACGAGACGGTTTCTTTCCATGAACCGGAAGGCCTGAAGGCCTATATCAAAGAACTGAATTCCGGGAAGGAGCCTGTTACAGAGATCATCCAGGTTAGCGGAAAGCTGGCGGATATCGAGATGGATATCGCCCTTCAGTACGTCAATACCTTTGAAGAGAGGATCCTGGGGTACTGCAATAATATCTACAATTCGGAAGGCGGCACTCATCTTACCGGGTTTAAAACGGCCCTGACCCAGCTGATTAACGCCTATGCCAGAGATCTGGGCATTCTGAAAGATCCGGCCAAATTTACCGGGGCGGATACCCGCTGCGGCCTGACCTGCGTCCTGTCCCTCCGCCATCCTGACCCGCTTTTTGAGGGGCAGACCAAGACAAAGCTGGGCTCCCAGGATGCGGCAAAGGCAGCCGCCTCCATCACCCAGGAACAGCTGGAACTGTATTTTGACAAGCATCTGGAATCCTTGAAAAACGCCATATCCTGCGCGGAAAAATCCGCAAAGATCAGAAAGGCCGAAGAAAAGGCCAGATCCAATCTGATCACGAAGCAGAAGTTTTCCTTTGATTCCAACGGAAAACTGGCAAACTGCGAATCCCGGGATGCTTCCCGGTGCGAGATCTTCATCGTGGAAGGCGATTCCGCAGGCGGGTCGGCCCGTATGGCCCGGAACCGGACCTATCAGGCCATCATGCCCATCCGGGGCAAGATCTTGAACGTGGAAAAGGCTTCCATCGACAAGGTGCTGGCGAATGCTGAGATCAAGACGATGGTCCTGGCCTTCGGCTGCGGTTTTTCCGAAGGCTACGGAAACGACTTTGACATTTCCAAGCTTCGCTACGACAAGATCATCATCATGGCGGATGCGGACGTTGACGGAGAGCATATCAGCACACTGCTCCTGACCTTTTTCTACCGCTTCATGCCGGAACTCATTTCCGAAGGCCATGTCTATATCGCGATGCCGCCCTTATACAAGGCGGTCCCCTCGGGAAAGGGAGAAGAGGTCTATCTCTACAATGATGAGGAACTGGCGAAGTACCGGAAGACGCATAAAAATTTCTCCCTGCAGCGCTATAAAGGTCTGGGAGAAATGGACCCGGACCAGCTCTGGGAGACCACCCTGGATCCCGAAAGACGGTTTTTAAAACGGGTCTCGATAGACGATGCCATGACGGCGGACCGTATCACGGAAATGCTCATGGGCAGCGACGTGGAACCCCGGCGGGATTTCATCCAGGAGCATGCCAATGAGGCCGTTATCGACAACATCGGCTGATCATATACTCTTAAGGAGGCTTTATGCCTGAAAATATTCTGACCACTGAATACTCCGAGGAGATGCAGCGGTCCTACATCAATTATTCCATGTCTGTCATCACCTCCCGGGCGGTGCCGGATCTCAGGGACGGTCTTAAGCCGGTACAGCGGCGGGTCCTCTACGCCATGCATATGCTGGGGCTCAATGCCGACAGGCCACACCGGAAATCCGCCAGGATCGTGGGTGATGCGATGGGTAAATACCATCCCCACGGGGATGCGTCAATCTATGACGCTCTGGTGGTCCTGTCCCAGGACTTCAAGAAGGGTATGGCCCTGGTGGACGGCCACGGTAATTTCGGCTCCATTGAAGGAGATGGTGCTGCTGCGATGCGGTATACGGAAGCCAGGCTCAGGAAGTTTACCCAGGAAGTATATCTTAAGGATCTGGACAAGGACGTGGTGGATTTTGTGCCGAACTATGATGAGGCGGAAAAGGAGCCGGAGGTCCTGCCGGTCAGGATTCCCAATTTTCTGGTAAACGGTTCCGAGGGCATCGCGGTGGGAATGACCACTTCCTGTCCGCCCCATAACCTGAAGGAAGTCATCGACGCGATGGAGTATCTGATGGACCATCCGAAGGCCACCACCGAGGAACTGATGACCTGCCTTCCCGGACCGGATTTTCCCACGGGCGGCATCGTGGTCAATCAAAAGGAACTGCTGCCGATCTATGAGACCGGAAAGGGCAGGATACGCATCCGGGGCCGGGCTTCCGTCGTTCCTGCGAAGAAGCGGGGCGAAAAGGACCGGATCATCATAACGGAGATCCCCTATACGATGATCGGCCTTTCCATCGGGAAATTCCTGAACGACGTGGCGGACCTCGCGGAAAAGAAGGTTTTCCCGGATATAACGGATATTTCCAACCAGTCGGGCAAGGACGGCATCAAGATCGTCCTGGAACTCAAAAACGGAGCCGACGGCGAAAAGATCCTCCAGGGACTGTATAAGAAAACCAAGCTGGAAGACACCTTCAGCGTCAACATGCTCTGCATCAATCACGGGAAACCCGAAGTGCTGGGCCTGAGGCGGATCCTGGAGGAAAACTTAAGCTTCCAGCTGGAGATCAATAAACGCAAATACGCGACGCTGTTAAAGAAGGAACAGGAGAGGCGGGAGATCCAGGAAGGCCTGATCAAGGCCGTAGACATCATCGACCTGATCATCGAGATCATCCGGGGCTCCAAAAAACTTCAGACCGCCAAGAACTGCCTCATGACAGGCGACACAACGGAAGTCACCTTCCGCTCGGAGGAATCCCGGAAGCAGGCTTCGCTGCTTTCCTTTACGGAAGCCCAGGCCCAGGCTATTCTGGACCTTCGCCTGGCGAGACTGATCGGGCTGGAGATCCTGGCGCTTCAGAATGACTATAAGGAAACGCTGAAAAAGATCAGCCAGTACGAAAAGCTCCTTTCTTCCGACAGGGAAATGCTGAAGCAGATCAAGAAGGACCTGGAAAAGATCCGGGAGGATTACGGCCTGGAACGGCGCACCGACCTGACGGATGAGGAAGCGCCGGTCTTTGAGGAAGTGAAGGAGGTCGAGACACCGGCGGTCTTTACGATGAACCGCTTCGGCTACGTCAGGATGTTTGACCTTTCCGTCTATGAGAAGAACCGGGAAGCCATCGACGCGGAATCCGTCCATCTGATCTTCTGCATGAATACGTCGCGGATCGGCTTCTTCACGGACAAGGGCAGCTTCCATCAGCTGAAGATGAAGGACGTGCCCCTCTGCAAGGTCAAGGACAAGGGCATTCCCGTCGACAATATCTCCAATTACGATTCCGCAGGCGAGAATATCCTGAAGATAGACGCGCTGGAGAACCTGAAGGATAAAATGTTGCTATTTGTCACGGCTCATGCTATGATAAAGCTTGTTGAAACATCGGAATTCGAAACGGCCAAGAAAACCATACAGGCCACGAAGCTGCAGGACGACGATCTGCTCGTCTATGCGGATGAACTGAAAGGGACCGACGTGGTGCTGGTCAGCGATAAGCGTCTGGCGCTCCGGTTCAGGAACAGTGATATTTCGGTGTATAAAAAGACCTCTGTCGGCGTCCGGGGAATGAAGCTTTCGCCGGATGACAGGATCACGGCGGTATACGATTTTGACCCGTCCGTAAAATACCTGGTAAAGATAGGGAACAGGCGGGTGAATCTTTCCGAACTGCCGCTGAAGAAACGGGATCAGAAACCGGAACAGATCAAATAAAGCCCTTCAGGGTTCCGGATAAAAAAAGAGGGAAGAAAAATGAGCGAAAAGGATAATATCAAGGATCAGTTCGATATCCTGTTTGATGATATCGAAGATGGTGCCGAAGATTTGAAAAAGGCCGGTGAGCAGGCTGCTGCAGACGCCGGGGCCGGGGCGGAAGATCTCCTTTCCGAAGGAAAAGAAGCGCTGGACCAGGCAAAGGAAGCGGTATCCGACCGATCAACGGACATCGGAGATCTCTCCGGACTTTCCGGAAGAGCCGAAGCGTCCAGAGAAGCATCGGTAACCGTTCAGTCCATGGAAGACATGTTTGATGAGGTCTTCCCGGGGCAGAACGGGGAAGAAGCTGATGCAGGTCTGCCGGATATGAGAAAGGAAGCTTCTGATGCGTTAAAGGGCCGGGCGGACACAGCCGCGGAAGCTGCGGAAGAGACTTTGCGGAACGCGAAAACAGAAGCTGACCGGATGATCGATGATACAGGACTTGGCAAAGAATTTGAAGATATCGATCTTATGGCGCTGGATGATCTTATCCGGGAAGGCGAGGAAGAGGATCCTGAGATCACGCCTGAGGTCGCCGCCGAACCCGGCGATGAAGTCGAGGACGACGTTATAGAAAATGACGCAGCCTACGAAGCCGCATCTGCGGATGCCGGAGAAACGGATGCATCTGAAAAAACCGGTGCGGCAGCTTCACTGTTTGCCGGCGCTGCTGCGGCAGGGGCTGCAGAGCAGGCTGAAGCGGCAGAGACTGCTGCGGATCTTTCCGGCGCCGACGTCCTGACGGAAGATGCTTTCTCGGAGATGGATACCGGGACGGACACGGAATTGCCTGAAAGATCTTCGGAAGACTCCGGACAGGAATTTTCGGAAACCAGCGGCTTAACCGATGGGGACGCGGAAGCGTCTGCGGCAGAAACCGGATCGGATCAGGCGAGTGAGCCTGCTGCGGAAGGCGGAGAGCAGACCGCGGAAGGCGCAGCTTCCGAGGATGAAGCTGCGGCAGCTCAGGAAAGGCTCGCCATGAGGCGTCAGCTTCGCAGGGAATCCCGTCATTTCTGGATCTTCACCGCCCTTACGGCACTTGTGGTAACGGCAGCGGTATTATTTATCCTGTATACCCGGGGCATCATTTTCAACGAAGACAACATTCCCACCTCCAAGGTGGTGGTGACCACGCCGGATGCAGAAACCACCGATAAACCCTCCGGTTCAGAAAGCGTTACCGCTTCAGACGATACTACGGCTTCCGTGACAGAATCCGAGGCTTCCGCTGAAAGCACTGAAGGCAGTGCGGATCAGAGTTCTTCCGAATCGGAAGAAAGTACCGACGACACTTCCGGCTCCGAAGGAACCGACGAGAGCGGCAGCAGTCAGGAAGATTCTTCCCCTGAAGGCTCATCCGATGCCAGCGGCCTTCCCGACGATCCTGCCGGCGTTCTGGAAAACTATAACAATCTCTTCGTGATCTCCGGTGCCGAGATGGTAAATCTTCGCGCTCTGGCGTCAACGGATTCCGATATCCTTGCCAAGATCCCCGAGTTCTCCGGCGGAGAACTGCTGGATACCCAGGACGGCTGGTGCCGGGTGAATACCGGCGGCTTTATCGGCTTTGTTACCTCGGAATACGTCAAGACCGGCGATGAAGCAAAGGAACTTGCCGTCTCACATGCGAAACAGATGGTAAAAGTTACGGCGGATATGCTGAATATGCGTGCCGAAGCCTCCACCGATGCGAACATTCTGGAGCCGGTTCCCATGGGGACCCTCTGGGAGTACCTGGGCGATGCGGACGGATTCTACCATGTACGGTATGTCGCCGGCATGGAAGGCTACTTAAGCAAGGATTATTCTGAACTGGGCTGGTTCATTCCCGGAGCCTCCAGGTATTATAACGAATAACAGGATCTGATCGGTAATGATCTGTTTGATCAGGACCGACAGAGATTCAGCAGAAGATCAGTCTTCTTTCAGAAAGAGCTGCCGCAGCGGTTGAAGCGGCAGCTCTTTCCATGAGGAGAGGGCTGTTTATGTCATAGGACCGTGCAGATGACGTGTTTTCATACGTTTTTCTGCAAAAAAGGGCTTGACATTACGTGATTATGCGCTTATACTGTGCAGGTGCGTTTGAAAACCCCGATATTTCAGGTAAGGTATTATGATCATTCAGTTAACGGATCTGTACCAGGTCCCCGGAAAGACCGCCGGTTATGATGTAATGCCGGATGCGGAGTGCATTGCCGGATATCCCATCGTTTCCTGCGAACCGGTCCATCTGGTCATTCACCATGAAAAGGACAGAGCGATCACCGTTGAAGGAAGCATCAGCCTGGTGCTGACGATCCCCTGCGACAGGTGTCTGAAGCCTGTGGAAACGACAGTCACGGCCGATCTTTCCCGGATGCTAGACGGACAGCGCTTCACCGATGAAGACGGAGAGACCGTGGAATATCTGGAAGGCGATATGCTGGATGCCGGAAGGCTCATCGAGGAAGCGGTCATCGAAAACCTTCCCATGAAGGTCCTCTGCCGGGAAGACTGCAAAGGCCTTTGTCCGAAATGCGGCCGGGACCTCAATGAGGGACCCTGCGGCTGCGAAGATGATAAACCGCTTACCGGAATGGGTGAAGCCATCCTGAAGGCTTTTCAGAACGCCGGAAAATAAGATTGGTCCCGGTTTTTGCCGGACTGGATAATAAGGAGGAAAGAAAATGTCTATTTGCCCTAAAAACAGAACCTCACGCGCAAGACGCGACAGCCGCAGAGCCAACTGGAAAATGAGCTCTCTGAATCTTGTCAAATGCAGCCACTGCGGCGCCTTAATGCTTCCGCATCACGTCTGCAAGCAGTGTGGTTACTATAACAAGAAAGAGATCGTTAAGACAGCTGACTGACGATGATTTTTTAAGCCGCGCGTAAGTGCGGCTTCTTTTGTATGCGGGATGGCAGAAGATGATTAATTGTACGGAAGCAAAACAGCTGATAAATCCTTTTATTGAAGGTACGGCGGGCCTTGTGAATACGGCTGCCTTTCTGAGGCATATCCGTCAGTGCCCTCAGTGCTACGAGGAGCTGGAGATGGGCTGCATCATGAAAATGGCCGCCAGCGATACGCCGGAGGAAGAGGAATACGATCTGAACCGGCTGGTTGCGGGCCTTATCCGGAAACGGAAAAAGACACTGACCCTGACGACGATCCTGGCGGCCTGCGGGATACTGATCGTTGCAGTATCAGTCGTGCTGTTTCTTCTGCATTTGAACGGAGTTATCTGATGGATGGCAATTATCTGCTTTTGATTGACGGCTCAAGCCTTTTAAGCACGCAGTTTTTCGGAAACCTGCCCAGGGAGATCCTTTTTGCGAAGACCCCGGAGGAAAAAGAAAAATATTTTCATAAGATCATGATGACGTCCAAAGGCGTATACACCAACGCGGTATACGGCTTTTTAAGGACGCTCCTTAAGATCCTGAAGGACCAGAAGCCGGCTTATCTGGCCGTGGCCTGGGATTTAAGCCGCAATACCTTCCGGCGGGAGCTGTATCCGGATTATAAAGGAAACCGCTCCGATACCATGGAACCTTTGCGGGAACAGTACGATCTCTGCCAGGAAGTCCTGAGGCGGATGAACATCGTCCAGCTGATGGACGAAAGATACGAGGCGGATGATTTCTGCGGCACCGCATCCCGTAAATTCCAGGACCAGGTCCCCGTCAGGATCTTTACCAAGGATCACGATTATCTGCAGCTGGTGACGGATCGGACCCATATGTGGCTGATGCATTCCAGCCAGGATAAAACCGATGAGATGGATAAAAAGTACGGGGTCGACAGGGCTTCCGTTAACATTCCCGACCGGGCCTTCGAACTGGATCCGGAGCTGGTCAAAGCGGAATTCGGCGTGACGCCGGAACAGGTGAGCTCTCTGAAAGGGCTGCAGGGCGATTCATCGGACAATATTAAAGGGGTTCCGGGTATCGGGCCTCAGACGGCCGTCAGGCTCATCAATGAATACGGAACCGTCGATAACCTGTACAAAGCCCTGGAAGATCTGGATAAGGAAAAAGAGGCAGCCCTGAAGGCCTACTGGAAGGAAAAGCTGGGGATCACCCGTTCTCCGCTGTATTTCCTGCTGAAAACTTCGGATACGGAGCTGGTGGGAGAAAAGGCCGCCCGGCTTTCGGAACAGCTGGCCACGATCAAGACCGATATCGATCTGGGAGATCTTAAGCTTGAAGATCTCAGGACTGCTGTGGACCGGGAAGAACTGAAAGCCATTCTCTCCGAACTGGAATTTGCTTCCCTGGAAGCGGAGCTGGAGGAGGAACCTTCGGAAAAAAGCCGGGACATCCGCGGCGGTTTTGAAATGATCACGGACCTTACGGAAGCGGAGGAAGCGCTGAAAAGTCTTTCGAAAAGCCTCAGGCTGGGACTGGCTTACCGGAAAGGCCTGGGACTGGCCGTTTCCGCCCCGGAAGGAAAAACCTTCTATTTTCCCGAACAGTTCTTTATCGATGAAGCTTTCCTGAAGCAGGCGGTATCGTCTCTGGAAGAATCCGGAACGGTGCTGTATGCCGCCGAAGGAAAACCCATCCGGAAGCTTTCCGGCATTATCGCAAGAGACGTCAGCATCGGCGCGTATCTTCTGGAGCCGCTGCGGGGGTCCTTTGACTATGCTTATATTGCGGAAACCTGGCTTTCGGAACATTTCCCGAAGGAAGAGATGCTCCTTAAGAAGCCGGGCTCGAAAGAGGCTGCGGATCCTCTTTCGGATGAAGCCCGGGACTGCCTGTGTTATGCGGCTTATACAGCGCTGGAAGCAGCGCCTGTCATCGAAGAAAAACTTGCGGAAACGGGTATGCTCGCATTGTATGAAACCATTGAGCTTCCGGTGATGGGCATCCTTTCCGATATGGAGGACGCGGGGATCCGGGTAGAAAGAGAAGCCCTGGAGCAGTTTGCGGCCTCTCTTAAGAAGACCATCGACGGACTCGAAAAGGAGATTCATGAACTTGCCGGGGAAGCCTTTAATATCAATTCCCCGAAACAGCTGGCGGAGATCCTTTTTGTCAAAATGAAGCTGCCTTACGGCAAAAAGACAAAGAGCGGTTATTCCACCGCTGCGGATATTCTGGAAAAACTGGCGCCGAAATATCCCATCGTCCGGAAGGTCCTGGAGTACCGGACCTACGCGAAGCTGTATTCCACTTACGCGGAAGGGCTGCAGGCCTTTATTTCCGATGACGGCAGGATCCACGGGACTTTCAACCAGACCGTAACGGCTACGGGACGGCTTTCATCCGCCAACCCGAATCTGCAGAACATTCCCGTCCGGCTGGATCTGGGCAGACAGATCCGGAAAGTCTTCATACCGGATAACGGCTGTGTTTTTATCGATGCGGACTATTCCCAGATCGAACTCCGGGTCCTGGCCAGCCTTTCGGGAGACGAAAACCTGATCAACGCCTACCGGGACGCGAAGGACATCCACGCGATGACCGCCTCCCAGGTGTTCCACGTGCCTTTGGAGGACGTGACGCCGGAGATGAGAAGCAACGCCAAGGCCGTCAATTTCGGCATCGTTTACGGCATTTCGGCTTTCGGCCTTTCCGACAACCTGTCCATCACCCGGGATGAAGCGAAGGCCTATATGGAAAGCTATTTCGAAACCTATCCTGGAATTAAAGGCTTCCTGGACAGCCTGGTGAGTTCGGGCCATGAAAACGGCTATGTAACGACCCTTTACGGCCGGCGCCGGCCTATTCCGGAACTGGATTCCGTGAATTTCAACCAGCGCTCCTTCGGAGAACGCGCGGCCATGAATTCTCCCATACAGGGAACCGCGGCCGATATTATGAAGATCGCGATGATCCGGGTGGCGGCAGCGCTGAAAAAAGAAGGTCTGAAGACCCGCATCGTCCTGCAGATCCACGATGAACTGCTGCTGGAAGCGCCGGAGGAAGAAGCGGACAGGGCAGAGGCCATTCTGGTGAATGAAATGGAACATGCGGCGGATCTGAAGGTACGCCTGGAAGTTTCAGCCAAGAGAGGATACAGCTGGTATGATACAAAATAAATATGTGATAGGCCTGGTGGGCGGCATCGGTTCGGGAAAAAGCACCGCGGCTGCTTATATCAGTGCTTTTTATGACGTGGACGTCATTATGGCGGACGATGTCGGCCGGGAGCTGATGCTGCCCGGAAGGCCCCTTTTTGCCGCGCTGACGGAAGCTTACGGAACGGAGATCCTGGATGAAGAAGGCCGGATCGATAAAAAAGTCCTTTCTGCCATTGCCTTTCGGGACGAAGAAAGCCAGAAGAAGATCAATGAGATCGAACATCCGGTCATTAAGGAGAAGATCATCCAGATGATCAAGGGATCCCGGTACGAGGTCATCTTCCTGGAAGCCGCCCTGCTGATCGAAGGCGGGCTGAAGGAACTCTGCGACGAGATCTGGCTGATCTCGGCAAAGGAGGACGTACGGATCGAACGGCTGATGAAAAACCGCGGCTATACGGAGGAAAAGTGCCGGCAGCTGATCGCCCTTCAGATGAGCGACCAGGAGTTTAAAAAGCACTGTTCCCTGGTAATCCATAACAACCGTGACAGAAACGAGCTTCGGGAAGAAACGGAGTATTACATGGTTTCCCTGGAGAACGACCTGAAGTTGTCTCTCCGGAAGACCTGAGAACAGCTGAACAGGCCCGGAATATCGGCTGAATTAAGCCGCGGCCGTTAAGTTAACGGAAACACTGTTTGAAAAATGTATCTGACGGACAGGATCAGAGGATGATCAGATGATGAAAATGCAGGCATTGGCGTCCGGAAGCAACGGAAATGCCATTTATATAGGAGACGGAGACTGCCATATCCTGGTGGACGCCGGCATCTCCTGCAAAAGGATCAGAGACGGTCTGAAGCTGCTGGGCGTAGATCCCGGGGATTTAAGCGCTGTCCTGATCACCCATGAGCATTCAGACCATATCCAGGGGCTTAAGGTGCTTTCGAAAAAGTACCATGTTCCCGTCTGCGGGACCCGGAAGACCCTGGAATATATCGCCATGAATGACCATGATCATGAGATAGACATGTCGCTGTACCATCCCGTGGAGGCGGGAAAAACTTTTGAGGCCGGGAATTTCAAGATCCTCCCGGTATCCACTTTCCATGACGCTGCGGATCCGGTCTGCTACCGGATAGAAAACAGCCGCCAGGCCTTTGCAGTCGTGACGGATACCGGCATGGTTTCCGAAGAAATGATCCTTAAGATGCAGGAACTGGACGGCATTCTTCTCGAAGCGAACCACGATATCCGCATGCTGGAAGCCGGAAGCTATCCCTTCCCCTTAAAACGCCGCATCCTGGGTGATTACGGGCATCTTTCCAATGAAAGAGCCGGCCTGTTCCTGACGCAGATCCTCTCGAAAAGACTGAAATTCTGCCTGCTCGGGCATTTGTCGGAAGAGAACAACTATCCCGAACTGGCCCTGATGGCCGTAAAAAACGAGATCGACCTTTCCGATATTCCGTTCCGCTCCGAGGACTTCAGAATCGATGTGGCGACCCGATATGAATCCTCCGCGGTCTATACGGTAACGGAAGACGAAGCCGGCTGCGGGGAATAAGGCGGCGCACAGAAGACACATAATAAGATGAAAAACCCCGGAAAACACCGGCAGCGTTTCACTGCCCGTCATTTCCGGGGTTTTTTAACGAAGAGAAAATAAGACGATCTCAGATGATAATGATACCGGTCTCGGATGATAACGATGCCAATTTCAGATGATAACGATGCCGGCCGTATAATCGTCTTTTAAGGAAGTGCCGAATTTCTGATAGACCGCGTTCCGGTAGATGTTGGATGTATCCACGTCGATCTTCAGAAGCTTCAGGGCCTTGGGGGTCAGGATATTTTTCGCGTCAGCCATCTTGCTGATCAGGGGGAGGGGCGTGGAGTCCTTGATCTCCGAAAGGAGGGCGGAGGAATTTCTCCTGAACCCCAGGATTCTGGCATACATGCAGTAGTCTTCATCCCGGTATTCCTCCAGGTCCGTGGCCTTGATATTCAGGATCAGATGCAGCAGCGCCCGGTTGATCCGGGTATGGGTAAAGTTTTTGGCGTTCAGCGCCGCCGACCATTCCTTGAAATCATAGACGTCCGGAAGCAGCTTGTCCACCCGTTCCTGAAGCTCGGGGGCAAAGTCCAGATAATCCGTCAGATGATCCCGTTCCATTTCCAGGCGGTACTGAAGGATCTCTGAAAAATCATTGGCCCTGACGGGGGTGGAGACGCCGTACTGCAGGGCAAATTCCCGGGCGGTAAAGGGTGATACGTAGGGGACGATGCGCTCAAAGCCGTCTTCTTCATACAGCATGTTCCGCAGGGCAGTGGCCGAGGCCACATCGGAATAATAGGCGTTTTCCTCGTGATATTCCGTGGTCCAGCGCTTGACGGTGACCGGCGTCATGGAACTGTTCAGCATCTTCAGGGCCCGCAGATATTCGATGCCCAGGATGTTGTTGGGCTTTTCGATCATCTCTTCCAGATTGTCGATCTGGTCTCCGAAATGATTGTCCAGGGCGATAGCCCGGGCGGTGGGGTAATTCAGGCCGCTCCGCGCCAGAAGACGGATCTCCTCCCGGAAGCTTTCGGATTCGTTGTTCAGGAAGTCCGCGATCTTCTGAAGGGGCGTCAGATCCCCGTTTTCCGTACCGAAGCAGACGTAATCGACGCAGCCCAGCTGGTTCAGCAGGTTAATGGAGGCCTGGGCAAAAACCTGGGCCGTGGCCGAAGCAAACAGGACCGGCAGCTCCAGGACCAGATCCGCGCCGCCTTCCAGGGCCATGCGGCATCGTTCGTACTTGTCGATGATGGCCGGCGTGCCCCGCTGGACGAAATTGCCGCTCATGACTACGATCAGATAATCACAGCCGGTAATCTCGCGCGCTTCCTTCATATGGTGGATATGCCCGTTGTGAAAAGGATTGTATTCGGTAATAAGTCCGCAGATCTTCATCCTCTGAACCTCCTTTGGTCATTACGGATAAAGAATAACATGATTTCATGTTTTTATCAACAAATTTTACTTGAAAAACAGGCCTTTCATCGTTATAATGAGAGCAAGAAACTTGAAAGGAGCCCATTTTTATGGCATTTATAGACGTTATCAAAGAGAAAGCGAAGGCTGACCTGAAAACGATCGTTCTTCCGGAGGGCATGGACAGACGCACCTGGGAAGGCGCCGTCATGGCAGTTGAGCAGAAACTGGCCAACGTCATTGTTCTGGCCAGTGAGAAAGAAATGCAGGAGAATGCAGACGGTCTTGACCTTACGGGCATTACCGTCATTGATCCCGCGAAATCTGAAAACAGACAGAAATATATCGATCTCCTGGTTGAACTCCGGAAAGCCAAAGGAATGACTCCGGAAGAAGCTGAAAAGCTGGTCCTGAATGATTATACCTATTTCGGCACGCTGATGATCAAGGCAGGGGACGCCGACGGCCTGGTTTCGGGCGCCTGCCATTCCACCGCCAACACCTTAAGACCGGCGCTTCAGATCATCAAGACAAAACCCGGCGTATCCCTGGTGTCTTCCTTCTTCCTGATGGAAGTCCCGGACTGCGAATTCGGCTATAACGGAACCTTTGTTTTTGCCGACTGCGGTCTTGAACAGAACCCGACCCCCGAAAAGCTGGCAGCCATTGCCGGTTCTTCAGCGGAATCCTTCAAAAAGATGGTCGGGGCAGAGCCTCTCGTGGCCATGCTTTCCCATTCCTCCAAGGGCTCCGCAAAGCATGACGACGTCACGAAGGTCGTGACGGCGGTGGAGATCGCGAAAGAGCAGTACCCCCAGTATCAGATCGACGGCGAACTGCAGCTGGATGCTGCCATCGTTCCTTCCGTCGGCGCTTCCAAAGCGCCGGGCAGCCCCGTGGCGGGCAGGGCCAACGTCCTCGTTTTCCCGGATCTGGATGCCGGCAACATCGGTTACAAGCTGGTACAGCGTCTGGCCAAGGCAGAAGCCTACGGCCCCATCTGCCAGGGCATTGCCGCCCCGGTGAATGATCTGTCCCGCGGCTGTTCTTCGGAAGACATCGTCGGCGTTATCGCCATCACAGCTGTCCAGGCCCAGGAGAAGTAAGACGTTTCAGACTGAGCAGAAAAGATATCAGCATCGTATTACCGCAATTTGTGCTCTTTATAACAGGAGGTTAAGAAATGGAAGGAAATATTATTGTTTCAATCGGACGTGAATCCGGTTCGGGCGGAAGAAGGATCGGCCTTGCCCTGGCGGAAAGACTCGGCGTAAAGTGCTACGACAAGGAACTGATCGCGGAAGCCGCCAAGGAATCCGGACTGGCCAAGGAGATCCTGGAGAATAATGATGAAGTTCCCACCAGGAGCTTCCTGTATTCTCTGGTCATGGACACCTACTCGATGGCTTATCATACCACGGGTCCCGTGGATATGCCCATCGAGCAGAAAGCTTTCCTGGCCCAGTACAACGCCATCAAGAAGATCGCCGAAGAAGAGGGCAGCGCCGTTTTCGTAGGCCGCTGCGCGGATTATGCTCTGGAAGACAACCCGGACATGGTCTCCGTCTTCATCACGGCCGATGACGCTGACAAGGTTTCTCATGTGCGCCTTACCTATCATTACACGGAAAACCAGGCCAAGGATTATATCCAGAAGACCGATAAGAGACGCAGCAATTACTACAACTACTATTCCAACAAGAAATGGGGCGATACCAGGAGCTATGACCTTACGATAAACCGCAGCAGACTCGGTTTTGAAGGAACGGTCGAGGCGATCCTTGCTTATATCGAACTGTTTAAGAAGGAACAGCAGAATACGACAAAAGACAATAATCCTGCCAGGGGATAAGCTTTTGTTTCCCGCCTGAGCAGACAAAAAAGGAGCGGATATTGATCCGTTCCTTTTTTCCGGTAATTCAGGGAGGCTTTTTCTGAACTTTCCAAGACAGCTCCCGGCGTTTGTAACGACAGATCACGTGAAAGCCTCAGACCTGACGGTAGCCGCAGTCTTTGCCCTCCAGGAAGCTTTTCATCGTTTTGTCCCAGTATTGTTCCAGGCTTTTATCCATTGAAAAACCCAGATAGGAGATGCCGTTGGTCAGAAACAGCTGCTTTTCCCGGAACAGGATGTTCAGGGAAAGGGAGGAGACTGCGCAGTCTGTAAAGCCTGCCTTCTGCACCATGGCTTCTGTTGTCCGGGAGGATGTAAGAAGGACGATCTTAAAGGATACGGGGAGACGTTTTCCCCGGATCAGCTCCGTCACAAAGGGACGGAGCTCTTCCCAGGAGACATAAGGTTCCTTGAGAAAATGTTCCTTTTCTTCATCACTGTAAAAAGCTTCGTTTTTCCTGCCGTCAATGGTGGTCGCGACAGCTGTTGAAAGCGTCAGGTCATGCAGCAGGAAACGGTCAAATTCCGTACCGGAAAAAAGCATCTGAGTAAATTTTCTGATATCGGTGATCTCTATGGAAAGCATGGGGAATCTCCTTACATTTTCCTCATGGGAAAGCGTAACATAAGTTTCAGAAAAGCTCAAGAGACCATTTGTATAAAAATCAATAGTTTAAGGAGAAAATGCCTTTATGAGCACTTCCGTTTCCGTCCCGGCGCCCTGGAAAGAACACCTTGGCGACATCCCTTTTACACTGGACTATTTTGACGGCTCCATGGTGGACGCCGTCGAACTGATCGCCAAAGCGTATCCGAACAACATCGCCTTTACCTTTATGGGCCGTCAGACGACCTACAGAAAAATGTTTTCCGAGATCGAACGGTGCGCGAAAGCGCTGAAGGTCATCGGTGTCCGGGAAGGGGACAAGGTCACCGTAGCCATGCCCAACTGCCCGCAGGCCATTTACATGTTCTATGCCATCAATATGATCGGCGGCATAGCCAACATGATCCACCCGCTTTCCGCGGAGAAGGAGATCGAATTCTACCTGAATGAATCCGGATCCGTAACGGCGGTGACGCTGGATCAGTTCTACGGGAAATTCGAGAAGATCAGAAGCAATACCAAAGTCGTCAATATCGTTATTGCTTCCGTCAAGGACGAACTCTCTCAGCCCATCAAGGCCGGCTATATGGTCACCGAGGGACGGAAGATCGAGAAGATCCCCAAGGATGCGCCCGTTATCCGCTGGCGCGACTTTATGAGGCTTTCCGTATCCTGTTTCTATAATTACCGGGTCAGCCGCAGGGCGGAGGATCCGGCGGTCATTCTGTATTCCGGCGGTTCCACGGGAACCTCCAAGGGCATTCTGCTGACCAACGGGAATTTCAACGCGCTGGGAAAACAGGTGGTGGCCACCAATCCCATGTTCCGTCCAGGCGATAAGATGCTGGCAGCCATGCCGCTGTTCCACGGTTTCGGCCTGGGCGTCTGCATCCATACGATGCTGTCCCAGGGCGGCCACTGCATCCTGATCCCCCGCTTCACCGCAAAATCCTACGCCAAACAGATCACGAAGTACCGCTGCAACTTTATTGCCGGCGTTCCGACTCTGTATGAAGCGCTGCTGCGGCTGGACAACATGAAGAATGCCGACTTGTCCTCTCTGAAGGGCGTTTTCTCGGGCGGCGATTCTCTGTCGGTGGAACTGAAGAAGAAATTCGACAAGTTCCTCTACGACCACAAGGCCACCATCCAGGTAAGAGAAGGCTACGGCACTACGGAAACCGTCACAGCCTGCTGTCTGACGCCGCCAACCATGTTCAAGGAAGGCTCCATCGGCATTCCCTTCCCGGATACCTATATCAAGATCGTGAAGCCGGATACGGATGAGGTGCTGCCTTACGGCGAAGAGGGCGAGATCCTGCTTTCCGGACCCACGGTCATGAAGGAGTATATCAATCATCCGGAAGAGACTGCAAAGACCCTGAGGGTTCATTCGGACGGCAGGACCTGGGTCTATACCGGCGATCTGGGCTATATGGACGACGACGGCTTCGTCTACTTCCGTGGCCGCATCAAGCGCATGATCATTTCTTCCGGCTATAATATTTATCCCAGCCAGATCGAAAATGTCCTGGACGCTCATGAAAAGGTGCAGATGAGCTGCGTGATCGGTGTTCCTGATCCTTACCGTATGCAGAAGGTCAAAGCCTTTGTCATGCTGAAGCCCGGCATCATGGGATCGGAAGACGTGAGACAGGAACTGCTGGCCTACTGCAGACAGTATATCGCCAAGTACGCGATGCCCTATGACATCGAATTCCGGGAAGAAATGCCCAAAACGCTGGTGGGAAAGGTAAATTTCCGCCTGCTGGAGGAAGAGGAACTGGCGAAGATCGCAGAAGCGGAGAAGGCGGAAAAAGCTGCCGGAGAAGCCGGAGAGAATAATAAATAAAAAACGGATCGTCTTTTCAACAGAAACTGATAAACGGACCGTTCTTTATAAGAAACCAAAAAAAGCAATAAGCAAGCAACAAGCAAGCAGAAAGCAACAAGAAAAAACAAGAGAAAACCATAAACGGTAAGTCAACGCTGAACTAAAAATGATGAGACATCTCTGTGATAAGACCGCAAAAACAGCGTTAAGACATATAAGCCATCGTCCCGGCACCGACTGTCCGGCCGTGACGGGACGGCGGCAAAGCAACAATAAGAAAACGGAGGACGGATAAATGAAAAATATCCTGTTAGCTGCTTCTGAATGTGTTCCCTTTATTAAAACCGGCGGCCTGGCCGACGTTGCCGGCGCCATGCCCAAATACTTTGACAAACGGAAATACGACGTCCGCGTCATCATGCCGAATTACGGCGCGATCCCCCAGAAGTACAGGGATCAGATGGAATACGTCACCCATTTTTACACCGGCTGGAATTTCCAGGACCGTTACGTGGGCCTTCTGAAGCTGGTGATGGACGGCGTGACCTATTATTTCATCGACTGCAATGATTTCTTCTCCGGCGACAAGCCCTACGGCTATATCGAAGGCGATATCGAGAAATTCTCTTTCTTCAGCCGCCAGGTGCTTTCCGTGCTGCCGCACCTTGACTGGAAACCGGACGTCATCCACTGCAACGACTGGCAGACAGCCCTGATCCCGGTGTACCTTAACGATTCCTTCCAGGGAGACGTTTTCTATCATCAGATCAAGACCATCTTTGCCATCCATAACCTGAAATTCCAGGGCATCTGGAGCCTGAAGGACATGCCCAGGCTGACCAACCTTTCCGAGTACTATTTCACGCCGGACAAGATGGAAGCCTACGGTGACGGCAATATGCTTAAGGGCGGTCTGCTCTACGCGGACCGTATCGTGACCGTTTCCGAGACCTATGCAGAAGAGATCAAGACCCCCTTCTACGGCGAAAAACTGGACGGTGTCTTAAGAGCCCGGGCAAACGTGCTTTCCGGCATCGTCAACGGTATCGATACCGCTTTCTACAATCCCAAGACAGATGCGGATATCGCTTATCATTATGACGTCCGTACGGCCCTTGCCGGCAAGGCAGAAAACAAGAAGGCCCTGCAGAAAGAGCTGGGGCTGAAGGAAGACCCCAATGCTTTCATGATCGGCATCTGTTCCCGTCTGACCGATCAGAAGGGCCTGGATCTGATCGAATATGTGATGGACGATATCTGCAGAGAGGACGTGCAGTTCGTTATCCTGGGCACCGGCGATCCGAAATACGAAGCGCTGTTCAGAACCTATGCCGAACGGTATCCAGACAGGGTCAGCGCCAATTTCTTCTATTCGGAAAGCCTGTCCCACCGGATCTATGCGGCCTGTGACGCTTATCTGATGCCGTCCTTATTCGAGCCCTGCGGCCTTTCCCAGCTGATGGCCCTGCGCTACGGCACGCTGCCCATCGTCCGGGAAACGGGCGGCTTAAAAGATACGGTGCAGCCCTATAACGAATATACCAATGAAGGAACGGGTTTCTCCTTTGCCAACATTAACGCTCACGAAATGCTCTCCTGCATTAATTACGCAAAGTCCGTTTACTATGAGCACAGGGATGCCTGGAACGAGATGATCGTACGGGCCATGAACCAGGACTTCTCCTGGAAAGCCTCTGCCAAAAAGTACGGAAAGCTTTACGATGAGCTGATCGAGGAGAAGAGAAACACCGAGAAGAGATATAAAAAAGAAGGACGCAAGGCATGAAAAATCCCGTTCTGCTGGCCAGGATCCTGATCGTTCTTCTGGTGCTTAATGCGGTATTCATGATCGTCTCCCTGTTTATGGGAAATCTGTCCCTGTTTTACATAGGAGGCGCGATCCTGGTCGTCCTGGTGATCCTGAGCACCACCTTGATCCAGGTCATGAAAAAACAGCTTAAAGAGAAAGAGGAAGAAACGGAAGAGCCGTAAGAACTACCATGAGTTTTATTTTATCGTCGGATGATCTTGGCAGGACCGAGAAAAAGGAAAATATCGTAAACGGAGTTTCCGTGCATATCCCTTCGGGAGCCGTTTATGCACTGACAGGAAATGACAGGCCCGGAAGGGAAGTGCTGCTGGACATGCTCTCCGGGGCGGTGAGGCCGTCCCGGGGGACGATCCGGACGGCGGATGATCTGAAAAACATCGGCGTTATGACTGCAGAACCTGCGCTGTATCCTAATCTGACAGCCCTCCAGAACCTGAACATCAAGAAAACGGCTCTGAAAGAGGCTGAAAACCAGGATATGAAGGAACTGCTGCATTTTACGGGGCTTTCCCAGTGGGAGCACGTACGGGTCCGCTCCTTCTCCAATCTTATGAGAAAGCGCCTTGGCGTCGCCCTGGCGCTGGTGGGGGATCCCGGGCTTATCATCTTTCAGGAACTTTTCACGGGCGCTGATCCGCTGGCGGCTTCGGATTTCGGCATTATGATCCGGAGGCTTAAGGAAGAGGGCAGGACCCTTCTGATCTCCGGGTATCCGGAAGAGAATCTGCTCCAGCATGCCGACATTTTCGGAATTTTTGAAAGCGGGACGCTGAGAGAGGAGATCGGCCGGGAGGAGCTCATGCGCCGGCTCAGAACCCACGTGGTCCTTTCCGTGGATCCTTTGGATAAGGCCCGGGAGGTCCTGGAAGCGGAAGGCATATTCAGCTACCGCACTCAGGAGCCGAATACGGTTCTTCTCATGGAGAGGATGGATGAAGCAGACGCTCTGGCCGATAAACTGCGTGAAGCTGGTGCTGCCGTTTATGCGGTGAGACCGGCTTATGATCCGTTGGAAAGCTATTTTGCTTCCCGGAAAGGAGGCCTCCCGTGAAACTGCTCCTGAGATCCGAAATCTACCGCCTCTTCCGGCAGAAGAGCACCTTTATCGTTCTGACAGCGGCAGCGGTATTTATGACGGTCAGTTCCCTTTCCTGGGGAATGATCCTCGGCAATGCTCCCTGGGTAACGCGATTCTTCGCCAATATACTGGAATCCGGCTATCTGGACGCCTACGGTCCCCAGATCGCCGAACAGATCAGGGAGATCGCCATGATGCACGCCGATACGGTCTGCCAGTTTATAGCCGCCAATTTCAGAGGCGACCTGGTCTTTTTCCTGGGCTTTTTCATCGCCTGTTTCTACCGCTCGGAAGCGGAGACGGGCTACAGGAAGAACCTGGCTTTCCGCTATACCAGACAGCAGTTTTATATCGTCCATGTCATTATCGTCTTTGCTTACGCAGTCGTTCTGACACTGATCCCTGCCGGGGCCATAACCCTGGTCTCCTTCGGGTTTTTCCGGTCGATACCCTTTGGAAATGCCGGTCGCCTGATCTTATATCTTCTGGTGCTGACGGCTCTTTATACGGTCATCGGCATGTTCTTGATGATCCTGATCGACCTGTTCCGTAACAAACGGATGGCGGTGGTCCTGTTTTTCGTCTATCTGCTGATCCTTTCCGGGCTCCTCTATACCATGATCGAAGCCATGTTCTCCGGAGGCTTCTCCATCCGGCTGTTTACGCCCGTCGGAAACCTTTCGGTGATCGATTTCGGCACGCCGGGGACATATCTTCCGGCAGCGGTCTGCAGCCTGTTTTACGCCGGCCTCGCATTTATGATCGAATTCTATTCGATGCGTGAAAGAAACATCTGAGGATGATGACTGTGAAGCATCTGCGGCTGACGCCTACATTTAGTATGAAAAACAAAAATCCCGGCTTGTATAATACCGGATGCTGTGTTATGATTAATAAAATATTCTGAATCGGGGACTTAAGTATGAGAGTGATCGCAGGATCCAGGCGGAGCCTTCCGCTGAAATCCGTTCCGGGACTTTCTTCCCGGCCGACCCAGGACAGGATCAAGGAAACCCTTTTCAACATGCTTTCCCCTTATCTGGGAGGCTGTATCTTTGCGGATCTTTTTTCCGGTACGGGAGGCATAGGGATCGAAGCCCTCTCCAGAGGCGCTTCCCGCTGTTTCTTCGTGGAAAAGGACAGAAAGACCGCTGCGGTCCTTAAGGAAAATCTGGTATTTACCCGTTTTACGGAGGAAAGCACGATCCTCCAGACCGATATTTTCAGCGCCATAGGGCAGCTGGAACAGCGGCTTGGGCAGGGCGCGGATATCATTTTCATGGACCCTCCCTATCATGAGCGGTTTGAGGAGCCGGTGCTGAAAAGACTCTCAGGATCTGTCCTCGTGAAGGAGGATACCCTGATTATCGCAGAAGCGGATATCAGAACGGATTTTTCCTTTGCGGAAACCCTGGGTTTTTCCCTGATAAAGAATAAACTATATAAGACCAACAAACATGTGTGGCTGAAAAAAGAGGTTGTATGAGTATTGCGATTTATCCCGGTTCGTTTGACCCTGTTACCTACGGACACCTGGACGTTATCCGCCGGGCCAGCCTGATCACCGACAGGCTGATCGTCGGCGTATTGAATAATCCTTCCAAAAATCCCCTGTTTACCGTTGAAGAACGGGTGGAGCTTCTGAAGCAGGCGGTCTCGGGCATTGAAAACGTGGAGATCCGTTCCTTTTCGGGACTGACGGTGGATTTTGCCAGACTCTGCGGGGCAAACGTCATTGTCAGGGGATTAAGGGCGGTAACGGACTTTGAATATGAGCTGATGCTTTCCCAGACAAACCGCAAGCTCTGTCCGGATGTGGATACCATTTTCCTGACCACCTCCCTGCAGTATGCCTATCTTTCATCCTCTGTCGTGAAAGAGGTGGCCATGTATAATGGAAATATTTCCGAATTCGTTCCCGAATTCGTTGAAAAGCAGATCAAAGATAAAATGAGTCAGAGAGGAGAATAATCATGGCAAACAAGATCGAGCAGGTTATCGCAGATATCGAGGAGTATATTGACGGCTGTAAAATGCAGGCGTTTTCCAACACGAAGATCATTGTTGACAGGCCCCAGATCGAGCAGTTTTTAGATGAGCTTCGCGAGTATACGCCCGAAGAAGTGAAAAAATACCAGAGAATGCTGAATAACCGTGATAAGATCCTCAATGATGCGAACAAGCAGGCAAAGGAGATCGAGGAGAAGTCCCAGGCCTATGCGGAACACCTGGTATCGGAGAACAGCATCACCAAAATGGCCTACAGCCGGGCTGACGACATTCTGAAAGAAGCCAACAGCCAGGCGGAAGCCATCGTGGAAAGCGCCAATGCCGATGCGAAGATCATCCGGGAAGGCGCCATGGCCTATGCCAACGATATGCTGAGCACGCTTCAGTCCATCCTGAACGGCAGCATCGAAGACATCAGCCGGAATTTCACGGATCTTCTGAATACCCTCAGCGACCACCGCAACATCGTGACGGCCAATCAGAAGGAACTGAATGAAGCCAACGGGCAGGAAGAGGCTGAAGACGATAAGAACGGTCAGTCTTTCTTTGAGACAGACGGAGACGATGACGAAGACTATAATGTCGATTTTGAAGATGACTGAGGCCGGACTTTCAGGCTTCCGTCAGTGTTTACGTTAAGAATGAACTGCCCGGGCAGCAGACTGCCCGGGTGTTGTTATGCAGATGAACCGGGGGATGATCATGCCAAAGCTGCCTGAAGCCTTTCTCATGCAGATGAAGAACCTTATCGGAGATGAATATGATGCCTATCTGGATTCCTTTTCGGAACCCAGGGTCTACGGACTTCGGGTCAATACCCTGAAAATATCTCCGGAAGAATTTCTGAAGATCTCTCCCTTTGAGCTGGAACCCATCCCCTGGACGGACAACGGCTTTTACTATCGGGAGAGCGACCGGCCGGCGAAGCATCCGTATTATTATGCCGGCCTCTATTATCTACAGGAGCCTTCGGCCATGATACCGGCGTCCATTCTGCCGGTACAGCCCGGAGACCGGGTCCTGGACACCTGTGCCGCTCCCGGAGGAAAATCCACGGAACTCGCGGCAAAACTTCAGGGAAAAGGCCTTCTTTTCTCCAACGATATCAGCAATTCACGGGCCCGTGCGCTTCTGAAAAATCTGGAGCTTTTCGGCGTCCGGAACGCTGTCGTCCTGACGGAGGACCTGAAGAAAATGCTGCCCGCGTATACCGGCTGGTTTGATAAGATCCTGATCGATGCCCC
>JAFRVX010000005.1 GCA_017438305.1 Lachnospiraceae bacterium | reverse complement strand
TGACACCAGGGTCAAAAGGTCAGAACGGGCATGCTTGCATGCACGTTTCTGACTTTGGGACCCCAAAACACGAAGAACGGAGCCATTTTACGCCGAAACAGTGCAAAATGGCGGGAGTTCTGAGTGTTTTAGCAGCACAAGGCCCGCGCAGCGTGCGTGCTGCGTGTCATAGCTGGGGGGCAAAATACCTTTTGACCCCAGCATCATATTTTTTAAACGTCATATTTTTAAATTCTCATAATATAGACTGCAGAGACTTTTTCTGTCCCTGATGTGTGAGAATTTCTCATGTTCACAGTACAGTTATACCACAATGTACCTGTAATTATGCGTTTTTTTCTTCAGGCAGAAGCCCGCTGCTGTATCATGGCAGCATACTCCTGCACGGAGATCATCACCATATCCTGGTGATCTGTTCATATATGGCGTCGTTGCACATTCAGGTGATCCATTCATACATGACCGTCCTTACCATATTCGGGTGATCTGTTCATACAGGCAGATCTCCCGATCCGTCAGCCGCCTGTTTTCATGGTAATGACCGAAAAGCCAGGCCTTGTAAGCCGGTCTGAATGCCTGGTCCCTGAGCAGCTGCCGGACCTCTTCCAGGTACTGCGACTGGGGATTCGGCCGGAAGCTGCCGCCCCAGCCCAGGGCCACCGCCGATGAAGGGCCTTCATGGGAGAAGACAAAGTCAACTTTGCAGCCATGCTTCCTGAGGTTTTCGATCCCGTTCTGCTTTTCCTCCTCCGATGCCAGTTCCTCAGGCCACCATTCGGTCCCTTTGATCCTGTAGGGATGGGTGTAAGAATACCGGTTCAGTTTCTTCAATTTGGAGAGCTTCGCGTCAAAATCCTTATCGCCGGGGTCCAGAATGCCGGCTGCGTAATTCTGCTCCAGTTCTTCCGCCGCCGCCAGGCCGCTGATGTCATGGGAGGGCGCTCCGCCAAAGGCAAAGCAGACTGCATCGTCCAGCGTGAATACCTCCCCACGCATCAGATGGATCACATGGGGGCGGATCTTATGCACGCTTCCGCCCTGCCAGGTTTCCACGGGCATGGCATTCAGGCGGCTGAAATTCTCGTGGTTGCCATCGACGAAGACCGTGGTGAAGGATTTATCTTCCAGCCAGTCCAGCCAGTTTTTTTCATACTTATCTTCTTCTTTTGTCCAGACCAGGCCAAAATCGCCCAGGATCACCACATAGTCGTCCCTGGTCATCTCCTTCTGCTCGGGGAAGGCTTCCATGCTTAATCTGTTCGGTTTTGAATGAATATCACCGGTTGCAAAGATCATAACTGTTCCTTTATGTATTCCTTTATGTGTTTCTTTAAGTTTTCTTTTATGTTTTTTTAGTCACGTCAGAGTATGATCTTTTTACATTTCATGACTCTTTTCCTTCGAGGACATATCCGATCCCCCAGATCACCTTCAGATATTCGGGCTTCCGGGGATTCAGTTCTATCTTGTTCCTGATCCTTGAAATGTGCACCATAACGGTGTTTTCGACAGAGAAAGATTCCTCGTTCCAGACGTGGGAATAGATCTCTTCCGCGCTGAAGACATGGCCCTGGTTTCTCATCAGAAACTCCATGATCTTATATTCGGTGGGCGTCAGGCGGACGATCTCTCCGCGGACGGTCAGTCGTTTTTCATCGGTATTCAGGACGATATCGTCCAGGACCAGGGAGGAAACGTTTTCGGTCTCCCGGATGGAGCCCAGCTGGTCATAGCGGCGCAGCAGTGCCTGGATCCTGGCTGTGAGTTCTTCCTTATAGAAAGGCTTGGTCAGATAATCATCCGCGCCGGAAGTGAGGCCGATGACCCGGTCCGACCCCTCAGCCTTCGCCGACAACATGAGGATAGGCGCGTTGGACACCCGGCGGATCTCAACCGTTGCCTGAATGCCGTTGACCCGCGGCATCATCACATCCATGATGATAAGGTCCGGCTTCTCCTGCCGGGCTTTTTCGACCGCCTCCCGTCCGTCGGCGGCAGCGATGACCGAATATTCACTTTTCAGCATTTCCGTTATGATCCGGACGATGGAAAGATCATCATCCGCCACCAGGACCTTATACATAGCAAACTCCGATCGCTGCAGATTCCTCAGGGCAAGGCTCTTCAGGTTTCCCCCGGCTGCCTCAGTTTCCAATTCTGTTTCCGTGCCTGTTAAATCATTTTATGATATAGCCGCCAAAAGAAGATTCCGTGGAGTCTGGCTTTTGACGTTGGAATCATTTTATCACGAAGAAGGCTTTCTATAAACCCCCGATTCTTTCAACTTTCTTAAGGCAAGGTTCTGTCAGGCTTCTTAAGCCCCGATTCTTTAAACTTTTTCTTATGGCAAGGTTCTGCCAGGCTCTTTAAGGCCGGATTTCGTAACTTTCTTAATGCAAGAATCTGTCAGGCTCCTTAACCCCGATTCTTACAAATTTCCCGAACAGCCTAATTCTCCGACCTGCATAGCCTTTTCATTGCCTTAGTCGGAGTTTTCGAGTGCCAAAATGTCATGAAATGCTTGAATTCTCCGACCTGGATAGCATATTGCCTGTTATGGTAGGAGATTCCCTATTTCGAAAAGCTAAAAGAACCTGAAATATACCGACTAATCTTCCTTTCCTGTTTATTTTAGTCGGAAGTTCCTTCTCCCAAGACGCATAAAATGGCTGAAAAACCTCCGACTTAACTTGCTATTATCTTATGATAGTCGGGCCTTTCCTTGATCCAGAGGATGAAACGAGTCGAAAATGGCTGAAGCATTCCGACTAAACTTGCATTCCTTTCTCTATGATCGGGTAAACTTGGTCCCCGAAAGTATAAATGTACCTCTTGTAATGAACAACCTGATCTCTGAGAGTATGAGTCTGTCCCTTGAAGTGAACAATCTGGTCTAGGGATAAAAAAAGCCCGGACTGATCATTACAACTTGATTCAGTCCGGACTTTTTTGATTTAGTTCGCCTGGAGGCGCATTTTTCTTATTTCATTCCAGCTGCAGAACGTTTTTCTCTTTTTCCGCAGGCCTCATCCATCACTGCCCTCGGCAGGGGCCTCCTTCCTCGGAGGGGATGCCTCATCCACCACTGCCTTCGGCAGCGGTCCCCCCTCCCCAGAGGGGATACCTCATCCGTCAGGCTGCGCCTGACACCTTCCCCAGAGGGGAAGGCTTGAGGGGAAGGCTGGGATTTGTGGGGGGAGGGCTAAAATCAGCGGTCTTCGCGGAAGTAGCTCTGCCCGAGGGCCTGGGGGGGCTGGGTCTCGCGGCGTTCTCTGGCGGAGACCACGATCAGGACGATGATGGTGACCACGTAGGGAACGACCTTGATGAGTTCCTGGCCGGCCATGCCTAGGTTGGTGATGTAGTTGTGGATGATCAGCAGGGCGCCGAAAATGAAGGAGCCCAGGATGCCTATGTCAGTGCGCCAGACGGTGAAGATAACCAGGGCGATGGAGAGCCAGCCCAGGTCGCCGAAGGCGTTGTTGGCCCAGATGCCGCCGGAGTAGTCCATAACGTAGAACAGGCCGCCGAGGCCGGCAATGACTGCGCCGATGCAGGTGGCGAAATACTTGTACTTCCCGACCGGGATGCCGGCGGCGTCCGCGGTGGCGGGGTTTTCACCAACGGCCCGAAGGTGCAGGCCCACGCGGGTCTTTTTCAGGAGCCAGGCGGTAAAGATGGCAATGAAGATCGCCACATACGCCAGGAAGCTGTAGCTTAAGAACAGCTGTCCGAACCAGCCGAGCTTGTCCGCAAAAGGCAGCTGGGCCTTGAAATAGCGGGACGTGCCGCCCAGGCTGATGAAGGGGACATCTGATTTAAGCAGCTTGATCAGGGAACCGCCGAAGAAGTTTCCGATGCCGGTGCCGAGGGTGGTCAGCGCGAGACCCGTTACGTTCTGATTGGCCCGTAAAGATACGGTGAAGAACGAGTAGATCAGTCCCATAAGAAGGGAGCCGGCAATACAGCAGAGCAGCGGGATCAGTACCGCCAGTATCGGGACCATGTTCTCCGCTCCTACCCCGTTTTCATAGAGGAAGGCGCCGATAACGCCCGAGATGCCGCCCACATACATGATGCCGGGAATACCCAGGTTCAGGTGGCCGGATTTTTCGGTAATGGTCTCACCGGTGGAGCCGAACAGGAGGGTTATGCCGAGGACGATGGATCTTTGAATAAACTGGATCATGTCTTAAGCCTCCTTTCTGCTGCCGCGGAAGATAATGCGGTAATTGATGAAGAATTCGGATCCTATAATAAACAGGATGATGATGCCGGTAAGGATGTCCGAGAAGGACTTGTTCAGTCCCAGGGTGGTGGACAGTTCGCCGGAGCCCCGGGCCAGGAAGATGATCAGCGCGGAGACCGCCACCATCACCACGGGATCGAATTTGGCGATCCAGGAGACCATGATGGCTGTGAAGCCCTGGCCGCCGACGGTTTCGGAAGCGATGGTATGGTCCGTGCCGGCCACCAGCAGGAAGCCTGCCACGCCGCAGAGGGCGCCGGAAAGCACCATTGTACGGATAATGACTTTTTTAACGTTAATGCCGATGTATCGGGCGGTATTCTCGGACTCACCGACTACGGAGATCTCGTAGCCGTGCTTCGAGAATCTCAGATACACAAAGATGAAGATCGTAATGCCGATGACGATCAGGATGTTTAACAGATACGTCTGGCCGAACAGCTCCGGGAACCAGCCGGCCCGGGTGGTGCTGTTGATGATGCCGATCTTTCCCGAACCCTTGGGCACTGCCCAGTACTGGGAGAAGAAGTTGATGATCTTCATGACCACGTAGTTCATCATCAGGGTGAACAGCGTCTCGTTGGTGTTCCATTTAGCCTTGAAAATGGCGGGGATCACGCCCCAGATGGCGCCTGCCGCTATGGACGAAATGATCATCAGCGGGAACAGGATAAGAGGAGGCAGATTGCCGCCCAGGATCATGCAGGCGGCGGTGGCCATGCCTCCCGCCAGCACCTGTCCTTCAGCACCGGTGTTCCAGAAGCGCATCTTAAAGGCCGGCGTCACGGCTAAGGCAATACAGAGAAGGATGGCCGTTCCCTGGGCCAGCATCCAGCGGCGGCGGGCGGTGCCCACGGCGCCGGAGATCAGGGCGCTCCAGACGCTTAAGGGATTCATGCCGGTCAAAAGCACCGTAAGGACCGAGGACAGGATCAGGGCCGCTGCAATGGCGCCCAGCCTGATGAGCCAGGCCTTCCACCAGATCACGCCGTCCCGTTTGACGATATGAAACAGCGGTTCTTTCATTCCTCATCCCTCCCTTTCGTCATAAGAAGTCCCACCTCTTCCTTGGTGGTGGTCCTGGCGTCCACGATGCCCGTTACATGGCCCCGTCCGATGACCAGGATCCTGTCGCTGAGTTCCAGAAGCACATCCAGATCCTCACCTACGAAGATGACGGCGGCGCCGTTTTCCTTCTGCTCATTTAAGAGGTTATAGATCAGGTAGGATGAATTGATGTCAAGTCCCCGGACCGGATAGGCTGCCATAAGCACCGTGGGGGCTGCCGCGATCTCACGGCCTACCAGCACCTTCTGCACGTTGCCGCCGGAAAGACGCCTTACCGGGGTTTTTGATGAAGGCGTCACCACCTCCAGGTCGTGGATGATGCGGTCCGCCAGGCTTTCGGGTTCCTTTTTCTGCAGGAAGACCGAGCGGCCCTTCCTGTAGGAACGGAGCATCATATTGTCGACGATATCCATGCTGCCCACCAGGCCCATGCCCAGCCGGTCCTCCGGAACGAAGGAAAGGCGGACGCCTAAATTGCGGATCTCCAGCGGGGTCTTGTCCCTCAGGTTTTCTATTTCGCCCGTCTCCGGACGGATGTACTGGATGCCGCCGTAATGGATGGGCTGCAGGCCGGCGATGGTCTCCAGAAGCTCCCGCTGTCCGGAACCGGAGATACCGGCAATGCCCAGGATCTCACCGGCGTTTACCACGAAGGAAATGTCGTCCAGCACCTTCATGCCTTCCCGGTTCATGACCTGCAGATGGGCGACGATGAGCCGCTCCTCCGGGTCCTTCGGGTCGGAACGCTTGATATTGAGGGAGATCTTCTTGCCCACCATCATCTCGGTGAGTTCGCTTTCCGAGGTTTCCGAAGTATTCACGGTGCCTACGTATTCGCCCTTTCTGAGGACGGATACCCGGTCGGAGATCTCCATGACCTCGTTCAGCTTATGGGTGATGATGACGATGGCCTTCCCATCGTCCCTCATGCGCTTCAGGACCGCGAAAAGCTTCCGGATCTCCTGAGGCGTAAGAACCGCCGTGGGCTCATCCAGCATCAGGATATCAGCGCCGCGGTACAGCACCTTGATGATCTCCACCGTCTGTTTTTCTGAGACGGACATTTCGTAGATCTTCTTGTTGGGATCAATGTCGAAGCCGTACTGCTCGCTGATCTCCCGGACCTTCTTCGCCGCCTCTTTTATATCGTATCTGCCCTGGTCCTCAAGGCCCAGGACTATATTTTCCGCTGCCGTAAACACGTCCACCAGCTTGAAATGCTGATGGATCATGCCGATCCTGTATTGAAACGCATCCTTCGGGGAAGTGATGCGCACTTCTTTTCCGCCGATGAAGATCTGGCCTTCATCCGGGAAGTAGATTCCCGCGACCATATTCATCAGCGTCGTTTTTCCCGATCCGTTCTCGCCCAGGATCGAAAGGATCTCCCCGTAATTAACCGTAAGGCTGACATCCTTGTTGGCGACAACGTTTCCGAACCGCTTGGTGATCGATTTAAGCTCCAAAGCCGGTGTCTTTTCCATACCCCTGTGACCTTTCCGTCATCTTGTATAAAACCGCAAGGCGGGAGAAGATCCCGCCCTGCGCCATATGGTGTTTTAACGTGAATTAATAAGCAACATTGTTAAAGGTGATGCCATCGATCTGAATATCGAAGTAAGGAGCTGAACGATATTCGGATTCATGGAAATAGCCGTCCTTGACAACTTCGGTATCAGCGGTGTAATCCGCATCGGAGTCAACGTCTGCCATGTAGCTGGTCAGATGGCCGTCTGCATCAACCTTGGCGTTCTTGTTTTCAACGTCCTTGACAGTGAACTTGCTGGTATCGAATACATGAAGGGTGCCGGCTTCCAGAGCCTTCTTCGCTTCATCCATCTTGGCCTGGGTGCCTTCAGCAGCGTTCTTGGATACTTCCATGACCTGGACGGAATCGGTGGAAAGGGTGCCGGTCCAGTCAGCGTCGATGGCCTTGCCTTCCTTAACGCTGGAGATCAGGTACTCATAGTAAGGAGCCCAGTTGATCTTGGAAGAAACGATGTAGGTGTTGGGGCCTGCCTTTTCGGTAGAGCCGTTATAGGAAATGTTGGGAACCTTGGCTTCTTCACAGGCCTGGGGAGCGCCGAGAGAATCAGCATGGCCGGAAATCAGGACACAGCCGTTGTTGATCAGGGTCGTGGCAGCTTCCTTTTCCATCTGATAATCATACCAGGAACCGGTGAACTGCACCTGCATCTTGGCAGACGGGCAGATGGACTGCGCGCCTAAGAAGAAGGAGGTCAGACCGGAGATAACTTCCGCATAGGTGAAAGCGCCGACATAACCGATGAGGGCTTTATCTTCTGTGATCTCGCCTTTTTCGATCATCTCGTTCAGCTTCATGCCTGCAGCGATGCCGGCCAGATAACGGCCTTCATAGATAGAGGCAAAAGCATTGTGGAAGTTGGCCAGCTTTTCGGTATGAGCCTTGGTACCGGTTGCATGGGCAAACTGTACGTCGGGATACTTCTTGGCAGCTTCGATGAGGTAATCTTCATGACCGAAGGAATCGGCGAAGATCACGTTGCAGCCCTGGTCGATCAGGTCTTCTGCAGCAGTAAGGCATTCAGCAGATTCCGGAATACCGGTCTTGATGAAATAATCCTTGTTCTCTTCCAGACCGGCAGCCTTGCAGGCTTCCTTGGCTGCGTTGATGAAGTTAAGGTCATAGGTAGAGTTTTCATCATGCAGGCAGATAAAACCGACCTTGACGGCCTTACCGGTTTCTTCCTTAGCCGTGGTATCGGCCTGAGCCGTAGTATCGGCCTGGGATTCGCTAGCTTTTGTGGTGGTCGTGTCGCCTCCGTTGGAGCCGCAGCCGAACAGCATGCAGCAGGAGAGGGCCATGGCCATAACCAGTGCCATAATCTTTTTCATAATTCTCCTCCGTTTTTGAGAATGATTTATCTTAACTGCCGCACGGCAGATAAGAACTGTGTAAAAAACCTTATCCGAAGACGATGCCATCTTCCGACATGGACTCGATCTTTGCCAGGGATTCCACCCGGTAGCCGCTTTCCCGGACCAGCTTTCCGCCGGGCTGGTAGGCTTTTTCGATGGCAATGCCGCAGCCGGCGACTTCCGCCCCCGCCTGGTGCACGATGTCGATAAGACCCAGAAGGGCCTTGCCGTTGGCCAGGAAATCATCAATGATCAGCACCTTGTCTTCCGGATGCAGGAACTGCTTCGAGACCCGGATCAGATACTCCCGGTTGTGAGTGTAGGAAAACACATGGGAAGCATACACGTCCCCGTCAATGTTGGAAGTCTGGGCTTTCTTCGCGAAGACCACGGGCACCTCAAACACCAGCCCCGCCAGGGCGGCTATCCCTATGCCGGAGGCTTCGATGGTGAGGATCTTGTTGATGGGAACGCCCTCGTAGAGCCGCTTCCACTCTTCTGCCATGGCCTTAAAGAGGCTGATGTCCATCTGATGGTTCAGGAACATATCCACCTTTAAGATATCGCCCGCTTTTACAACGCCTTCTTTTAAAATTCTGTCTTCCAGGAGCTTCACAGACTGTCCTCCCCGAATTATGCCCGGTTCTCAGACTGATCTTCCGGAACAAATTCCGGCTTCAGGTGATACTCTATCAGCATATAAAAAAATTTAATAAGTGACAAGTTGTTAATATGCAGAACTTTCTTCAGAAAACCTGAAGGTTTTGTGAAATTTAGCGAATGAATTCACTGAACTGCCCGTTTTTCGGGATTTTCAGGGCTTTTGAAGCCGCGAGAACCCATACCTATGGCTCAGAATTTGATATTCTTCAGCAGCTCTCCGAGGGAGGTGACAGCCTGGGAATGATCGGAATATTCCCTGGGTTCATCGTCGGCCTTCTCCACGGCCAGGGCGCTGTTGGCGGCCTTCATGCTTAAGGAGATCTTGCCGTCCTGGATCTTCGTCACCGCAACCTTCACCACCATGCCCTCTTTCAGGACCTTGCGGATATTGTTGATGCGCTCGTTGGAGATCTGGGAAATATGGAGCAGTCCCTGGATGCCGTCGCCGATGTCTACGAAAGCGCCGTAATCCTTGAGAGACGCGATCTTTCCTTCAAACACTTCACCGACCTGCAGGGATTCCATGCGGGCCTTTTTCGCTTCGCGCTCCTTTTCCAGCAGGATGTCCTTAACGGAAAGCACCAGCTTCTGGGCTTCTTCGTCCACGTCCACGATCACCGCGTCCACGGTCTTGTTCAGATACGTCTCCGTATCCTCCACGTAGCCGATGGCCAGCTTGGAGGCCGGGATAAAGGCCCTGACGCCTTCTACTTCCATGACTGCGCCGCCCTTGTTCACTTCCGTGATCTTTCCGGTGACGACGGTGGATTCATCCATCATTTCCTTGAACTTCTGCCAGAGAAGCGGATCCGTCCGGGAAACGGCGGATTCGTCAATGACTTCCCTTGCCTTCATGCGGTCGTAGGATTCTTCCAGATCGCTTAAAAAGTCTTCCATGCTCTCTTCGGGAAGAGATACATCGTCCTTGTCTACAGTTGATTTGATGAGTTTTTCCTGATTTTCCATTCTTTTCTTTCCTGCGGATATAGTTTATTTTCCTTCGTAGCAGATCACGCTGTCCACGTCGTAGCCCTTCATGACTTCCCGTCCGTTAAGGCCGGCCAGCTCGATGACGGCCACGACCTTGACGATCTCGCATCCCAGCTCTTCGAAGAGCTCCGCTGCCGCCTTCAGGGAACCGCCGGTGGCGATCAGGTCGTCCAGAAGGACGATCTTCTCTCCCTTGTAAACGTCGTCTTTATGGATCTCGATGGTGGCTGTGCCGTATTCCAGATCATAGGTCTTCTGCACCGTTTCCCGGGGCAGCTTGCCCTTCTTTCTTACGGGGATAAAGGGCTTGTCCATAAGGTAGGACAGCGGCGTGCCGAAGAGGAAGCCTCTGGCCTCCAGACCGGCGATGGCATCGAACTCCACGCCCTCAAGTCTGGCCTTGAGTTCATCAATGGCCAGCTTAAAGCCTTCCGCGCTGTTTAAGATAGATGTCACGTCGCGGAAAATAACACCTTCTTCCGGGAAATCCGGAATAGCAATTACATAATCTTCCAGTTTCTTAGACATATATGCTCCTTTCACAGGGTCCCGGTAAGCCTTCCGAAGGCTTCGGGACAGCCCATTCCGTCTGAAAAGGCCTGATCATTTAACTGATGCGGAAGCAGTGGCCTGCTCCCTGAACGGCCTGTTCTCCTGACGGCCTGTCCGTTTCAGATGATCAATTGTCTCCAGGCTTTTAAACGCACAAAAACACTCATAAAGTATATAGGAAATATCCCTTTTTGACAAGCGGAAAATACAGGCTTGTTCTTAAAAAATCATGCTTATTCATTAAACTCGTGCCGGTTATTTTAAAAAACAGAAGTTTGTTCTGTAAAAATCAAAAACCTGGTCTTTTAAAGCGCAAAAAGCCATGGTATTTATATACAAAAGGCCATGGTGTTTAAATAAAAAATCCATGGTGCTTAAATAAAAAAGGCCATGGAAAAACAGCTTTTTTTCTGTTATACTTCTTCTGTTTCATCTGATACTATGATGTATAAAACCGGTGTGTCCATTTCGGAGGCTGTGCGGACAGCGGCCTGACAAGACGGTGACTGAATGAGTCGGTTGCCGGACGGGACGGTGGCCGGATGAAACATTAATCTGAAATTTATGATGCTCCCCCTCATCGGGAATGCAGGAGCTTAACGGAGGCGCTTATATGAGAATCGAACCCTTTGATATGGAACGGGATGTGCTGAATGTAGGGGATACCGTCAGCATCACGGAAGGCAAGCTTCCCCATGCCTATTATTACACGGCGGAACCCGCGGCCGCCATGTCCAAAAACTTCACTTCGGAAAACCGCATCACTTCCGCGACAGGGACCGTGGTGAGCAAAACAAAGATCGGGGCAAGTTTTATTGTTGAGATCGAATTCGATGAGTAAGACCGCTATTTCATAAAATCACAGGGAAGGATTACCGGAAAGCGGTCTGAAGCTGTTTTTCGGGTCAAAAAAGAGGGGCTTCCGTCTAAGGCGGAGGCCCCTCTTTTATCTGTCAGACAGATCCGTATTCTTTATTCCGACGCTCCGGCTATGAGTTTCTCCAGTCCCTCATATTCTTCCGCGTGGTTGTTGAAGCAGAACTTGCACAGATGGGTCTTGTTGGCTGCGATGGCCTGGTCAACGTCTCCGTACGTCAGGGCGGCGGAACGGCTTAAGGAGGAGCAGTTCTCGTCCAGATGGTAACGGTGGCCGTAATTGGACCAGTAAACGTCAACGCCTTCCAGCACATGTTCCGCAGAGGCTTTCTGCTCCTGGGAAACCGGATTCCAGTCATAGCCGGTAAGTCCGGCTATTGCCATACAGCCGACAGCTGCCAGGGTGGCGATGAGCTTGGTCTTGGCATCGGCCCGCTTGTTGGTCAGGGTGATGATGATGAAGGGCAGGAAGCAGACGGCTGCCATGATGACGCCGATGTTGTTCCACAGCCAGAATTTAAGCGGATTCTTCTCTGACGCAGGATCGATATGGTTGGCTTTCTTCCAGAGCTGAGAGGCCACGACACAGAAGATCAGATCTACCACGAGGAAGATGATGACGCCCCAGATGATCGGCATGGGCAGCTCGATCCGTTCGACAATGACCAGGATGGCCATGACTTCCGCCGCAAGGGCGAGCACCCAGCAGATGACGGCAAAGATCCGGAGAAGGGTGGCGTTGCCGGTGGGTTTGGCTTCCTTGATCTTACGCTGTCCCTGGGAGACCTTCTCTTTAGCGGTATCCTTTACTTCAGCAGCCGCTTCCGTGACTTTCTCTTCCGCCGTATCCACGGCGTCGGAGGCCCGTTTTACGGTCTTCTTCGCGGTATCCGCAGCTGCGCCTGCAGCGCTCTTGGTTTTGTCAGCTGCAGCCCTGACGGTCTTCTTTGCTCCGTCGGAAGCCGCCTGTACGGTTTTCTTCGTGCCTTCCGCCGCTTTGGTCACCGTCTTTTTGGCGGGTTCAGCAGCTTTCTTGGCAGTATCCGAAGCCTTTGTAATGGTCTTTTTTACTTCTTCAGCCATTTTCATGCTCTCCTTTTTCTTTTTCTCCCTTTCCACTTAAGCAGCCTGACAGCTTTCCGACGGATTTCTTTGGCCGTTTTCCCTGCAGGCTTTTTCTGTTAAGTGTTCATGATGAGACTATACCATAAATCCTTTTTCAGTTCAAGTCTGATGACGCCGGGGTTATTATCCAGATGACGCCGGGGTTATTATCCAGTTGGTGCCGATCATCTGCTTCATCACGACATATAAATTATTATCAGAGGATCGCCGGGGTTATTTTTCCGGAAGGATATAATCCCGCTTTAAGGGCAGCCATTTTGACAGGGCTTCATCCAGGGTCTTGTCCCAGAAGCGCCATTCGTGGGCAAAGCCCGGGGTCTCGGATTCATGGACGGTATAGCCCATCTCCCGGGTAAGCTTCACGCAGTTCCTGTGGCTGTTCAGGAAGAAGTCATCCTGTCCCACCGCAAAGAAGAATTCCGGCAGGGGACGGCCTTCATCGATGTTTCTCTTCGCGTTGAAGAAAGCATCATCCGCGGTGCCTCTCTTGTCCCGGCCGTCCGGCAGGGGAAGACGGAAGCCGCCCAGGCGCTTCACATAGGCTTCTGCATCGAAAGCCACGGCTTCACCGGTCAGCGGCTGGGAGCCGCCGGACATGATGAGGGCGGTTCCGTACTGCTCGGGATACAGCATCGCGATCTTGAACGCGCCGCCAGAACCCATGGACAGGCCGCCGATGAAGTTGTCCTCCCGCTTCTCGCTGAAGGGGAAGATGGCCCGGCACATTTCCGGAAGCTCCTTCGTTACATAGTCCATATAATGGGCCGCGCCATCCTTATTTTCATAGCTGGAATTGTACCCACTCACGGTCACCACGGCGATACGGTTCTCCTCCGCGTACAGCTGGATATTCGTGTATTTCAGATAATCCGAATAGTCGCCTCCGCCGCCGTGAAGAAGCCAGAGCACCTGGAATTTCATGCCCGGGACATAAGGATTCCGCTCCGTACCGACGGTGGAATCGCTCCTGGCGTAAGTGGGGATGATCACGTTAATGTCCGTGGGCATGCCCAGTTCCTTGGATAAAAAATTCATGTGAATAAGGCCCATAAGTATCTCCTTTCAGTATTATCAAGCCTTCCCCTTTGGGGAAGGGGGACCGCCGCAGGCGGTGGATGAGGTTTCCCCTTTGGGGAAGGGGGACCGCCGCAGGCGGTGGATGAGGTTTTGTATCAGCACATGCCTCATCCGGCGCTTCGCGCCACCTTCCCCAGAGGGGAAGGCTTTTGGGTCCCAGAGGGGAAGGCTTCTGGTGTCCCGAAGGGGAAGGCTGGTCAGTTCTTGAAGCTGTGGATCGGCGCGGGGATCCGGCCGCCGCGGGTAACCAGCTCTTTGCAGGAGGCAGGATTGACTGCCATCACGGGGGCGTCTCCCAAAAGCCCGCCGAAATGCAGATGGTCTCCCACCTTCCTCCCGATGGCCGGGATCAGACGGACGGCGGTGGTCTTCTGGTTGATCATGCCGATGGCCGCCTCATCGCCTATAATGCCGGCGATGGTATATTCGTCGCAGTCCCCGGGGACCGCGATCATATCAAGCCCCACAGAGCAGACGGAAGTCATGGCTTCCAGCTTTTCTATGGATAAAAGCCCTGCTTCCACGGCTTCTATCATGCCGTGGTCTTCGGAAACGGGGATGAAGGCGCCGCTTAAGCCGCCCACATAGGACGATGCCATGACGCCGCCCTTTTTCACCTGGTCGTTCAAAAGCGCCAGCGCCAGGGTGGTGCCCGGCGCGCCGACGGATTCCAGGCCCATCTCTTCCAGGATCTCCGCCACGGAGTCACCCACGGCAGGAGTCGGTGCCAGAGACAGGTCCACAATGCCGAAGGGTACGCCCAGACGCTTCGCAGCTTCGTGAGCCACCAGCTGGCCCACACGGGTCACCTTGAAGGCAGTCTTTTTCACCGTTTCGCAGAGCACCTCAAAATCCTCTCCGTGGACCTTTGTCAGGGCGGTTTTCACTACGCCGGGACCGCTGACGCCCACATTGATAACAGCATCGCCTTCGGTCACGCCGTGGAAAGCGCCGGCCATAAAGGGATTATCGTCCGGAGCGTTGCAGAAGACCACGATCTTCGCGCAGCCGATGCATTCCCGGTCTTTGGTCCGCTCTGCTGTCTCCCGGATGATCTTCCCCATCAGGAAGACCGCATCCATATCGATGCCGGTCTTGGTGGAACCTACGTTTACGGAAGCACAGACATTCTCGGTCTCTTCCATGGCCTCCGGAATGGAGAGGATCAGATTCCTGTCGGCGGGGGTCATGCCCTTGGAAACGATGGCCGAATACCCGCCAATAAAATTGACGCCGATGTCGTGGGCAGCCTTGTCCAGTACCTTCGCGACTTCCGCAAAATCCGCAGGCGTCTTCAGGGCCTGCCCCGCGATCAGGGAGACCGGGGTCACGGCGATCCGTTTGTTCACCACCGGGATGCCGTATTCCACGGCGATCTCATCGCCGGTCTTTACCAGGTTTCCCGCAAGGCGCAGGATCTTATCATAAATGTTTTTCTTCAGTTTTTCCTTATCCGTATCGATACAGTCCAGCAGACTGATGCCCATGGTAATGGTGCGGACATCCAGCTTTTCCTGTTCGATCATCTGGTTGGTTTCGGATATTTCGAGTCTTGAGATCATAACAACTGAGCCCTTTCCGGATGGATCGTTTATTTTTTCCCGTGCGCTGCTGCTGCCGCGGCAGGTCGTCCGGAAGCCGGCGGTTCTGCCGTCCTGTACCGGACTTATCCATGTGCCGAAGCAGGAAGATCAGATCCGGTGCATGCTTTCGAAGATTTCTTCCTTCTGGCAGGTGATGGTGATGCCGATCTTCTCTCCCAGTTCCTTCAGACCGCCGGCCAGGGCTTCGTGGGAGAGCTCGGATCTTCCGGCATCCACGATCATCATCATATTGAACATGTCCTGCAGGATGGTCTGGCTGATATCCAGGATGTTGACGTTATGATCCGCCAGGAAGGTGCAGACCCGGGCAATAATACCCACGGTATCCTTCCCGACAACAGTAATGATAGTTCTTGACATATTTTCTCCTTATGCCTTCCCCTTTGGGGAAGGGGGACCGCCGGCGAAGCCGGGGGTGGATGAGGCCTCATCCGGCGCTTCGCGCCACCTTCCCCAGAGGGGAAGGCTTATGTCGTCCGCGCTGAGGGCTTCCGGCTTTAGTCGACCGCGCCGAGGGCTTCCGGCTTTAATCGTCCGCGCCGAAGGCTTCCAGGCCTTTGACGTTCTGTACTTTCCGGGTTTTGATATTTTTGACCAGCAGCGTGAACACCAGGCAGCTTAAAACGCTCATGACCGCTGCGTAGACCGGCAGTGTTCTCCAGGCGCCGGTGGCGTTCAGGGACAGGCCCAGAAGCACCGGAGTGACGGTCTGGGCCGACATGGAGGCTGCATAGTAATAGCCCGTGAACTGGCCGATCTTCTTTGAAGAGCAGAGCTCCACCACCATGGGGAAGGAGCAGTTGTGGACCAGGGCCATGCCGAAGCCCTTCAGCACCCAGATCACGTACAGAAAGGCCGGGAAGGCGTATTCGCCGTTGGCGCCGGTGACCTTTCCGGTAGGTTTTGCAAAGCTCATCAGCACCAGGCCCAGGATCGTAATAAAGAGGCCGGTGGAAATGGTCCATTTCCGGCCGATCTTATCGGCGATGGTGCCGGCAATGGCAAAGCCCACAACAGAGGCCAGGCCGCCCACGATGGTCATGATCATGGTGCCGGAGGAGGCTGAATTCAGGTAGTAGATCACGTAGTTGCCGATGTATGTGCCCAAAGCATTGTCCGACATGAACCATAAAAATTCGGCGCCGAGGATCGCCAGCAGCATGCGCTTGTTGGCCTTTGACATGGGCTTGTTGTCGTCCACCGGCGTCTCGATGGCGGCCAGTTCCTCGCCCTTTGCCAGTTCATCGGCCATTTCTTTCTCGACCTTGTTTTCCTTGATGGTAAAGAACAGCACCAGGGCCGAGATCACCATAAGGACGGAGGCTGCCAGGAAGGGGATCTCGATGATCCAGAGCTTCCGGGCCGCGTCGGGCACGTTGATGTAATCCGACAGTTTCAGGAAAATGCCCAGCACCGTGGCGCAGGCGCCGCCTACGTAGCCCATGATGTTGATAATGCCGTTGGCCTTTGCCCTCAAGGGTTTCGGCGTGATATCCGGCATCAGGGAAACGGCCGGGTTCCGGTACATCATCATGAACAGGAGCACGACGGCCATCATGATGACCATGCCGGCGATATTGTTCTTATGGAACATCAGCGGTATAAACGGAAAAGCTGCTGCTGCCACTGCCGTACCCACAAGGATGTAGGGCATACGTTTGCCGATGGGCGTGCGGGTCCTGTCCGAGAGCCGCCCGAATACCGGCAGCAGGATCAGAGCCGCCAGGTTGTCGCAGGCCATGATGATGCCCACCAGCCACTGGACGTTCAGGATCTTTTCCGGATCGCCGGCTTTTAATTCCGCCGAAGACAGGCCGTACATCCGGCGGGCAAAGATGTCCGTAAGAAACGTGGGACACCAGGAATCATACACCTGCCACAGAAGCAGGATGCCGAAAAAGGCAAATCCGATGAGGCAGGTCCTCTTGTAATTCAGTTTCATCTGTTCCTCCCTGCAGATCCGTTTTGTTATCCGCCATACAACCGGCCTTTCCTGCATAGGCCTATACCCGTGGGATATTTTTCTTCCCGCTGTATTTCTTCCGCCTGTATTTCTTCCTGCTATATTTCTTCATGCTGATTTTCTGTCTGCGGCAGTAGAAATTTTCAGCCCGGTGTACTATAATGATGGCAGGATCCGCGGGGTATCATGCCCGCTGTCCAGATCTGTTATATAAAAACATTCTACACTTATATTCCCGGATTTTCAAGGAGATGAAATGAGCAGATCATCTGAATCGGCAAAAAAACCATTTATGCGTGTTAATTACGCCCACAGAGGGCTCCATACCCAGGACAAATCCGTTCCGGAAAACTCCCTGGCCGCCTTCAGGCGGGCCAGAGAAGCCGGCTACGGCGCGGAGCTTGACGTCCAGCTTTCCAAAGACGGCCAGGTCGTGGTCTTCCATGACGATACCCTGGACCGGGTCTGCCAGGTCCGAGGCCGGGTGGATGCCTTCACCTATGAAGAGCTGCACCGCATGAAGCTCTGCGGCACAAACGAGACCATTCCTCTTTTCACGGATGTGCTGGATACGTTCTACGGCGGCGGTCCGCTGATCGTGGAACTGAAGACCGCCGGAAAGAAAAACGCGGAGCTCTGCCAGAAGACGCTGGATATCCTACGGACCTATAAAGGCGTTTTCTGCATCGAGTCCTTTGATCCCCGGATCGTCCTGTGGTTCAAGAAAAACGCCCCGGACATCGTCCGGGGCCAGCTGGCCATGCCTTATGAACATTATCTGAAAGAGCACAATCCGGCCACCGCCTGGGCATTAAGCCGCCTGTGGCTGAATAAGATCACAAAGCCCGACTTCAACGCCTTCATGATCGGCGAACGGCCCGAAGAAGTCTTAAAGGAACGGGAACAGGGCGTTCTCCTGATCGGCTGGACCTCCCACGACCCCGCCGCCGAAAAAGACAACGACGGCGTGATCTTCGAGTTTTACGAACCCGGCACGACCTATTGATCACCGGAAGAGGTTTAAGGTTTTATTCGGGGATCATGCGCATTCGTCAGATTTCTGTACACATGTGCGCAGGATCCTGCACATTAAAGTTCATAAAAAGGGAAAAGGGGTTGCCGCTTCAGGTGAAGCGTCAGCCCCTCTTTTATCGGAAAACGGCCGGAATCTGAGGCACGCCTACACTATCGGGATGATGCATTTCCCGGAACATGGTTCTGCAATTCGGTAAGCACGGCGAGTGTGTCGTCCTCCGTCAAAAAATGCTGCAGGCTTTCCAGTGAGGCCTTTCGCTGCAGCCCTGCTGTTCCTGACAGCCTTGCACGATACTCCTGCGGAGAACAGCCGAGTTTTTCCCGGAACAATCGATTCAGATACCGGACGTCGGAGAAACCGCTTTCCAGGCTGACATCCAGTACAGTTTTGCCGGTTCTGGAAAGCTGCTGATAAGCATATTCAAACCTCTTCTCTTTGAGATATTCCTGAAAACTGAGACCGAAAGCTTCTTTAAACAGATGCGAGAGGTATGTCATTGTGAGATGCTGCTGCTGCGCGATCTCATCCAGCAGAAGCTTGCGCTGGAAGTTCCGGTCGATATAGTCGGTAACGGCGACAAGGCGGTCAGCGCGGCGCTTAATGGCGGCATAGTCCTGTTCCCTCATCGACTGCGTCGGCAGGCCGGCGCGCAGGCCGCCGAGAATGGAAACGATCAGCCGGAAGCAGTTCAGCTCGTAATTGTCCGGCTTTTGATAATACTGATAAGCCAGTTCTAAAGAAGATTGAAAGATCGTATCGTATTCTGGCGGCTTAAGGGCTGCCCGCAGCGGCGGATCGGCCAGAAAACGCATCATGGCAGCATTGGGCAGAAAAGGCTCCAGCAGGTTGAGTGAGACCTGAACGGCCAAAACCAATGTGCCGTCTCCTTCCGCGGCAAACTCATGAACTTCAAGTGAGTTAATGAGGTAGATATCGCCTTCTCCCAGCTTCCATGAGCCGGTCCCGAGTTTCACCGAAACAGAGCCCTCCAGGATAACGCCGATCTCCAGGTCCCGATGGATATGCGGCGTCCTTGAGAACAAGCGGACAAGGAAAACATTTAAATATGAAAACTGTTCGTGAGATACCACTTCAAACTCGCTGCTCATATCTCCACCTCCATACTTATAGTCTCATCTTAAAAAACACCACTAAGATTGTCAACACAAAAAGCAAATTAATCTACCAAAACCCCATAAGGAAATACATGATGGAAACGGAGTGATCTGCTATGATTCAGACATGAAAAAAACAAATAATCTTATCAAGGAGGTAACATTATGTCTAAATTCAAATTCACCGTAGGTCCCTGGAACGTCCATACCGGCGCCGACTCCTATGGCCCCGAGACCCGTCAGCCCATCAGCCTGGAGGCCAAATTCGCCAAATTTGCCGAACTGGGATTCTCCGCCGTGCAGTTCCATGACGACGACGTGGTCCCCAATATGAACGATCTTTCCGAGGAAGAGATCAAAGCTGAAGCCCGCAAAGTCAAGGCAATGCTGGATAAGTACGGCCTGGCCGCCGAGTTCGTTGCGCCGAGACTGTGGATGGACTCCCACACCGCCGACGGCGGTTTCACCAGCACCAGCGCAGCCGACCGCGAGTTTGCCATGTGGCGCGCCTACCGTTCCATCGACATCGCCCGTGAACTGGGCTGCGACCTGATCGTGCTTTGGCTGGCCCGCGAAGGCACCCTCTGCGCAGAGAGCAAGAGCCCCGTCACCGCCACGAAGCAGATCGTTGAGGCGATCAACAACATGCTCCGCTACGACGATACCATCCGCGTCTGCATCGAACCCAAACCCAACGAACCCATCGATCGCTCCTTCTGCGGCACTATCGGCCATGTGATGGGCGTGTCTGCCGCCACCATCGACCCCAAGCGTGTCGGCGCCAACCTTGAGAGCGCCCATGCCGTTCTGGCGGGTCTTGATCCTGCCAATGAGATCGGTTTTGCCCTGGCCTTCGATAAGCTCTTCACCGTCCATCTTAACGATCAGAACGGTATCCGCTATGACCAGGACAAGAGCTTCGGTGTGGAAAACCTGCGTCAGGCATTCAACCAGATCAAAGTTCTCTGTGAGAACCGCTACTGGGAGAAAGGCTATGTAGGTCTGGACGTCAAAGCCATGCGCACAACCTCCGATGAAGACAGCTACGAGCACCTGAAGAACAGTCTGGAGATCTTCAAGGCTCTGGAAGAGAAGGCCGCGCGCTATAACTACGATTACGCTGACAAACTGATAGCCGAGCGCAAATTCGAGCAGCTGGAGATGTATACCATGAATCTGATCATGGGACTGGTGTGATCGGACCGCGATAATGAACAGGGCCATCCCATGCCGGATGACCCTGTTTCTGACAGGAGGCAATTATGAGTAAAATTGTTGCTGCAGGTCATATCTGCGTCGATATCACGCCGGTTTTTCCCTCTCATCATAAATACAGGAATCTGGGAGATCTGCTTGAGCCCGGAAAGCTCATCCATATGGACGGCGCTGACGTTCATACGGGAGGCAGCGTTGCGAATACCGGCCTTGCTCTCAAGCTGTTGGGAAATGACGTGCAGCTGCTTGGCAAGATCGGAGACGATGCTTTTGGCAGTATGGTTCAGAATATCCTCTCTTCCTATGACGCAGGCGGACTTATCGTGGACAGGACGGGAAAAACTTCCTATTCCGTTGTTCTGGCAATTCCGGGAATCGACCGGGTCTTTCTTCATGATCCGGGAGCCAACGACACTTTCGTCAGCTCGGATATCCCCGACAGCGTCTTTGACGGTACAGCGCTGTTTCACTTTGGCTATCCGCCGCTGATGAAAAAAATGATCGAACAGGATGGAGAAGAGCTTGTGAAGCTGTTCCGGCGCGCAAAAGAACACGGAGCAGCCACCAGTCTCGATTTTGCGGCGATCGATCCGAACTCCCCCGCGGGAAACGTTGACTGGATGACGATCCTCCGGAGGCTGCTGCCCTATGTGGACTTTTTTGTGCCTAGTTTTGAAGAGCTTTGCTTTATGGCGGATCGCAGACAGTATGAGCGGCTTACACGCATGGGCGGAGATATGACCGAGAATCTGGATCTGAATACGGAGGCGCTGTCCCTGGCAGAGCAGGTGCTGTCCCTGGGCTGCCGGGTCGTGCTTATCAAATGCGGAGTCGCCGGCATGGTCTATAAGACTGCTGATAAGGCATGTTTTGAGAAAGCCGGGCTGCAGCTTGACACGGCCGTTTGGGCAGATCGAACGGGCACTCAGCCCTGCTTCAAAGCTGAATTTGTCCGTTCCGGAACGGGCGCGGGAGACACCAGCATAGCAGCCTTTTTAACAGGCGCTCTGATGGGGAAAGATCCCGCAGACTGTGCTGCTTTAGCGGCTGCGGAGGGTGCCTGCTGCGTAACAGCGTATGACGCTCTAAGCGGTCTGCGCCCCCTGTCCGAGCTGGAAACACGCATTCGGGCAGGTTGGAAAACAATGTGATATATTCACTTGACGTCCCGGAAATCAGTAAAAACTTTAAAGACAGAATCAGAAAAAAATAATAACAGGAGGAAAAATATGAGCACGAAGTTGACCGATCTTCAGTCTATTGAAAGTATCATTCAGGAAATGACACTGGAAGAGAAGGCCCAGGTTATCACCGGCGGCAGTCCCTTTAAAACTGCCGGTCTGGAAAAGTACGGCATTCCGGAAACTCTCTGGCTGGATGGCGGAACGGGTTTCAACAGCCTGCAGTACGCCAGCCAGGTGGGTTTTGAGATCGTCGATAAGAGGAGCCGGGAAGCCGGTACCCCTCTGGACCAGGAAACCTTTGGCGGCATGGGCGGCCTGATGATGGGCGCACAGGAGATGGCTGTCCAGATGGGCTTAGGTGATAAGGACACCTCCGCCCTGCCGGAACTGGGCTGCTATCCTCCCGGCATTTTCTTTGGTTCCACATGGAATCCCGAACCTATTGAGGCCTGCGGCCATGCGCTTGGAAAAGAAATGAACACAGCGGGTGTAGACGTTGTGCTGGGTACGCCGAATATCAATATCCATCGGGATCCCCGGAACGGACGTCTGTTTGAAGGTTACTCGGAAGATCCCTGCCTGGTGTCCCGGCTGGCACCTGCCTTCGTGAAGGGCGTGATCGCGGAAGGCGTTATTGCCAACGCAAAGCATTACGCAGCCAACAATCAGGAAACAGAGCGTATGGGTGTGAATGAGTTTGTTTCCGAGCGCGCACTGCGGGAGATCTATCTGCCGGGCTACAAGGCATGTATCGATGCCGGCGTGCAGACGATCATGTCTGCCTACAATTCTATTAACGGCGTTCCCTGCGCCCAGAATCCCTGGCTGCTGGACCATATGCTCAGAGAAGAGTGGAACTTTGACGGTGTTGTTGTTTCCGACTGGTCCGCCGCATATGACCAGGTCGCCGCGCTGAATGCGGGCAACGATCTGGCCATGCCCGGTCCCAGAGGGATCAAGTGCATTGTCAATGCTGTTAAGGATGGAACTCTCTCCGAGGAAAAATTAAATACATCTGTCCGGCGCATTCTGGAACTGATCCTGCAGATGCCGGCCATGAAGGGGCGTTTAGCCGAGTTTGACATGCAGGAAGGTATTGCAGCCTCAGAATTTGCCGCGCGGGAAGGCATGATCCTGCTGCAGAATGACGGAACACTGCCGCTGACTTCCAAAGATACCAGGATCGCCTTCTATGGCAAACGCAGCAGGCATTTCGTCGGCAGCGGCGCAGGCAGCGCGCAGGTGGATACCTCCCTGCAGACCAATCCCTATACGGCTGCTGTGGAAACGTTGGGCGAAGACCGTGTTACCTTCGGGAAGGCAGACAAAGATACCAGAGTCTGGATCGTCACCGTCGGCGCAAACGGTCAGGAAGGTGCGGATCGTCCTCACATGGAAATGGATGAGGACGACAAGGCGGCTCTGGAACAGGCAATTGCGGAAGCATCTGCGGCCGGAGGAAAAGTCGTCATCCTGATCAATGCGGAAGGTCCTGTTTCTCTGATGGATTATGTGGATCGGGTCAACGCCATTGTCTGTGCCTTCTATCCCGGCATGATGGGCGGCAAGGTCTTTAACCAGGTTCTGTTTGGGGAAGTCAATCCTTCCGGCAAGCTGCCCCTGACCTGGCCCAGATATGACCGCGATATGCCCACTTATTTAAGCTTCCCCGGGGAAAACAAAGAAGCTGTGTACGGTGAAGGCATCTATGTCGGCTATCGTTACTATGACAAGAAGCAGGTGGCGCCTCTGTACCCCTTCGGTTACGGTAAGTCCTACACCACCTTTGCCATCACAGACGTTCAAGTCCCTGAAACTGTGAATGTAGAGGAAGGCGACATTCCGGTACAGGTCACCGTAAAGAATACCGGCAGCGTCGACGGCGCGGAAGTCGTGCAGCTGTATATCCATGACGTGGTCACCCGTTTTGATAAGCCCGAAAAGGAACTGAAGACCTTCCGGAAGGTGTTCTTAAAGGCCGGCGAGGAAAAAACGATCGAATTGGCTGTGACTAAGGAAGATCTTGCATCCTACAACACGCAGCTCCAGGAGTGGGCAAGCGAACCCGGCGAGTATGATCTGCTGATCGGCACCAGCGCTTTGGATATCGCATTTGTCAAACGCGTCAATGTCCGGTGCAAGGATCCCTTTGTATTCCGTGCTTCCACCGCAATCGGAGAGGTTGCCGCAAATGAGCGGGCAGTAAAGCTGATCAACAGCATCATCAACAACGATATCATCGCCCTCGGCGGTACAATGATCGTTTTCATGCCCTCCATGCCGTTTGCGGATGCCTGGAATATGCTTGCAGCCCCTGCCCTGGTGCAGAGCGGCCTGTCTCAGGAAGAGGCAGATGAAAAGTTCCAGGAGATCCTGACCGGTTTCCAGACATTATAACAGGGGAGCAACGCTGCGGTTTTTTGAGAGTTGGGATGGGTACTTTAAGTTTCTGTCTGATCTTTCAAACGTAAAGAATACAACCGTTTTATGATGAGGCCTCAGGGATGAGGCCTCATCAGTCTGTCTTTCGGCAGACTGCTTCTTCTCTGCATAAGCGGTCACTTAATTCACACGGTGCTGACGCTTGTGTTCATTAAGTGTCTGCATTATCTTTGAGGCCTCATCAGTCTGCCTTGCGGCAGACAGCTTCTTCTCTGCATAAGCGATCACTAAATTCACACGGCACTGACGCTTGTGTTCATTAAGTGTCCGCATTATCTTTGAGGCCTCATCAGTCTGCCTTACGGCAGACAGCTTCCCCAGAGGGGAAGCCTTTGAGGAAGCCTTAAGGGATGCCTTTAGGGAAGCATCGGGTATTCTCTTAATAAGGGCATCAGGAGTTCTGCGTCCTCGCGCCTGACGCCATGGACTGCCCGGGGATTTTCGTCAATGTACAGGGTCTCGAAATTCTCCCGGTCAAAGGTCTTCAGTTCGATAGCTTCGCCTTCGGGCACCGGGTCGCCGGTCAGAATAAAGGAGGCAAAGATACGGCTCAGGGTATCGGCGGTCTCCAGCATGTTTTCCGGGACATTTTCCCAGCGTCTGGCCACGATATCGTTCTCGGATCCGTGGGCCGCCCGCTTCCCGTTCTCCTTTTCAATACTCCAGTCCAGGTAGTACATATAGGTTTTATTATAAGGAGCTGCCGCCAGGGCAAAGAGCATGGCGCCGTCCCTTAAGTAAAGATCGTTTTTCAGATCCTTTGCCGCCGTAAAAGCATCCCGACCGTAAAGGGTGTTGTGGGACATGAAGGCATTGATCACGTCCTGAGCATGCGCTTTGTTCCATCCCCTTTCGGAAAGCTTGCCCCAGTTCTGCTCTATCGTGAAAGCAAGAGCCTTCTCTGCGCCGTCTTCCTGTCCGATGAAACGTTCATACTGCTGGTCATATTCGCCGGAGTTGTTGCCGAACATCAGGATCTTATCCTTCAGAACGCCGTCCGCTACATTCTTAAAGCAGTCTTCTTTCAGCACCACATCGTCCATGACCGGGCTGAACAGCTTGTTCTCCATGTTGAAGCGCTCCAGGGCGCCGGTCATGGCATCCTTCATCAGATCCCCGGCAGCTTCATTGATCTTCTCCCGGCTGCAGGAAAGCAGCTCATCCACAGACCTGACGCCAAGCTTTTCAAACAGCGCTGCCGCTACCTTCTTTGCGGTCTCCCGGCTCTGCAGGCTGATATCGCATGAGAAGGACGCCTGGCACAGCGCCTTTTTAAAGAAGGGATAAGCTTCCGGCATCATCAGAAGGCAGGTGGTATTGTTGGAGCCCGACGAATGGCCGCCGATGGTGATATCTTCCGGATCGCCGCCGAAACAGGCGATGTTCTGATGGACCCACTGAAGACACGCCAGCAGGTCCAGCCGGGTCAGGTTGTTGGAAGCATTGTAAAGTTCTTCCTTTTCTTCATACCCTTCCAGCAGGGACAGGTCCAGACTGCCCCAGACGTTTCCCCGGTGATTGGTGGTCACCACGATAATGTCCGGGTTTTCCTTGACAAAGTTTTCGTAATGGTGGCGGTCCATGGTCCCGCCCATCTGGGCGCTCCCGAACTGCCAGAAATAAACCTTCTTCTTCGGATCATCGGTTTCCGGGTTCAGATAGATGGCCAGGGTCAGGCTTCCGGGATCGCCCGATGCGGAAGACGGGCCGTACGTGTCAGCCTCGAAACACGCATCACTCTCAGGTACGATAACAGGCCTTTCCCAGGGGTTAAAGGTCGCAAACCGGATGCCCCGGAAAGAATGTGTGCCGTTCGGCTCCGTGACGCCGACGTATGAACCGGTTTTTGCCCGGACAACGGGACGGACTGTGTGATCAGACATAACAAACCTCTCTTTCTTCAAAAATACCTCCCCCCGAAGGGGAAGGTGGTTCATAAACTATGCCGTATAAGGAAGTCCAAAGCCTTCCCCTCTGGGGAAGGTGTCATGCGAAGCATGACGGATGAGGACCTCATCAGTCTGCCTTGCGGCAGACAGCTTCCCCAAAGGGGAAGCCTTAGCCGGTGATTTCTTCCGCGCTGTTGTCCAGAAGGGAGAAGGCGGCCCGGTACTGAATGGGCGTCATGCTGCAGTCCTTTCTGAACAGCCGGTAGAAGTGAGAAATATTGGAATAGCCGATGCTCTCCGCGATCTCCACGATGGACATGTTGGTGGATTTCAGCAGGGTCTTGGCTTCGTTCAGGCGGATCTTCAGACGGATATCGGAAAAACTCTGGCCGGTATTCCGTTTGATGAAATCGCCCATATAGGTGGAGAAATAACCGAAATGATCCGCCAGGTCCGTAATGGAACAGGTGGAACAGTTCTCGGAAATGTAATCCAGCACCTTGTTGATCATGGTATGCTGCTTATTGATCTGGGGCAGGTCGTCCATGTTGACGCAGGAACGAACCAGCTCGATCAGGAAGATGTTCAGGATGTTGGACTGGATCGCGTCCGTAAACGGCCGGTCCACCTGCTGCTCTTCCCAGATCCACCGCAGCAGATTATACATATGGCTGTCGTTTTTATCCGTATGCAGCAGCAGATAACGCTGGGTATCCTTCTTCTCATGCAGGGCCTGCAGGAAGAAGGAAGAGATCACGTCATTGTCCCCGAGCTTCGTAAAAAACTTGTGCTCAAAATACTCAGGCCGCAGTAAAAGGTTGATGGTAACGTTGTCTTCTTCCGCGGGATAGACCGTGTGGCGTGAATTCAGATCCAGGATGCACACGTCGCCTTTCTGGAGGATCATATCCTTGCCGTTCAGCTTCTGACGGAGCTCGCCGTTTACCACGTAAATGATCTCGATATAATCATGGTCATGCTCGGGATAATAGAAAAAGCGGGAATGACGGTAGATCACGATCTGCTTTTTTTCACTGTTGGGAAAGATCCGCCGGGCTTCATAATGGGTGCGCTGGCTTAATTCCAGCAGCGTTTCCGGCGTTTTCTCCTCAAATTCTTTCATGAATTCCAGATCTTCAGGTTTTAATTCACTCCGGTCCTTTTTATACAGGTGGGCATAACGGTGCTGTTCTTCCACACTGTTATGATTGTAGATCTCCGTCTGGTCGTAAGCATACAAAAACTGCTCAAATGTCTGCTTTTCCTTACTCATAATTCCCCTTCCCGTCAGCTGAACAAGGTGTCCGATTTTCCCTTCTGCAGCAGGTATCTCCCCGAAAACACTCTCCGCATGCAAAAGAACTGAACTGACGTCCAGTACTGCTGTTTTGTCTCTGATAAATGATTTTTATCTGAATATAAGCTGTTTTCCGTTCGATTTTATCCGCTTTTATGATAACAAAATTCATGGATTTTGTCAAATTATGATATTTTATTGACAATGTAATTGTCGGATCGACGGAATCGAAAAGCAGAAAGTCCCTGCAGGCTTTTCCGACCGTACAGGGACTTTCTGTACTCTTTCATACGGAGTCCTTATTACAGACCTCCGGCGAAAAACATAATCCTTAATCAGGACCATTCATTTTATTCAGGCCTGGCTCTTTTTTCCGGGCCACTCTCATTTTACTCAAGGATGCTTTATCCTCAAGCTTCCTTTTCTTCGTACTGGAGGCGGTAAAGCTCGTAATAGGCGCCGCGCTTCTCCAGCAGTTCGAAATGGCTGCCTTCTTCGATGATCTCACCATGGTCGATGACGATGATCTTGTCCGCGTGCTGGATCGTGGAAAGCCGGTGGGCAACGATCAGCATGGTGCCGATATTCATCATCTTCTCCAGGGAATCCTGGATCAGGAGTTCGGTCTCCGTATCGATGTTGGCAGTAGCTTCATCCAGGATCATGACCTCCGGTTTATGGATGATGGTCCGGGCAAAGGACAGGAGCTGCCGCTGGCCCGCGGAGAAGTTATTGCCCCGTTCTCTTACCTCTTCATACATCCCTAAGGGCAGGCGGTTGATGAAGCTGTCGGCGTTGACATAGCGGCAGGCTTCCGCCACTTCCTCATCCGTGAAGGAGTCTTCATGCAGCACGATATTGGACTTAATGGTACCTTCAAACAGGAACACGTCCTGCAGCATCTGGCCGAAATGGCTCCTTAACGACCGGACCTTGAACTTTTTGATGTCCACGCCGTCGATCAGGATCTGGCCCTTCTGGATATCATAGTTCCGGCACACAAGGCCCAGGATGGTGGTCTTTCCGGCGCCGGTGGCTCCCACAAAGGCCACGGTCTCCTTCGGGTTGATGTGGAAGGAAACGTCCTTTAAGATCCAGTCTTCGTTTTCATAGGCGAACCAGACGTTCTTAAACTCGATCTCGCCCCGGACGTGGTCGATCTCCGCCGCATCGGGCTCATCCTGGATCTCCGGCACCATATCCATGACCGTGAAGACCTTTTCCGCAGAGGCAAAGGCCGACTGCAGCTGGTTGAACATGTCCGCCAGGTTCTGGATGGGGTTGAAGAAACGGTTGATGTACATATAGAAGGACACCAGCACGCCGGAGGTCAGGGTCTGGCCCATGAAGGACGTCCCGTCGATATATCCCTTGGCGCAGAGGTAGAAAAGCACCATGACCGAGGAGATATACAGCATGTAGATGATGGGCCGGAAAATGGAGAAAACAAAGATCTCCTGGTTTCTGGCGGATTTCAGGAATTCATTCCTTTCCCGGAATTCCCGCTGCTTCTTCCCTTCGTTGTTGAAGATCTGGGTGATCTTGATGCCGGAAAGGTTTTCCGAAAGGAAGGTATTGATATTGGTGGTGCCGTCTTTGACCTTACGGTAGGCTTTCCGGGAGAATTTCCGGAAGATCAGCGTAAAGAGCATGATGAAGGGCACGAAGCAGAGCACCATCAGCGTAAGCTCCACGTTTAAAAACAGCATCGCAAAGAGGATGCCGGAGATGACCAGGACGTTCCGGATCAGATTGACCAGGATGTTGGTGAACATTCTGGAGATGGCTTCCGTATCGTTGGTCTCACGGGTCACCAGGGTGCCCACGGGGATGTGGTTCAGCTGGTTCTGGGACAGAGATTCGATATGCACGAACACATCCTGACGGATGGTCGAAAGGATCTTCTGGCCCAGCTTCTGGAGCCGCACCGCCTGGACGAACTGGGCCGCCAGGGAAAGGATCACGACGCCGGCGTAAATGGCCACCTGGACGTAGAGCTCTTCCATCGTGAAGCGCTCCTTGACGATCTCCTCGATATGGCCCACCAGAAGGGGCGATACGATGGAGTTCGCTATGGAGACCAGCATCAACAGGAAGATGACCACATATTCCTTCTTATAGGCCAGTCCGTAATGAGCCATCCGCTTTATGATCTCGGAATCCTTCATGTTCCGGTCAAAGCCGATGGCTTCCTTTTTGTCCTTGATCATGGCGTAGGCAATGATGAAGGCCGTGGCAAAAACGCCGATAATGGCGCCGACGATAAGAAGCGGATAGTAAACACGTAAGGTACTCATCTTACTCACGCTCCTTTCTTTCATCTTCCAGACGCTGCATTTCCACAAGATCCGCGTAGGGCTTGCAGGTATGAAGCAGTTCCTTATGGGAACCTACGGCCAGGATCTTTCCGTCGTCCACAAAGATGATCTTGTCCATGCCCTCGACGGTGGAGATGCGGTGGGCGATCAGGATCGTGGTCTTTCCCTTCCGGGTCTCATGCAGGTTGCCGATGATGACCTTTTCGGTCTTGGTATCCACCGCGGAAACGGAATCGTCCAGGATCAGGATCTCCGCATCCTTCATCAGCGCCCGGGCAATGGATATCCGCTGCTTCTGGCCGCCGGAAACGGTAACGCCCCGCTCTCCCAGGACCGTCTTGTATTTTTCGGGGAACTCTTCTATGTTGTCATGGACCCCCGCCAGCTTCGCAGCCCTTTCGATGGCCTCGGTATCATGGTCATCCTCAAAGGCAAAGGCGATGTTGTTGGAGATCGTGTCGGAGAACAGGAAGTTGTCCTGGGGCACATAAGCGATATGCTCCCGGAGCTTCTTGATGGGAATGGTGTTGACGTCCATTCCGTCAATAAAGATCTTGTTGTCCGGTACGTTGTAGGTCCGGGTGATCAGGTCCACGACGGATGTCTTGCCGGATCCGGTGCGGCCGATAAGGCCCACATTTTCCCCGGCATTGATCGTAAAGGATGCGTCCCGGAGCACTTCCACCTTGCCGTCGGGATAGGTGAAATCCAGATGCCTGAATTCAATGGATCCTTTGATCTCGGGATCCTTATAGGCGATCTTTTCCGGAATATCCTTGACGTCGATCTTCGCATCCAGCAGTTCGCCGATACGCTTCGCGGAGGCATGGCCTCTGGCTGTATCCTGGATCAGGAAGGCGATGGCCTGGATGGGCCAGACGACGGTGGTGAAATAGCCGATAAACTCGATCAGCTGGCCGGCGTTGAACCGTCCCTCATGCACCTGATAGCCGCCGTAGCCCAAAATGACGCAGATGACGGCCTCGATAAACAGGGTGATGCTGATCTCCATGACCATGATGAGGCGGACGAACTGCACGTTGACCTTCTCATTATGCTGGTTCAGTTTCCGGAACTCATGCAGGTCCTTGACTTCCTTGGCAAAGGCCTTGATGACGGCAATGCCGGTGAAGGATTCCTGGGAATAATCCGAAAGCTTTGAAAAGGCTTCCTGCCGCTCTTCCCACTTCTTATCGATCCGGAAGCCCACGATCAGGGCGATCACAAACATGAAGGCCATGGGGACCAGGCTGAACAGGGTCATCCGGATGTCCATCCTGCCCATTTTGTAGAAGGACAGGACGCCCAGGACCACCGCGTCCGCCAGGGTCAGGATGCCGCCGCCGAAACATTCTTCAATGGTCTGAAGGTCATTGGTGAAAAGCGACATCAAGTTGCCCACCTTGTTGACCTGGTAATACTGCTGGGAAAGATCCTTGGCGTGGTCGAACATTTCGTCACGGATATCCGCTTCGACCCGAAGGGAAGCTCCGAAAAAGCCCACACGCCATAAGAAACGGCCCGTAACCATGGCCAGTATGACAAACAGCATGGGCCGGCAGATCTGATCCAGCAGAAAATCCATGTCAAAGGTCTTCATGACGCCGTCCACTTCCACAACGCCGTCGTTCATACCATTGACGACCATACGGTAAAACTCCGGGATCTTCAGCTGCATGATATCGACGACAACAAGAGCCGCAAGTCCCAGAAGGATCATCCAGCTGTATTTAAGATAATACTTGTTAATATGCCTGCCGAATACCAACGGTTTTCCCTCCTTTTCTGGTTTTTCAGGAACCGAAAAAAATACGCCTGTTTTACAGCAGCGGGCCTCTTCCGGGTCAAGAAGAAGACCGCCGCGCAGTAACAGAAGCGCAACGGTCTTCATTATAACAGCAACTATCAAAAAGCGCAAGAGACAAAAACCTGAAAAAGCCCAAAAAAACAACTAAAAAAACAGGATGATCATTGACAAAAACAGGCAATCCCGGCTCCTGTTCCTCAGGGCGCCCAGAAGAAGTCGATCACGGGTCTGTCCCCCTTCTTTCCATACAGTCTCCCGTTCTTCACATAAAAGTCCTGATTCCCTTCGTCCGCTTCCGCTCTCCAGTATATTTCGTACAGCCGGAGACCGCCCTCTTCCTTCCGATACAGACGGTCAGGGGTGTTTCCGTCTGTACCCTCGCCCATCCTGACGTTTTCGATCTCGGAAAGACTCCTGTTGACCACCAGGGTAAAGACCAGCGGTTCAGGATCCTCTTCATTCAGAACCGGCAGCGTGCCGTCAGGGTTTTCCGAATAATAAGACAGACTGAAGGGCATGGGAAGGCCGCGGCCGAAATAGCCGCCCAGCTTTTTCACGGTACAGCCCTCCACCGTTTCCGGAATGACGACCCGCCTGCCTTCTTCGCTCATATCCCCGTCCCACCGGTACGCAGCGGCAAAAGCCCGGGAATGATCCTTATCCAGGACGATGTCCCAGCCCTCGTACTTAGCCGTTTCACTGTAGGAAAGGCTCCAGTCCCCGCAGGATGTGAGGAAGACCGGGAACATCAGTAAGATAAGAAACGCCCGAAGGATAAGAGACGTCCGAAAGATCGGAAACGTCCGAAACATCAGAGACCTCCGAAAGGCCTGAAACGTTCGGGAGAACAGTAAGATTCTTTTTCTCATATAAATCACCGCTGCCTTTCAGGGGAAGTTACGGCCGGAATGCAGTCCTATGGCCGGACAACTGTGCCGCGAAAGGAATAGCTGAAAAGCCCGGGACTGGTTTCGAAGGGCCAGTCCCGGACCGTTTCAGTTTTTCTGATCTGTCTGAAAGCTGTTCCATTTCAGTCCGAAAGTATTCTTCAATCGTTCTGAAAACCTTTCCGGCTCATCCTCGGAACGATCTCCGTTCGTTCTTATAACGTCTGCAGATCATTTCCGCCGGCCGCCGGGCTCACAGCTTTCTGAACTGTTTCTTAGTACATCCAGGCTCTGTCGGATTCGGTATCCGGCTTCTGGGGAGCGCCGAAACCGAAGGGTCTTGCGGGAGCCACCTGCTTCAGGCACTCGATCAGCTCGGTATCGAATTCGGGCTTCTCGCAGCAGCCCTCGGTATCGAAGATCATGGTCTTCGCGCAGTCCGGAGTCGTGGGATTCCAGGTCGGAAGCTTGTCGTTGTTGGGATCGCCGGTGCGGGCAAAGGTCGCCAGCGTATGACGCATCACATCCTCCAGCGCTGCAGAGCCTTCGAAATCATCGATAGGCTGCGTATCGCAGGAACCGAACCAGAAAGGAATATCGGAGCAGTGCCATGCACACTTGCCGCCTTCGTAGGGGAATTCCACCGTGAAGAGGTAGTTGTAGACATTGGCTTCCGCTTCGGAGGCTTTCTGTTTCGCATAAGAGGTGTGGCCGGGACGCATCATGGTGTCCACGTTCAGCACATGGGCGATGGCTCTTCCGGGATAAGCCTTCTTAAAGAGTTCCACGACCTTATCGGTATTGTCGCCGAATTTCTCCTTTACAAGCTCAAGCTGCTCTTCTTCGGACATCTTGGCCACGTCCTTCGGAAGGGGAGCAAAGCCCATTTCGGAGACAACGGAGCCGATCAGAGTCGGCGCCTTCTTTGCATGATCGCAGAAGCCGACGTCGAAGGGGTTGCCCAGATAATAATCATTGGGCTTGGGCCCCCAGCTGACCGTCTTCTCGCCGTCCTGATACAGATCGTAGACCGCCTGGTTCACGGCACGGATGAAGAGGGTCGCGGGAAGGACCGCCAATTCATCAACGGTTTCCAGTTTGGCTGCCTTCAGGATCGCCTCAACGATCTCCTTCGGCTGAGCTGCTTTGGGATTGGGAACGGTCTTGCCGCCCATGGCGCCGGACATGACCATCTGACGCTGGAACAGGCCTGCCGCTGCGGGGATCTGCCCCAGAGTGGTGACCTTTCCGCCGCCGCCGGACTGACCCATGATGGTCACGCAGTCGGGATCGCCGCCGAAACCGGCGATGTTCTTCTTGATCCACTCAAGAGCGGCCACCAGGTCCGCCATACCGACGTTCCGGGAATTCCAGTATTTCTCGCCGTAATCGGAAACATCCAGGAAACCGAAGGCGTTCAGTCTGTGGTTAACGGTAACGGTGATGCAGTCTTCCTTGACAGCCATGTTGTGGCCGTCGTAGTTGGCCTGCTCAATGGAAGAACCGGCTGAATATCCGCCGCCGTGCAGCCAGACGATAACGGGCTTTTTGGCGCCGGCTTCAATGGTCGGGGTCCAGATGTTCAGGTACTGGCAGTTTTCGTTTTCCGGCCAGAACCGATGTGTCATAAGCACTTCCATGGAAGGCTGAGAAGTAGAGAGCACCGGGCAGATGTAGCCGTAGCCCAGGGCGTCCTTAATGCCTTCCCATGCCGGGATCTCTTCCGGCATCTGGAAGCGGCGCGCTCTTGCGTAGCGGATTCCGTAGAAAGTGAAGACGCCGTCATAAACAAACCCACGGATCTTACCTTTTTCTGTTGCGACAACAGGATATTCCTTGTCGCAGATAAATTTAGGCATATCTTTGTCCTCCTTGATCTTTGATAAAACAATTATATCACGCTGTGAGCGCATGAAATATGACCGAATCGGGGAAAAGATACATCATTCTGTCCCGAGACATCATAATGAATGTCAACCCTTCCTGGTCTGAGGAAACCCTTCCAATTTCGGAACTTGCAAATTCCAAATTACAAAGCCAGACCTGGCAGCCATTTCGGAATTCATAAATTCCACATCATTCGAGTCGTCAGTCCCGGATATATTCCCGGCATTTTCAAAATCCAGTATTTTCAACTCTTCATAAAATGTCCGCATGTATCGCAGATTTCTGGCAGTGAAACCTCTTAACCCGGGCAGTTCTCTGCTAAGTTTCTCACTGATGGCATCAATCGCCCCTTTTCCCCAAAAACCTGCTCTGGAATTCAAAGAGATGTACTTTCCGATACTGTAATAAAGCATCAGCTGTTTCTCATTTACAGATCGTGCAGCCTCATTCTGGCTCTGCAGAATGGCAGTTTTAATATCTTCAACTGCTTTATCATAATTCCGGATTTCTTTTTTCATCATGTTCTTTATAGAGTCCTTCCATTCGGATGTAGTATTCCAGCAGCCTCATAACATATTCAGGAGCATGACGGTTATCTCTCTCCCAATCCGTAACCGTTCGGTACGGAATCTGAAAGTAGTCGCAGAATTCCCTGCGATTCATACCTGTGCTTTCTCTTAATTCTTTTATCTTCGATTTGCAATCCATTTCACTGTCCTCGACCAGCCATTTGATGCGATGCGTATAGTATATCATGTTTATCCGGATGATGCAATGCGTAAAATCATTTTTTCTGTCAGTCCGCGATAGTGTCAGCCGCGGCGAATAAACGCAAAAAGAAAGCTGCCGATGAGCTTTCCATCAGCAGCCTTGTCTTTTTAATATCCGTAATTGATGAGTTTCCATTCTTTTTCTTCTGAAGCCCTGTAGAAGCAGAATATCATGACAGCACCTTCTCCTAGTTCTGATCTTTCCTTTGCTTCAACCGTGAGAGCCGCTCCGGGTTCCATTTTTCTATTATGATAAGCCTCGGGATAATAATAATACCCATTTACACTGGTCCATACCACCGGATCAGAAAAAAACCTCATTTCCGTAATCTTTTCTTTTGCTTGTTCTATCAGTTTTATTTTATCTTCTTCTGAGACAGCCTCCGTAAACCTCAGCGCTTCCTGGTAATTCCTGATTCTTCCCTCATCGTCCAGACCGTTTTCCGGGTCATACAAGGATAGGAACCTGTCTATACAGACCCAGTCATCATCAGAAACAGCCACAATGCTTTTCTTATGCTCTTCTGCAAACCGGTACAGGTCCTCCGTTTCATCCACATGGGGAATATCTTCTTCCGTAAACTGTTCTTTTAAAAGCTGCACCACTCTTTCGGCTTCGCTTCTGAGTATTCCGTTAACAGCCTCTTCGTCCATTATTTTACACTCAGATGTTTCAGCTGTTTCGCTGGAGGCAGATGTTTCCAAAGAGCGCTCTTTCCAATTCTCTGAAGAACGTTCCGTCGTAACAGTCGGATCTTTTAAAGAGCAGGCAGAAACAAAGATGAGCACTCCCGTTACCAGACACGAGATTAATCTTCTTTTCATATCAAAATCCTCCTTGAGTTTTTCTATATTTTCAATATTATGATATCAGGGTCAAAAGGTCGATCCCCACTCATGTGTACATGTATGTGGGGATCAGACCTTGGGACCCGCCCCACATGGAGCGCGAAGTGGAGATTTATCTCCACGAGAGTGCGGAATGTGGGAGGAGCGTGGGAG
>JAFRVX010000051.1 GCA_017438305.1 Lachnospiraceae bacterium | reverse complement strand
TGACATAAAAATCTATGAGAAAGATCTTTCTTTTTTTGACATTTTGCACATTTTTACCCATTTACGCTGAGGTACTCTGCTGATATAATAAATTTATTCTCACAAAAACTATAAAGGAGGAGTATCATCATGATCAATCTCGATAAGATCCAGAAATGGGCCGGCAAGGGCAAAGTCAAAAAGCTCATCAAAGCTCTGAAATCCAAAGATTCTTCTATCGTCGCTTCTGTCCTGGAAGCTCTTGGCAACATCGGCGGTGAAGATGCTGTCAACGCTATTACCGCGTTAACGGAAAGCGCCGACAAGACCGTCCGTTCCGCAGCCATCACGGCCCTCGGCAAGTGCGGCACCGCTGCTTCCGAAACCAGACTGAAATATTTCCTGAACAAGGAAACCGATAAGGATATGCTGGAAGTCATCCGCAGCGCTATCAAGACCTATGCGGATAACCATAAAGATTGATCCGGTTTCTGCGTCGTAATACCGTGTTCTGACACATTACAGATTATAAAAAACACCTCCTTCCGGCAGGCATTCCGATGAATCCGGCATGCTTCCCTTCTCAGGAGGTGTTTTTTTGTTTTTTATTGTCACTTCTTTTTGGTGTTTTTCGAAAAAAGATCCCGGAAAGCAGGATCATCGCCCAGGCGGTAACCCCCTTCTACCTTATTGGCCTCCGCTTTCAGCTTCTCTTCCCGCTTTTTCTGCTTCTTACTCTTTTCCTGAGTCAGCGCCTTAACGATACGCTTCCTGTTTTCCGCTTTTTCTTCTTCTGTGGGCTCATCTTCCTTTATGGTGCCGTTCACCATGCCCTCAAAATAAGCCTCCTCTGAAATATAGCTTTTGCAGGCTTCTCTGCCGGGGCATTCCTTCCCATAGAAAGGGGACCTTGAACGGCTGCAGGCTTTAAAATTCAGGAAATAACAGTTTTTCTCTTTCATCGGATCCTCCGAAAATCATTTTACAGCGGCTTCTTACATACCGTTCAGACGGACTTCTTTTGCAGAGTTTAAGCGGCTTTTTTCATGCAGATCATGTCCTGGGAAAGAGTTCCCGGCCTTCTGTTCCCGTTTTTCATTTTCCTCTGAAAAAAGCGGCGGATCTTCCGCTCCTTTTCCTCCAGAAGATCTTCGTAAATCAGAATGGAAAGGGGGAACAGCAGCAGATACAGGACTGCCAGCCCTTCAAAAAAGCCCCTGTAGCTTTCAAACACGGCAAAAAGATCCGTTCCGGTAAGCATCAGATACAGGATCTCCCCGGCTGTCGCCAGGCACCAGAAAGCCAGTGAAAACCTGCCGGGCTTCTTCAGAGTCACCCCTGCCGGAAGGACTCCCGCCGCCCCGGTAATCACCAGGTCCCGGCTGTTCCGGCTGAAGCCGATGCCCATAAGGAACAGGCCCGCGAACAGGACCGTCAGATAGCCGATAACAAAAACCGTTTCATAAAAGCCATATTCCCGATTGATTTTCTTCATGATCTCCTCCTCTGTTTAACCGGCCTCCGGAAGGTTCGGAATGAACCTCCGGGCGGCCCTGTGTTTATCTTTTTGTAATTTGTTAAACTGAGTGTATCACTTAACGTGTCCGTAAAAACGGACTCGATCAGATCGATCAGAGAATATTATTCTATTTTCTTAAAGTCGTTGATTATTCAGGCTGCCGTACGAAGAACAATACAGGTTCAACCCGGCATTTGTTCTGACATTCCCTTATCGTGTAACTGCACCAGCCGGGAGATAGCCTGGAGGTCTTTTATTCCATTATTCTCCCGGTTCTATCCCGGTTTTATCCCAGGTAATTGATCTTTTCGGCTTCTTCCCTGGAAATAGGCGCTTTATCCCAGTCGATGTTTCCTTCCGTATAGGCGTAATCGATGATCCGGTAGGATTTCAGATAACCATCCTCTGCCCGCTCGTAAAAGGAAATGCCGGGTTCGGAAAGACGGTGCCGCTCTTCTCTTCCCCGCTTTGTGATGACCTGTTCCCATTCCACGCAGCAGATCCTGCCGTCATCAATGATGGTCTCCATCTGGAGGCCTACGAATTCCTTGAGGGGGAATCCGGTAAAGAAATTCCTCTCCTTACGCCGTTCCGCCGCTTCTTTCTGCATCTCTTCGGCATCCAGCACCCGGATCTCGCCGGGTTCATAGCCGCCGTGGACCACCTGTCCTGTCCTGGTCATGAGATCGGGGATATTATCCATGCCCTTGTTATGGACCAGGTCAAAATAATAGGGCATGACACCGGAAGTCATCTCCGTCCTGAGTTCATGGGTCTTCTTTTCCTTGAAGATCGGTTTACGGTACTGGGGATATTCGGGGAACCATTTGACATTCATATAGGTCCTGACTTCGTCAAGACGTTTCAATCCGTCCCTCAGATCCGCTGCGAGGGCCATGGGCACGGCCTTTTCGGAGCCGTCGGCAAAATAAAAATGGAAAACGAATTCCAGGGCAGACCGGCAGCCGCCCCTGGTCTGGGTGACGACTTCCACCTCTCCCTTTTCCGCTTTGAAGAAGCTGTACCAGGTCCGGACGCATTCTTTAATGCCGTCCAGGCCCTCGTAACGCCCATGGGGCGTATCGACGGCCGACGTCCCGCCGAACTGCTTTTCATTATCAAAGAGGGCTGCGGCCTCTTCTTCCTTTCCTGCCGCCAGGGCTTTGATAAACCGGATCTCCGGCGCGTCAGGAAGAGAGACCCTTCCCTCGCCGCCGAACACTTCCGCAAATCTGCTCTTATTCATGTCCACACTCCTGATGATATGCTCAGAAAAAGAACCGCTCTATATTTCCTTCAGTTCCCGTTTGGTCTCAATAAGTCAGAAAACACTGAACCTTCCTGCCGTATATCCGCTGCCATTTACAGCGAACAGAATTCCTCGATCTCTTCCGCAATGATCTGCAGACTCTTCCGCCAGAATTCCTTATCCGTAAGGTCGATCCCCAGCATGCTGCCGTTTTCCTCTATGGTATGTACCGGGGTGCCGGCCAGCATCGCTTTATAGTTTTCCACGAAAGCATCGCCCTGCTCCCGGTACAGGCTGTAAAGACCGGTGGCAAAAAGGTTGCCGAAGGCGTAGGGGAAGTTGTAGAAACTCAGGCCGTCGCTGTAATAATGGCTCTTGCAGATCCACATGCCGGGATTCCTGAATTCGGGATCCAGACCGTCGCCGTAAGCCTCCTCCTGGCACTTCAGCATAAGTTCGTTTAAATCTTTTGCCATAAGGAAACGGGTCTTGCTCTCTTCAAAAACGGCGGATTCAAAAAGATAGCGGGAATAGATATCGACGATGCACTGGGTAGCTTCCCGGAGGTCATTTTCCAGAAGCGCCAGTTTCTTTTCCCTTCCCGCGCTTTCCAGCACGTAATGGCACAGGAAGATCTCATTGAAGGTGGAGGCAGTCTCCGCCACCGGCATCGGATAATCCTGGTTTAAGATGCGCTGATGATCCACCTGGCGGTCATGGAAAGCATGCCCCAGCTCATGGGCCAGGGTATCCACCGCACCGAAAGTCCCGTCGTAGTTCGTCATGATCCGGCTCTCGGGAATTCCCGGAAGGCCGGAATCGAAGGCACCGCCGGACTTTCCGTTCCGGGGATAAAAATCGATCCACCGGTTTTCAAAAGCCGTTTTCATCATGCCGGCCATCTCCGGCGTAAAGGTGCTGAAACATTCGGTAAGAAGCTGCTTGGCTTCCTCCAGGCTGTAGGATTCGGAATCTTCTCCGAGAGGTGCGAACAGATCATACCAGGGAAGACCGTTCTCATGGCCCAGAAGCTGCCCCTTCTTCCTCAGATATTTCCGAAAGACCGGGAGATATTCCCGTATGGCTTCCAGCATCGCGTCCAAGGTCTCCGACCGCATCCGGGAGTCTTCCAGGGCCTTGGCCAGCGCAGACGCATACCCTCTCTTCCCGCAAAGCATGTTCACCTGGTTCTTGATATGGTTTAAAGAAAAAGCTACGGAATCGCAGATTTTGTCATAAGAAGCAAGCTCTGCTTCATAAGCTGCCTTACGGACCACAGGATCCTTATCATAGGCCAGGTTCCGGATCTCTGACAATGTCACCTGTTTCCCGTCATAATCCACCTTTAAGGTCGACGTCAGAAACGTCTGGAGATCTCCCCAGGCCGAGCCGGCGCTCTGGTTCATGGCGGCGATCATAGCCTCCGCGTCATCACTCAGAAGATGAGCACTTTCCTTTTTCGCTTCTTTGATCAGGAAAAGATACTCTTTGATCAGGGCGCTTTCTTCAGCCAGGGCTTCCGGATCGGAAAGACTGCCCAGGATCTTCGTAGCCGCTGCCTGGTCCGCCGCGCTTTCGGCATAGAGCCGCATCAGCCGGGCCTGGGCGCCCATCATCTCACTGTTTTCCGTATCCACGGCAAGATTCAGGCCCACAAAGGACATCAGCCGTCCGAAAAGAAGCGTCCCCTTCTCCATGAGCTGAAGGATCTTCTCCGCTCTTTCCTTTTCGGGAAGCGCAGCGGCTTCCCGGATCAGTCCGGAGAAAGCTTCCTGGTTCTCCTGAAAAGCTTTAAGATCCTGCTCAAAGGCCGGATCGTCCAGGCCTTTATATAAAATATCCAGATTCCACTCGGGATTCATTATCTGATCCATTCCCACTCCTTTTGTCAGTTATATAAAATCAGCGCGATCATTTCCAGCGGCTCATCGCCCGTATTCACCAGGGAATGCCGTTCGCCGTCATTGCAGACTGCGGTATCGCCCGGCTCCAGCTTTACGATGGTGCCATTATCATTGTACTCACCGCAGCCGGAAAGCACGTAGAAGATCTCGTTGTCGCCCTCATGTGCATGCTCTCCGATGGAATTTCCCGGCGCAATGATCATACGGTTGAACATCCTGCCCTTCCCGTAAAGTTCCTCGACGCCGTTCAGGATCTTGTGCATCTCCACTTCACCGTTGCCGCCGCGGATATTCTTGAATTCGATTTCCTGTTCGTTTTTCTTTCTTACCATGATTTCATCCTTTCTTGATCACGATCCAGCCGGAAAAGCCTTTTCAGGCTTTCTCCTTCAGGATAAGGTTGTTTACCTGGATCCTTTCGGACCAGTCTCTTTTCCGGAAATATCCTTTTTCAGGATATAGTCCATTTTTAATCCTTCTTCTCCGGAAATGCCCTTTTTTCAGGGCATAGTCCATCTTAAATCCTTCTTCTCCAGACATGCCCTTTTTCAGGACACAGTTCATTCTTAAATCCTTCTTCTGACACAGCCTTTTCTTAAAAGTACTTTTT
>JAFRVX010000050.1 GCA_017438305.1 Lachnospiraceae bacterium | reverse complement strand
TCTTCCTGGAATATCCCTGGACGCTCCAGGAACCGTCTTCCTCTTCTTTTGCCAGATACTGCACGGGAACCAGATAAAAGGCCAGCGCCAGACCCAGAAGCGTCACCAGGCCGCCGACAAGCGCCATCCAGGTAAAAGAATCCTTTTTCACCTGGATCATGGTGTAGGATTCGGGATCGGAAAAGACCACCGTATATTCATCGATGGTGATCTTTTCATCTCCGGTCAGCACATTCATGCCCAGGACCTGGCCGTTAAAGTAGACAGAATACAGATACCCGGGATTATTCAGCTTTCCCGATGCGGTTTCAGGTTTTCCGTTGACGAAGGTGTAATCCGGATAGAAGGCGTTTAAGTACACCACCAGTTCCGGCTTGTCTTCCACGGGAGCGAATTCACCGGCGCACAGGACTTCTTCCTGAATCTTGCGGTCTTCTTTATAGATGGTCATATGGGCCGCCCAACCCGTGGAATTCTGATAGAATTTATACCCGTACAATACTGCCGGATGATTGACAGAGATCGAAGCGCTCTTCTTCTCTTCCCTGCCCGAAGCAGCGGCCGCCATGTCCTGCACCGTAATATCGGCTGTATACTGCTCTACGGTGTCATCCTCCCGAAGATCAATGCGGAAATCATCGATCGTCAAGGCATAAGCGGTATCTCCGATCCGTTTTGTCTGTCCCTTCACCCCGTAGACCGCATACTGCTCTTTGGTCATCTGTCCCAGGGAAAACCCCAGGATCAGGATCAGGATGCCCAGATGACAGACCCAGGCGCCCCAGAGACCGATCCGGTTTTTCGAGATAAACAGGCCTTTCCGCCCATCGGGCAGGACAGCGGGATCCGCCTTCTGGGAGGTGAGGCCGCCTGACTGCAGCTTCAGAAGAAGGGCTTCCGCCTCCCTCCCGGACGCCAGTCCATTAACCTCCGCCGACGGTTTTTCCTTCAGCACCTGCCCGGGATCTCCGGCAGCCCTGAAGCGCTTCAGATACTGCGGAAACTTGATGACATTGCAGAGAAGCAGGTTCAGGCACAGGAAGGCGTTTATCGCGATGAACCACCAGCTGTGGAACGCATCATCCAGATGAAGCGTCATGATCAGCGCTGCCGTTCTCTCTGAGTATGCCGCTTTGTACCAGTCAAAACTCTGCCCCTGGGTGACCAGGCTGGCGACGGCACAGGCTGCTGCCAGGATGCCCAGGAGGATCACGGCAAATTTCATCGAGAGAAAGAATCTGCCGGCCTTTTTCAGTTTTTCCATCTGTTCAGCCTCCTTCGGGACCTTCATAATTGACTGTTATAAAAGCGATAAACCAATTTGTTCTCCGGTAAAGATCCCTGACCGGAAAAAACATTTAAGAAACAGGCCATGCGGTCTGTTCCTGCAGACTGCATGGCCTGTTCATGCTTTCAGCAAAACAGCATCAGAAAACTCAGTCCTCCATAAGCTTCATGCCTGCTTCGATCCTGGCTTCCGCCGTATCCAGGCAGTAATCGGCGAGGGCTGAATTGTGGGCGCCTTCCGCGTTCTCCACATAGCAGAAATCGAAATACCACTGGGCTTCCCGGTAGAGCTGTCTGATCTCGTCCAGCTCCTCTTCGGATTTGCCGCTCTCTTCGACCGCTGCCGTCAGTTCATCCTTGAAATCCGAAAGCTTATTGCCCACGGTCTTTTCCCGGGCGGTGATCCGGTCCTGGATATTCCGGACCATCTTCACCACATCCGTATCCTTGTGGCAGACCGCGCAGGTCGAAAGCAGGGTCTCGTTTTCCAGCGGGCTCACCAGCTCATGGCTGAAATAGACCGTTCCGTCGTCCTTCTGAATGATGGGCATATGGCAGTCGGCGCAGGTAAGGTCCGCGGCATGCTTGCCCAGAAGGAAGGTCTCCATTTCCGGATGCTGAGCCTTCAGCATCTTCGTTCCGGTGCTTTCCTGGACCCAGTCAGCAAAATCCATTTCATTATAATAGGCCAAGATCGCGTCGGGATGCATGCTTTCCACGTCATGATAAGGCATCATGGTTTCCTTGTCTTCCGGCGTGAAATAGTATTCGATATGGCACTGGCCGCAGGAAAGGACCGAAGGATCGACTTCCTGCATCGCATCTCCCATGGCTTTGGAGACGTAGGAATGGGTGATGACGATCTCGCCCTTGTTTCCGGCCTCGTTGCCGTGGCAGGTATAACAGGAGACGTTCTCCTCCATCTTCGCCAGGACTTCATTGAAATCCATCTTGTAGACGCCCACGCCCTGGTCGTTGACCAGCTTCGTGAAATTCGGCGTCTTGCAGGTCAGGCAGTTGGCCAGGGGATGCGGCCGTTCTGTTTTTGCCACGTCCTCCAGGGTGTATTCATGACCTCTGGCGCTGCCGTAGTCCTTGGCAAAGCCGTAGCCCTCATAGATATTTACCAGATAGGGATCTTCCTCCAGATAGCTGGTCACGTAAGTGTTTTTGCTGTTTTCCCCCATGGAGACCACGATATCCGGGTAGAGGCTGCTCCAGTCCTTTGCGTTGATGATGCCGTCTTTGGAGGTGGCAGAAGGCGCATCGGCATCAATATAGGAGATATCCTCCCGTGTGAGCGGCCCCAGGCTTCCCCGGTTCATCAGGTGATACAGAACATCTTTTTTTGTCACGACACCGCAGACAAAGGTCACTGCCAGAAGGATGATGACCGCTGCAACGATGATTTTGACATTCCGTTTCGTATCCATAGTTCTTCCCCCTTATCCGGCCGAAGGCAGCTTAATGACCTTGACCGGGCATTTTTCCGTGCATTTGCCGCACTGGGTACATTTATCATAATCCACATGGGCCAGATTGTCCGTCACATGGATGGCGTCGAATTCGCACTGTCTGGTGCAGAGCATGCAGCCGATGCAGCCCGCGTCACAGACCGCCTTGACCTGGGGCCCCCGGTCCTTATTGGAGCACTGGACCGCCACTTTTTTGCTGATGGGCTTCAGTTCGATGAGGGCTCTGGGACAGGTCTTTACGCAGAGACCGCAGCTGATGCATTTGCTTTCATCCACAACGGCCACGCCGTTCACCACCTTGATGGCCCCCTGGGGACATACGTCCTGACAGGAGCCCAGGCCCAGGCAGCCGTAGGAGCAGTCTGTCAGGTTAAGGCCCGAAAGCACGGCGCTCCGGCAGTCCTGCACGCCTATATAATTGCCCTGGTTCTTTGTGACGTCGCAATTGCCCTTGCATTTCACAAAGGCCACCCGGCGCTCGCCGACTTCAGCTTCCACGCCCATGACGCCGCCGATGGCTTCCGCCACCGGACCGCCGCCGACGGGGCAGGCAGTGACCGGCGCTTCTTCGGCGGCAATGGCGGCTGCCAGAGCATCGCAGCCGGCATAGCCGCAGGCGCCGCAGTTATTTCCGGGAAGACAGGCACGCACCTGGGCGACCCGCTCGTCCACGTCTACATGGAACTTCTTCGATGCAAAGACCAGGCCCGCGCCTACCACAAGGCCGATAACGGTTATGATCAGGGTCGTAATTAAAATTCCTTCCACGTTGACCCTCCTTTACAGCGACAGGCCGGAGAAGCCCATAAAAGCGATGGACATCAGTGCGGCCGCGATCAGCACGATGGGCGCTCCCCGAAGGGGTGCCGGAAGATCTTCTTCCCGGATCCGGGAACGGATACCGGCCAGCAGCACGATGGCGACGGTATAGCCGATGCCGGTGCCGAGGCCCGCGATAACGCTTTCCAGGAAGGTGTATTCGTTCTGGACATTGGTCAGCGCCACGCCGAGCACCGCGCAGTTGGTGGTGATGAGGGGCAGGAAAATGCCCAGGGACTGGTAGATGGAGGGCGACGTCTTCTTCAGGAACATTTCCACGATCTGGACCAGGGCGGCGATAACCAGGATGAAAACGATGGTCTTCATATAGGTGATGCCCAGAGGATCCAGAACATAGGTAAAGAGAAGGTTGGCCACAGCCGAGGCGATGGTGATGACGAAAATGACCGCACCGCCCAGGGAAGCCGATGATTTCATGGACTGGGAAACGCCCAGGAAGGAACAGATACCCAGAAACTGGTTCAGAACCACGTTGTTGACCAGTGCACAGGTCAGGATGATCATAATGAGACTCTTCATTTCGCAGCCTCCTTAACCTCATTCTTCGGAGAATCGCAGCCCACGGCGCAGTTGGCGCACAGGCCGTCGCAGCCCTCCGATTCCACCAGCTTCCGCTGCCTGGTCTTGATGCCGATGGCGTTCATGACCATGATGATAAAGGCAATGACCAGGAAAGCGCCCGGAGACTGGATAAAGATCGCCATGGGCTCTACGCTCTTCGGGATCACCTGGAAGCCGAAGGCTGTCCCGGCGCCCAGGAATTCACGGAGCAGGCCCGTAAGGGTAATGGCCAGCGTAAAGCCGATGCCCATGCCGATACCGTCCATGACCGCAAGGCCGGGCGTGGCTTTGTTCGCATAGGCCTCCGCACGGCCCAGGATGATGCAGTTGACCACGATCAGCGGGATGTAGATGCCCAGGGCGTCGTAAAGGGCCGGCAGATAGGCTTCGATCAGAAGCTCCGTCACCGTGACCAGAGAGGCTACGATGACGATATAGGCAGGAAGCCTGACGTCGTCCGGGATAGCCCTTCTTAACAGGGAGATCACCAGGTTTGACAGCACCAGGACCGCCAGGGTGGAGATCCCCATGCCCACGCCGTTCATGGCTTTTGTGGAGACCGCCAGGGTGGGGCACATGCCCAGCATCAGCACCAGGACGGGATTTTCTTTTACCAGGCCGTTATACAGCCGCTCAATATAGGGATTTTTCATCAGTTTCCACCTCCCTGGATCACGTTCCGGAAGAAGTCAAGCCCCGCATTGACCGCATTGACAATGGCACCGGAGGATACGGATGCTCCGGAAACGGAATCGATCTCGTCTTCCGCCGTCGATCCGCCGCCCTTTAAGAGCTTGAAGGCCTCTGCCTTTCTGCCGTTGAACTGATCCTTGAATGCCGGTTCGGTACAGAGGGATCCCTTGCCGGGGGTTTCGTTGATCTCCGTAAAGGCAATGCCGTTGACGGTTCCGTCAGGGGCAAGGCCCAGGGAGATGGTGATATCGCCTTCGTAACCGTCGCCAGAGGTGACGCTTATGATATAGCCCGCAATATCTCCGGCCGCGGTCTTTCCGGTAATGGCGGATTTGATCCGCGCCCGGCCGTAGGAGGTGCCGTAAACGGCGCCGGCCAGTTCTTCAATGGCCGCCTTACCGGCTTCGTTTTCTTCAAAGGTCTCCGCTTCCGGGACCACTTCCTTATAAGAAGCCGCGTTTTTGGCAAGCTGCTGGGCGTCGATGGCGTCCTTTGTCATGGTGAAGACGCCGGAAAGCGCGATGCCCGCGATCAGGGTGACCACTGCCAGGACAACCACCGGGATCGGAATCTGATCCTTTAATTTTTTCTTCTTCTCCCCCTTCTGAAGAGCAACCATCTTCTTCCGGTAAGCATAGGGCTTCGGAACAATGAAGGTATCGATAAGCGGGGTAAACAGGTTGCCGATGATGATGGCATAGCTGAAGGAATCCGTTGCGGATCCGAAGACCCGGAAGACGCCGCCCAGAACGCCGATCAGGCAGCCGTAGATCAGCTGGCCCAGCCGGCTTACCGGTGACGTGGTGTAATCCGTCGCCATAAAGAAGGCGCCCATGATAACGCCGCCGCCGGAAAGATGAGCCATCATAAACCGGGGATCAAAGCCCTGTCCGCCGAAGAATCCGATGATGAGCAGGAAGCCCACGATAACGGAAAAGCAGATCTCGCCGTGGATGATATCCATGGCCCAGAGGATCAGGCCGCCCGCCATAAGGGCGATGATGGAGCTTCCCAGCACACCGCCGGCAGTGCCCAGAAACATCTGCGTGACGTTGACAGTCTTTCCCGCTGCCAGATCCACCAGGGGCGTGGCGGTGGAAATACCGTCCACCTTAAAGGTGGTGACCGTTGACACAAAAGAGATCAGCAGGAAGCAGCGGCCGGCAAGGGCCGGGTTGATAAAGTTTTTGCCCAGGCCGCCAAAGAAGCATTTGACCACCAGGATGGCAAAAAGAGAACCGACAAAGGGAATATATAAGGGGACCGTCGCCGGTAAGGACAGGGCCAGAAGGAGGCCGGTGACCACGGCGCTGAAGTCTTTCCAGGTATCTCCCCTCTTACAGATCTTGTCAAAGACAAATTCGGTAAGGACCGCCGTAACGATGGAGACCGCCGTCATTAAAACCGCGTACCAGCCGTTTACGATGCAGCCCACCACCGTTGCCGGAAGCAGCGCGATGACCACCACCCGCATGATGTAGGCCGTGGTCCATTTATCTCTGGCGTGAGGGCCGGCCGATATATTCAGGATTCCGCTCATCTGGCACCTCCCGCAGTTTTTGCGGCCTTGACCGCCGCGATCTCGGCTTTCGCCTGTTTAAAGGTCTGCATCAGCGGCCGCTTGGCCGGGCAGATATAGGTACAGGAGCCGCATTCCACGCACTCCAGACCGTACAGTTTCTTCTCGTATCGATCCAGATCCTGGGCGATAAAGGCATCCGCCATCATCTGGGGCATCAGGCCGATGGGACAGACCGTCGTGCATCTGCCGCAGTGCAGGCAGGCGGTCATCTGCTTTTCGGCTTTTTCCACCGCATCTTCCGAAAACAGGGTCAGCCCGTTGTTCATACGGATAACGGGCACGTCCAGGTTCGCGATGGCAATGCCCATCATGGGTCCGCCCGCCAGGGCTTTCGTTAATGTCACGCCTTCTTTTATGCCGCCGGCTGCCTCCAGGACTTCCGAGAACAGGGTCCCGGTCCGGACGATGAAGTTTCCGGGCTCCTTTACCGCGTCCCCGGTCACCGTCATAGCCCGGCGGAACAGCGGTTCATTGTGCACCACAGCACGCTGGATATGAAAGACCGTGCCCACATTGATCACGATGCAGCCCACGTCCGCGGGCAGCATGGCCCTGGGCGTATCGATGCCGGCGATCACCCGGATCAGACTCTTTTCACCGCCCTGGGGATACTTGGTCTTCAGCGGCTGGATACGGACCCTGCGGTGGCCGTCCGCCGCCCTTTCCATGGCGGCAATGGCTTCCGGCTTGTTCCGCTCGATCCCGATGACGCCTTCGGCGTTGACAAACAGTTTCAGGATGATCTCCAGGCCTTCCACGATCTCGTCAGCCCGGGCACGCATCAGCTGGTCATCACAGGTAAGATACGGTTCGCATTCAGCGCCGTTCACGATGACATATTTGATGGCCACCGGATCCTTCGGGGCAAGCTTGACGTGGGCCGGGAATCCGGCGCCGCCAAGTCCGACAATGCCCGCATTCACTATCCGGGCAAGGATCTCTTCATTGGTGATCTGGGCGATGTAGTCTCTTTCCTCATAGTCCCTGACAGGCGTAAACTGTCCGTCATTCTCAATAACGATGCAGTCCTGCATGGCCCCGGTCAGCGTCCGCCTTTTTTCGACGGTCTTGACCTTTCCGGAAACAGAGCAGATGATATTGGCGGATACAAATCCGTCCGCCTCAGCAACGATCTGTCCTGCCAGTACCGGATCATTTTTTTTGACCACAGGTTTGGCCGGTCTTCCGATATGCTGGGACAGCGGAAGGATCACATCCCCTTTTGTCTCATAGATTTTCAGCGGTTCTCCCCGGCTGAACTCTTTATGCTCCGCCGGATGGACGCCGCCTGAAAACGTGTCTCTCGCCATAGTGCCTCCTTCAAAACCGTGAAACATAATAAATCTTTTCTCGCAAAAAGAACGGCCGCAGCAGGCTGCGGCCGAAAACCGTTTCACCTAAGTGAAAACATTATATCACAGGGTTTTTCAAATCACAAGACAGATTCCGCCGGGAAGCGTCTTTTGTAAACACCCCGTTTTAGGGAAGATTCTCTTTCTGTATGCGGTTAGGGAAAAACTGTGTGTGATCGACAGACTTTTCAAGGATTTTCAAATATCTGTTCTTACCAAATATTTTTGTGAGTTCATGAATCATGGCATCAAAAGACGAAAGACAAGATTTATCATAATTCCGGCTTATGGCATTTTCTTTTGTCATCCCCCGATACCAGTTCATAAAAAGAGTGAACAAATAATTGTCAGAAAGAAACTCACCCTCAGATACCGGTTCCACCACATATATACATGCAGCTGCTTTGAAAGGCAAAGGATACAGCAACTGTCTATTCTGATATTCGTCATGCTTCTCCTGATATCTGAAGAAAAAAGCAGATTTCCAATCTTTCTGAATTATCCAGGCACGTTGTTTGCCCGTATTATTGTGTTTTTTATACTCACTATAGTCTTTATACCCAAAAATCCATCCACACGCGTCCGAAGGAAGTTCATCCGGTTTCATTTCCGCCATAGTAAAAGTCATCTGCAATTTTCGCAGAAAGGAGTCTTTATCCAGAAATCCCAGAATCATTCTGTCTTTATAATATCGATTGGCTTTCTCTTTCCAATCCTCTTTATCTATTGGATATAAAATTGGATCAGTTAAAATGTATTGCACCATTGTAATTGCCAACACTCATGTCTTCTGTATAAAAATACACATATCGCCGGGAAGCGTCTTTTGTAAACACCCCGTTTTAGGGAAGATTCTCTTTCTGTATGCGGTTAGGGAAAAACTGTGTGTGATCGACAGACTTTTCAAAGATTTTCAGCTATCTGTTCCTGCTGTTCATGGCTGTTAAGGTATTTGCGATTATTCTGAGCCTTTTTCAGCAGCTTAACATATTTCTTTTCGCCGAAAACCCACTTGAGATTTACTATCATGTAATGTATACTTGAAAGATATATATCCCTATAAAAGGGATGAAAAGCTGTTTTTTCCGTCATGCCGCGATACCATATCAGAAAAAGACTCATTAACTAAAACTTCCCACACCCAAAAGGTGTGTTGAACCTTGAAAACTCAATAATACTGGCAATAAAAAAGCATAGAAGACGCTTTTATGGTATAATTGAATTGTCCAGAAACAACCATACCCAAGGAGGTTTTCTATGCTC
>JAFRVX010000049.1 GCA_017438305.1 Lachnospiraceae bacterium | reverse complement strand
GAGCATAGAAAACCTCCTTGGGTATGGTTGTTTCTGGACAATTCAATTATACCATAAAAGCGTCTTCTATGCTTTTTTATTGCCAGTATTATTGAGTTTTCAAGGTTCAACACACCTTTTGGGTGTGGGAAGTTTTAGTTAGAAAAAGTAAAAGAAAAAGAGACAGTCTGACGCCGGAAATACCGGCAGCGGGCTGTCTCTTTTAAGTTTTCAGAAAACCTGAGTTTAGAAGACCTGTGTTCAGAAGACCTGCGTTTCCAGGATGCGGACGAATGCTTCCAGTCCGAGACGGTCTTCTTCGGAGAAACGGTCAAACACCGTCATAATCGATCATTTCATGTCCTCCGTCTCCGTTTTCGGCAGATTTTTCAGGTCCGGAAGGATGTCCAGTTCATCGGAAAGGGGAGTTATATCGAGTTCTGTAAAGAACTCGTCCGGTTTTTTGAAAGAGGGTTCTGTAGTACTTTCCATGCTGACAGCCGTGCCGTCAGCCGCTGCTTGATCGGAAACAGGCGTTTCTTTCAAACGGGAAGCCGGATCTGAAGAAGCGCTTTCTTCCGGAACAGAAGCCTCATCAATAAGAGAAGCCGTCTTCGAGGCAGCAGGGTCCTTCGAAAGAGATTCTTCTGCCGGGTCAGCATTTTCTTCAGAAACAGAACCTGCATCCGGCCATGTATTCTCTTCCTGGTCAGAATCTGTTTCAGAACGGGTGGTTTCATCAGCCGGAGAATCTTCTTCCTCGGGCGGCCCATCCAGCAGGCGGTTCAGCTGTTCATAGACAGAGAGTACCGCGGGAGAGGGGGCTTCTTCCTCATCCTTATCGAACCCGTCAGAAAACGCATCAGAGCTATCAGAGAAGGCATCGTCACGGGCAGTTTCATCAGACCCATCAGAGAAGGCGTCGGAAACGCCTGCATCGTCTGTCAGACCGGTTCCGTCGGGGCTCCCAGGCTGCTTACGGATCAGCCTGGGGATGAGATCGGTCTTCTTAAGGATCCCGATGGCCAGGAAAGTCAGGAAAGCCAGAATCGTCAGGACCAGGCTTATGCCGAAGAGCGGCACGTGGAACCGGAAACTTAAGGTATGGTAGCCTTCATCCAGATCCAGGGTGATGTAGGCATCCTTCAGGATGCCGTATTCGACCTTTTCCCCGTCGACGTAGACTTCCCAGCCTTCTTCCTGGGCGATGCTGGTGAACAGCGTTCCGGCCTGCTTAACGTCGATATGGGCTTCGATCCGCGTATCCTTAAAGGAGTCGATCTCCATCAGGCCGCCGGCGGTAAAAGCTTCATAGACGTATTCCATGTATTCCGGATGGAATTTATAGAGCTTAACGTCGATCTTCCGGTCGGAATCGGTGTCGGGGTTTTTAAAGGAGACGGAATCCCCGGCCTTGCACCAGCCCAGGTCCATGGTATAGGAACGGTTCAGGTCAGTGAACTTTTTGGAAAAGTCGTCATGGGTGACCTGGATGTTCTTGGGACCGGTCTTGGTGGAGTAGGCATAATAGAAGCCGTCCTCCTGTATCGGTATCGTGATGCTGAGCGCCATATCCTGAAGCGGCGTCACGTCCTCAAACAGGTCGGAGATGCCGCTGATGCGTTCCGCCAGATCGTTCTGGATAAGAAGCGGCGTCGAAGCGGCGGTATCCCAGTTTTTCAGGGATTCAGAATTCACCATATACCCCAGCGGCAGGGTGTATCTGTTTTTGTAGAACCACACGTTTGCGCCGTTGTTGTCATAGGGGGTATACAGATCTCCGGTTTCCGTAAGTTCCTTCTGGGCGATCAGGTATTTTACGTCCAGGAGCATATCGGTGAAGGGGGTCTGTCCCGTGGAACCGTAGGCGTTGGTGGAAGATTCCATGCCGAGGATCTTGTAGAAGGCCGTCAGGTTCTTGTTGGCCACCGACGAGAAGGTGGACAGGGAGGGATAATCCAGCCAGGCGCCGTCGTTCTTGGTGCGGATGGAGACCTTCTCCACCCGGTAGAAATTGTTTTCATCTTCGTCGGCCCGCACCGTCTTCATGATGCTTCTGACGCCGCTGTCGAAGCTGGTATAATCCGAACGCCCCACCGTGGGGATGGAGGTAACGGAGGTATTGATGACGTTTTCGATGCAGCAGAGGGCGATCAGCACGATCAGCAGGACGTCCTTATAAGCGTGTCCGCGGCGGTGAAGGTAGATCAGGATCGTATAGAGGATCAGGAAGACCGCGGATCCGTAGAAAACATAGTTGTGATAATAGGTCTCATCCGTCTGGAATTTCTCTGCCATGAAGACAAAGACCAGGGCGGCCACCAGCGTAAAGGTAATATCCCTGAAGGAGCGGTCTTTGATCCCGATGAAGCCCCGGTAGCACATGATCATCAGGATGAAGATGTAGATGAAGGCCTGGCGGCAGGGCAGGGAATTAGGGATATGGAAAACATGCCAGATGTAATCCATGGACCGGGTGGAGAAGCTGAAATAGAAGAAGATCAGCACCAGCGTATAGCCGAGCTTTTCCCGGAGGGAGATCTTCTTGTTCAGATAATAGAGCGGCAGACCCAGGAAGATCATGACGCCGCAGTAGATGTTCGGCCAGTGGTCCAGACCAGTATGGACTTCCACAGAGAAAAGATGGCGGGAGGCCATATCAAAGACCGGGAAGTAGGAATACCATTCCCACCGGAAGGTGGAATCCGCCGAGGCAGTCATGCCGAAGTACCGGATATAGGGTATCAGGAAGACTGACGAGAACAGGAGCGCCAGAATGGTATAACCGATGAATTTCAGCAGTTTGACGCCGAAATCCTTCCGCATCTCCGGAACGGTGCCTAAAAGGAAGAAGCAGTAGACTGCAATGCCCATGCACACCATCACGGCGATATAGTAATTGGATAAGATGGAAAGTCCCAGGGTCACTCCGTAGAGCAGGCCTTTGTTCTCCTTGACCAGCCGTTCCAGGCCCATAATCACCAGGGGGAAGAGCCAGAGGCAGTCCAGCCACATGATGTTCCACTGATAAGCGGCCATATAGCCGGAGAGGGCGTAGAAGGTCCCGAAAAAGGCGGCTGGATAGGCTGCGAGACCGGTTTTGTGATGCCGTTTGTTCAGATAATAGGCCACGGTCAGCGAGCAGAGCCCCTGCTTGTTGACGATCATGAAGGTGATGAACTCAATGATGTATTTCTGAGGACAGAGAACCAACAGAAGATTCAGCGGGCTGGCCAGATAATAAGCCGACAGGGCCCAGAAATTGGTACCGGCGCCGATGTTCCAGTCATAGAAAAGGGATCCGCCTTCCGCCAGCTTTTTCTTCAGTTCCTGGAAGAAGGGAGCGTACTGGTGATACAGGTCAGTCCGCAGGAAACAGCGGTCTCCGAAGGGGTAAAAACCCCTTTCCAGGAACACGATGCACATGACAAATACCGGCAGCAGAAATGCCAGCAGGTAAGGGCCGGACCGTTTAAAGGAAGGTTTCTTAAGCTTCAGGGCAGGTATTTTCAAAACAACACCTCTTGTTTTACATCTATATGATGGATTGATGAATCGGATAAAATACGCGGAAAGCATCCGCGGGTGCCGGCCGCTGAAAACCGCCGGCGGGAAGGCAGAACACTCGATAAATGAAAAGACAGCGGTTCAGCTGTTTTCGTTATCCGTCTTTTGAAATTCCTTATTGTCCTTATCGAATTCGTTATCTTCTTTCTGAAGATCGTTATCTGTATTATCGAATTCGTTATCTTCTTTTTGAAGACCGTTATCTGTTTTATCGGATCCGCTGTCCGTCTTCTTGAAAATGAAGAATTTGCTGGCCGCGTAATTGGCGATCAGTACGAAGATGTTGGACAGGATCTTCATGAGCGGTTCGTTCCAATGGAGCCGTCCGATGGTGATAAAGGTAAATAAAGCGTCGAAGCCAAGGGAAAGAAGTCTGGCCGTTATGAAAGAGGGAAGCTCCTTCATGACCGTCTTTCTGTCCCAGGAAGGACTGTCGAAAACAAAGATCTTATTGGCGAAGAAGGCAAAAGCCACGGCAGCGACCCAGGCAGCGCCGGTAGCCACCACCACGTCGATGCCGGAGGTCCCGAAGCGGGGCATCAGGAAATAGACCACATAGTTGACGATGGTCGTCAGCACCCCGACGATCAGGTAGGAGATCACTTCATAATTCAGGAATTTCGAGAAGAAGGGATGTCCCGAAAAATACTTCACGATCTTCCAGGAGGAAAGCCATCTGATAAACCGTGAGGATATGATCTTGTCTTTCATAAACATTCAGCGTCCTTGCAGATTATTCGGCACGCAAATTAATGGGAAATCCGCTTTACAATCCGGATAAATTCCTTTATAATTATGGGCGCGTGCCGGGCAAAAAGTCTTTTTTATTTTATACGATACCGGCATAAAAGTAAAGAAGAATTGCTGAATATCCAGCCGCAGGGCAGTGCTGCGGCTGTCTGTTCACGCAAATTCCAGTTAAGAGGTTTGAATGACATCCAAGGAAAAGCGTTTTTTTGTTACACTGCTGACGATCATGGCTGTGGCCATTCTGTCAGGATCGGTACTGATCTCTCTGAAGACCAGGAATGAAAACAGGGAAGCCGCCAGGACCACGGCATCTTCCGAAAACCGGGATACGGACAGTCAGGCGTCTTCTTCGGATACGGCGCCGTCTGTGACGGAAAACACTCCGGAAAGCCAGTCCTCTTCTGAAACGGTTCCGTCTTCGGCAGATACACAGCCCGAGGATACCATTCCTCAGACTGCAGAGACTTCTCCCCCAACAGAGTCTGCCACCGTACAGCCGGAGCCGACGGAAACGCAGCAGGCTTCTGTTTTGCCGGTACCTCCGGGACCTTCCCAGGGGAAAGCCGTACAGGCTCTTTCCTGGATCACGGAAGCCTATCTGGAACCTAACGAGTATTCGCGTCCCCAGATCCCGCTGACCCAGGTGAACAACATCGTGATCCACTGGGTAGCGAATCCGGGATCTACCGCGGAGGGAAATCGGGAATATTTCGAAAACCTGAAGACCAATGAAAAGATCAAGGTAAGCTCCCACTATATCATAGGACCTGAAGGGGAGATCCTCAGCATTGTTCCGACGAATGAGGTGGCTTACTGCAATTACCCCAGGAATAATGACACGGTATCCATAGAGAACTGCCATCCTGACTGGGACGGAAAGTTCAATGATAAGACCTACGGAGCCCTGATCCGGCTTTCTGCCTATCTCTGCGAACAGTACGGTCTCCCGGCAGACGCCCTGATCCGACATCATGACGTTTCCGGCAAAGACTGTCCGAAATATTACGTGGAACATCCGGAGGCCTGGGAACAGTTAAAGGAAGATGTGCGCGCTTATATGCAGACGCATCCTGATATAATCAATGAAATGCCTTAAGGAGGTAAAGATGAAGATCTTAGTATTAAACTGCGGAAGTTCATCCCTTAAATATCAGCTGATCGATATGGAGGATGAATCCGTCCTGGCTAAGGGCCTTTGTGAAAGAATCGGCATCGACGGTTCAAAGCTGACCCACAGACCGGCAGGAAAAGCCAATTTCGAGCTGGAGACCCCCATGCCGGACCATAAGCGGGCTGTAGAACTGGTGATGGATGCGCTTCTGGACAAGGAACACGGTGTTATCGGATCCGCGGACGAGATCGGCGCCATCGGCCACCGCGTCCTGCACGGCGGCAAGGAGATCACCCAGTCCTGTGTGGTGACGCCCCATGTAAAGGACGTTATCCGTGAATGTTTCGACCTGGGACCGCTGCATAACCCGGCGAACCTGATCGGTATTGAAGCCTGTGAAGCCGCCATGCCCGGCAAGAAGAATGTTGCCGTTTTCGATACCTCTTTCGGTATGGGAATGGAACCGAAGGCATACCGCTACGCGATTCCCGACAAGTATTACGATGAATACGGCGTCCGCCGCTACGGCTTCCACGGAACCTCTCATGACTTCGTTTCCCACGAAGCTCTGAAATACCTGGGCCTGGATCCCGAAAAAGGCAAAGTGATCGTCTGCCATCTGGGCAACGGCGCTTCCATTTCCGCCTCCATTGGCGGCGTCTGTGTTGACACTTCCATGGGCCTGACCCCTCTGGAGGGCCTGATCATGGGCACCCGTTCCGGCGACGTGGACGCAGCGGTTGTCCAGTACATCACCAATAAGGAAGGCTGGACCGTAGACGACACCTTAAACATGCTGAACAAGCAGTCCGGCATGCTGGCTCTTACGGGCGTTTCTTCCGATTTCCGGGACATCGAAGCCGCCATCAACGAAGGCAATGAAAAAGCCAGGATCGGTATGGAAGCTTATGTCCACCGCCTTGTGAAATACATCGGCGCCTACAATACCATCCTGAAAGGCGCGGACGCCATCGCCTTTACGGCCGGCGTCGGCGAGAACGGCCCCCTGGTAAGAAGAATGGTCTGCGAATACCTGGAGTTCCTGGGCGTTAAGATCGACGAGGAAGAGAACAAGAAGGCCTACGGAAAACAGGTCGTCCTTTCCACGGAAGATTCTTCGATCAAGATCGCGGTCATTCCCACGAACGAAGAACTGGCCATTGCCAGAGATACCCTTCGGCTGATCTGAAGCCTCATTTTCCCCCGAAAAAGGGGTTCAGAGTCCGATTGACCCGGTAAAAGGCAATAAATATACTGGAAGCGGTGTATTCCCCGATACACCGCTTTTTTGTATAATAGGGGTAATGAAGAAGATGAAAGGAGATTTTGGTTCATGTATAAAATGCCTAAAATCAAAATCGGTCTTGTTCCCACCGTTCGCTGGCCCTTTGGCACGGAGGCAAGACTTCCCCAGAAAAAACGTTATTTTGAAGCATTCTGCGGCATCGACGCCGACGTCATCGAGTACGTTGACATTGACGATGTTGTGGAGAACGGTATCCTGAACAGCCCCGCAAAGGCGGAAGCCGTCATCGACAAGTTCATCAAAGAGCGCGTCGACGGCATCTTCCTGGAGTTCCTGGATTTCGGCAATGAAGAGTCTGTAGCCATGGTGGCTTCAGCCCTGAAGGTCCCGACCCTGGTCTGGGGCGCCAGAGATCCCGCTCCCACACCGGAAGGCGCCCGTACCTCCGCCGATATCCAGTGCGGTATCTTTGCGGCCACCAAGGTACTGTCCAGCCTGGGCGTGAAATTCAGCTATATCTATAACGTAGAACCCGAGAGCGAAGCCTTTAAGACCGGTTACGACCAGTTCATCCGTACCGTCTCCATCGTAAAGGCTGTCAAGGGCCTGCGCATTGCCAAATTCGGTTCCCGTCCCAGCTCTTTCTTAAGCGTTACGGCCGATGAAGCTGACCTTTCCACCAAATACGGCATCATCACCGTTCCCATCGATCCCTATTCCGTATCCGCTATTGCCGATAAGATCATGGAAGAGGACGGTGAAGAATACAAAGCGTATAAGGCAGACCTGCTGAAGCGCTTCAACTGGGGCGAGACCAAAGAAGAACTGATCGCCCGCCACGCAGCCATTACCCTGGCCTTTGAGAAGGCCATGGATGACAACGGCTGCCATGTCGGCTGTCTGGAATGCTGGCCCGTCGGCCAGACCCTCGGCTTAGGCGCCGGCGGCGGCATGAGAGGCGACAGAGCCTGCATGAACCTGGGCGAACTTATGGACCGCGGCTATCCCATGGCCTGTGAGACCGACGTTTACGGCGCCCTCACCATGGAGATCATGCGTGCCGCCAATCTGGATCAGGAGAGCGTATTCTTTGCCGACCTGACCATCCGTCATCCTTCCAACGACAACGCAGAGCTCCTGTGGCACTGCGGACCCTTCCCGTATTCTCTTAAGAAGGAAGGCTGCGAAGCCGGCGTCAAGGCTGGTCTTTCCCAGTTTGAGTTAAAGGACGGCGATATCACCGTCTGCCGTTACGGCGCTCTGAACGGCAAGAATTACCTGTTCGGCGGAGAAGGCAAGGCTGTTGAAGGCCCCTTCACCACAGGTACCTACGTCTACTTCGAAGTCTCCGACTGGAAGAGATGGGAAGAGCACTTCATGTTCGGTCCCTACATCCATCACTGTGCCGGCATCTATGGCAACGTGAAGCCCGCGCTTCGTGAAGCCGCCCGTTACCTCGGCATGGAATTTGATGATCCTGAGATCCAGGGAACCTACAGTCTGTGATCACTTATCCGTGATCCTCGGGACGGCGGCTGACAGGCTGCCGGCAATGAACTGCCGGCCTGCGGCTGATCATATCCTGTTGATCCGTTGTTGAGCATGATCTATGCCCGGGCAGTGAAAACTGCCCGGGTTTTTTCTGCCGGATAAGAAAGATAATCCGAACCGTTCCGGCATGGCTCTGAAAGAGCGAATAAAACGGCTTATTCCGCACATGCAGCGGTTGAGGACCTCCGAAGCGTTCTTTATAATAGGGGATCGTAAGGAGGTTTACGACAATGAAGATCATACTGATTCTTTTAATTCTGGCTCTTATCTTCGGCAGAAGAGACAGAGGACGCGGCCCGTTTTCCGGCCTGTTCACCCTGATGGGCCTGGGGATCGGCTATGTGATTTTTAAAATCTTCCTGTTCTTTGCGGCACTTGCCGTTATTTTCGGCGGTCTCGCCTTTCTGGGCTTTCTGCTGTAAATCAATGAGGACAGAAGAACTGCTGCAGCCGGTCGGTGACCGGCGCCGGCAGAAAAATTGAAGAAAATTAAAAAAACACTTGCGCTTTTCAACGATCTATGGTAAATTACTCGTTGCGAAAGCAAATGGACGATTAGCTCAGCTGGTATGAGCATCCGCTTGACGTGCGGAGGGTCACAGGTTCAAGTCCTGTATCGTCCATTTTTTTATTGGGAAAACAGGAGTCTTAAAGGTGCTGAAAGCCCTTAAGGCTCTTGTTTTTTTATGCTTTTCATGGTATGCTTTCTCCGTATGTCTGCAAGGGTATTGTCCCGCAGGATACAGTCAGACCTGCGGGGCGGACCAGCCCCTGCAGCTTAAGATTCGGGAAAAGATTCCCCATGGAAATGAGGATTTATGGCATCAGATTTAAGTAAGATCAGAAATTTCTGTATAAT
>JAFRVX010000048.1 GCA_017438305.1 Lachnospiraceae bacterium | reverse complement strand
TTATGTCCCGGCATATGCAGCCGCACCGGCGATGAATCGATATAGGACCGGACAAAATCTACGATGGGTGTATTCATGACTGGCCGGTCTTTGCGTCATGCACCTTCATCATAATGGCGCATTCAATCCGCTTTTTGAACAGTTCGCAGCCCGGCTTATAAATGCCGTTGATGCTGCCGGACGCGTGGAACGCATTGGCCGCACAGCCGCCGGAACAGTAGAATCTGGCCCAGCAGTCCCGGCAGTCCGGACGGGAATAGGCATTGGCCCTGCGGAATTCCTCCCGGAGTTCCGTATTGGTCACGCCGTCCCAGATATTCCCCAGCTTATACTCCTCTTCTCCCACGAACTGATGGCAGGGATACAGATCCCCCCAGGGGGTCACGGCCATATATTCCGTTCCCGAGCCGCAGCCGGAGACCCGTTTGTAGATGCAGGGGCCGCCGGTAAGATCCAGCATATAATGATAAAAGGTGATGGGATGTCCCTCTTCCTTCCTCCGGATCATATCCTTTGCCAGAAGCTCGTACTGCTCTTTGACAAGCTCGATATCTTCAGGCGTCAGGGCTTCCGGGTCTGCGGGATCACAGACTACAGGCTCCATGGAAAGCTCCGTAAAACCCAGGTCCGCCATATGGAAAAGATCGTTGGTAAAGTCCGGATTGGCATGGGTGAAGGTGCCGCGCATATAATAATTTTTATTGCCCCGGGCTTCGACAAGCTTCTGAAACTTCGGGACGATCCTGTCATAGCTGCCGTTCCCGGCATAATCCTTCCGGAGCCGATCGTGAGTCTCCTTCCTGCCATCCAGGGAAAGGACGACGTTGCCCATCTCCTGATTGCAGAAATAGATGACGTCATCGTCTATCAGCAGGCCGTTGGTGGTAAGCGTAAAGCGGAAATTCTTGTTCTTTTCCTTCTCGATGCTTCTGGCATAGCGGACCAGCTGCTTTACCACGTCCCAGTTCATTAACGGCTCGCCGCCGAAGAAATCCACCTCCAGGTTCCGCCTGGTGCCGGAATTCTCGATCAGATAATCCAGTGCCCGCTTCCCGGTCTCAAAGGACATCAGGGCCCTTTCCCCATGGAAACGCCCCTGACTCGCAAAACAATAGGAACAGTTCAGATTGCAGGTATGGGCCACATGAAGGCACAGAGCCTTCACCACATCTCCGGAACGCTCCTTGAAGGTCCCGGCGATATCCTCATAAGTGTCCGGCGTAAAAAGTTTCCCGGCACTGATGAGCCCCCGGATATCGGTAAGGCACAGCCGGATCTCCTCCTCGGTGACGTCGGGCCGTTCCCCGTATTTTTCCATGATGATACGAACGATCTCTTCCTCCGTATGATCCGGAAACAGGGCGATGATGTCATAGACCACGTCATCCACGGCATGGATAGACCCCGAACATGAATCCAGTACGATATTATAGCCGTTCAGCTGATACTGATGTACCATAAAGCTCCTTCTGTCAGTCAGAAAAACGCCGTCCGGTCTAAAAGCCGGAGCTTCCGGCATCACGAACGGACGGCGTTTTCTGTGTTTTTCAAAAAATTATTTGTTCTCGTTCTCGCAGGCCTGGTTGGCAACGCCGCAGCTGGTCTTGCAGGCTGACTGACAGGAAGTCTGGCATTCGCCGCAACCGCCGTTTTTGGCGCTTTCGCAAAGACTGCGGGTTTCAAGTGTAAGAATTCTTTCCATAACACGTCTCCCCTCGTTTTACTTCAGGTACACACTTTACCACAACAGGACGGACTTGTCAAGAAACAGCCCGTTTTTAACGGGCAGAGATGATCCTGTCCGCCGCGAAGACACCGCTGGCTGAGGCGTGGGATAAAGAATGGGTCACGCCGGAGCCGTCGCCGATCATATAGAGGCCTTTATAACAGGTCTCCAGATTTTCGTCCAGCTCCACCTCCATATTGTAGAACTTGACCTCCACGCCATAGAGGAGCGTGTCGTCGTTGGCGGTTCCGGGAGCGATCTTGTCCAGCGCATAGATCATCTCGATAATGCCGTCCAGAATACGTTTCGGAAGAACCAGACTCAGATCACCGGGGGTCGCTTTAAGCGTTGGCCGCACGGTGCATTCCTGGATCCGTTTTTCCGTGCTTCTCCTGCCCCGCTCCAGATCGCCGAAGCGCTGCACGATCACGCCGCCCCCCAGCATGTTGGAAAGCCGGGCGATGGATTCGCCGTATCCGTTGGAATCCTTGAAGGGATCTGAAAAATGCTTGGATACCAGCAGGGCAAAGTTGGTGTTCTCGGTCTTCTTCTCCGGGTCCTCAAAGGAATGGCCGTTTACGGTAATGATCCCGTTGGTGTTTTCATTGACCACCAGGCCGTAGGGATTCATGCAGAAGGTCCTGACGTTATCCTCAAACTTTTCCGTCCGGTAAACGATCTTGGATTCATACAGCTCATCCGTAATATGGGAAAAAATCGCAGCGGGAAGCTCCACCCGGACGCCGATATCCACCCGGTTCGAGCGGGTTTTGATGTTAAGGTCTTTACAGACCTGTTCCAGCCATTTGGAGCCGGACCGGCCCACGGAGACGATGCAGTAATCACAGTCGTACTCTCCGCTTTCCGTGATCACCCGGTATCCGTCCCCGGCCCTTTCCAGGCTTCTGACCGGCGTGTTGAAATAGAAATCCACCCGGTCCTTCAGTTCCTCATACAGATTGCCCAGGACGACGTAATTGATATCGGTCCCCAGATGGCGGACGGAAGCGTCCAGAAGCGTCAGCTTGTTCTGCATGCAGAGCTTCTTGAAGCCGGAACCCGCCGTCGTATACATGGCGGTTCCTTCTCCGCCGTGGGCCATATTGATGTCATCCACGTAATGCATCAGCTCCAGGGCCTTTTCCTTGCCGATGTACTCGTGCAGACTGCCCCCGAAGTCATTGGTGATATTATATTTGCCGTCGGAAAAAGCACCCGCGCCGCCGAAACCGTTCATGATGGAACAGGTCTTGCAGTTGATACAGGTCTTGATATTCACCCCGTCAATGGGACATTTTCTTTTTTCCAGCACGTTTCCGGATTCGAAGACCGCCACCTTCAAGGACGATTTTTTCGCAAACTCATAAGAGGCAAAAATACCTCCCGGTCCCGCGCCGATAATGATGACATCATATTTCATAAGTGACCTCACTGAATTAAACTGATAGTTTCTCTGTAAATACGCTCTGCGGCAGATTATCCGTCCGGCTCATAAAACTGCATGTTATCATCCGGCTCCGAAATACTTTTTATTTCCGTTCAGACAGCAAAGACGTCCTGACTGCCGCCGCACCGATTTTACTCTGCTTTATGAAAACTGTCAACCTTTCGGATCCTCTCTTCCCGTTTTCATCTCTTTTCTCTGTCCGCCTTCATCTCCTTCTCTTTTCCGGTTTTCAGAAGATTCCTTTTCCGGCGGCGGATGCGGTTGATCAGCCGTTCATATTCTCCGCTTCGGATGAGTTCATACAGCAGATACTGTTCAAAGACCGGGACCGTACAGGAATAAAAGCCCAGTTTTTCCCGGAAAGCATCCACAAGGTTTTCGGGAAGGACCATGTAGCCCGTACGGAGCGATGGGGAAATGGTCTCGGAGAAGGTGTTGATATAAATGACGGGAACGTCCTCCGCCATGGAGAACAGAGAGGCTTCCGGCTTCATCGAAACCGTCAGTTCGGAATCATAGTTGTCTTCCACGATAAGCGCCTTCTTCTCCCTGGCCCAGTCCAGATAAGCATGCTTCGCGGAGACAGAGGCTGTGATGCGGCTGGGAAAGCTGTTGAATGGGGTGACGTGAAGGAAGGCAGCTTCGGTCTTTTTCAGGATCTCCGGCCTGATGCCTCCTTCCGAAAGCTTCAGCTTCCGGCAGCTGATGCCCATGGCAGAATACACTTCCGTGATCTTCTCGTAACAGGGATCTTCCACAGCTCCCGTCGTCCCGGGTCCCATAAACTGAGCCGTCAGTCCGTAAAGATATTCCGCTCCGGAACCGATGACGATCTGTTCCCATGACACTTCAATATCCCGGCTGCGCTTAAGATAAGCGGCTATCGCCTCCCGAAGGATGGTCAGACCCGCATTCGGCGATTTTTCCACGAGCCGCTCCCGGTATACGGTGATCACCCGCCGCATGGTTTTTGCCAGGATGCCGACAGGCCTTTCCCGGGTTTCCCGCAGTACCGGCTCACCGGAGATCAGTCTTCCATTCTGATCTGCTCCGATACTTCCCTCTGCTTGCCAGATGTCCCGATCCGCTTCCGGATCTCTCTCAGCAGACCGGCCTTCTGAAGCCATTTCCGCATAATCCTGCCCTGTCCTGTTGTCTCGGCTTATTTCAGGACGATCGCCATGGACAGCTGCTGATCCCCTGTCAATCCCGCTGGTCTGAAAATCCTCCGCGCGGTAGATCACATAATGACCCGACCGCTCCCGGGCCTCCAGATAGCCTTCGTCCGTCAGAAGCTCCAGGGCGTGGATGACGGTGACGACACTCAGCCCCGAATCTTCCGCGATGGTTCTTTTGGACGGCATACGGGAAAGGCAGGGATAAACGCCTTTTACGATATCCCCTGCCAGTTTTTCATATAGCTGAAGATAGGCCGCTCTTCCGGAGCCCTTTTCGATCTGATAATTCATCTGTTTTGCTGTAGTAAATTGATAAAAGTCGTATTGATAAAAGAATCCTTCTCTTACGGACCCCCAGGCATAACCTGTGTTATACCGACATAGCAGCTGCTATCCAAAAAGCCGGCAAATATGCTGGTTGTGCCCTTCATTGGCTGTCAGCGGGCTGATATCCGATCAGCTGTAAAAATCCGCCAGAACGTCGAAAGTCGTCATCTGGTATTATAAAAAAGTCTCAAACTGATCATTTTCGTATTACCAGTTTCAGTTTATCCTATACTCCGTAACTTGTCAAGGAGGTTTCATCAGATGACAACGTATGCTTCACCAAGGACCCTGACCGTCCGTCTGGTAATAACAGCTTTATTCATGGGTATGACCATTGCCTTAAGTTCTTTCGGGATCCCGGTCCCCGGCGGCCATTTGTATCTTTGTGATGTCACGATCGTGGCGGCATCCATTCTGCTTAACCCGGCAGAAGCCTTTATCGCTTCCGGGATCGGATCGTTCCTGGGAGACCTGTTCTTCTATCCGGCTCCCATGTTCGTTTCCCTGGCCGTTCACGGTATACAGGCAGTGATCATCTCCCTGGTTTCCCATCATGTTCTGAAAAGCAGGCCCAAAGCGGGTTCTGCCATCGGGGTCGCCATCGGCGCCGTTATCATGGTGGTGGGCTATACGCTGGGAAAGATCTATATCTACAGCACCTATGAATATGCCATAATGAAACTGCCCTATGAGATCGCCCAGGCCGCCGTCGGGGCCGTCCTAGGCAGCCTGATCGTCTGGAATTTCGGCATAAAAAGGCTGTTTGACCGGCTGACCGGCAATCACTGAACCGGATCATCGGAAATTCAGGTTATCCTGAAACTACAGTAAACTGAACAACCCAGGGACTCTTTCCGATTCAGTTCCATATGGGTGATCCGTTGCAGCGTTTATTCATTTCATGTTGTTAACCATCAACTGCTTACATAATTCTTTCATCCAGGAGGACTTTTATGTTTGAAGAAATCAGAAAGCAGGCTTACGAAGCTGCATCAGAACTTATCGAAAAGGCCGGTCTGAAGGCCGGCGGCATCCTGATCGTCGGCTGCTCCACATCGGAAGTCATGGGTTCCCGGATCGGAACCGACTCCAATCCGGAGGCAGCCATGGCACTTTTTTCCGGCATTTGGGAGGCAGTTTCCGAGAGGGGAGTCTTTCTCGCGGCCCAGTGCTGTGAGCATCTGAACCGGGCTGTCGTCACCGAAAGACAGGCAGTTCCCTTTGCCGAGGTCGTCAACGTCGTCCCGCAGCCCAAAGCCGGCGGTTCCTTTGCGACGGCCGCTTATCAGTCCTTTAAGGAGCCGGTGGTCCTGGAAGAGATCAGGGCCGACGCCGGACTCGATATCGGAGACACCCTCATCGGAATGCATCTGAAGAAGGTTGCCGTTCCCGTGAGGCTTTCTGTCAAAACGATCGGAGAAGCCCATGTCAATGCAGCCAGGGTACGGCCGAAGTTTATCGGCGGTGAACGGGCGGTCTACAATGACAGCCTGAAATAATCCATGCCCGGAATATTATTTCTGCTGTCGGAAGCGAAACTCACGAGCGGTCAAAATAAGATCTTTGACTTTACTATAATAAACACCTGCTCTGGGAGTAAAAGCACTTCCCCTCAATAAAAAAACACTGCCCATCAATAAAAAACACTGCCCATCAATAAAAACATCTGTCCTGTCAGTAAAAAACCGGGATCTGTCAGTAAAAAACCAGTGATCTG
>JAFRVX010000047.1 GCA_017438305.1 Lachnospiraceae bacterium | reverse complement strand
TGCCAAGGGAGACCACGCCGTTCCCGAAAGCATAGAGCCTGGTCTGCTTCAGATCGCCGAAGCTGACCTCTTCGTCCACGGAATAGGTGGTAAAGCGGTAATTCTTAACGTACAGGACAACGCCGGCGATCAGCGTCAGGATCAGGGCCGCCAGAACGAAGATGTCTCTTACCCGGTCCTGTTTTCTCTCTCTTTCCCGCCGTAAATAAACCGGGTTCTCATGATAAGCCTGTTCTTCCAGGGTCAGTCTTATGATCCTTTCCCGGAGCTCATCATTCGATACCGGAGGGGTATTTGCCAAATCAAGTCACCTCTTTCCTAAAAAGCTTTTTCAGCTCCCCGGCTTCTATTTCCTGTGACGGTGAAAAATCATAGGAATCCAGATAATCATAGAGACACTGAAGGATAAACCTGGCCTCCGGAGAAAGGATCCTTTCCTTTAAGCCGAGGCCGGAAAACAGGATGTTTCCGTTCAGGACCCGGGCTTCGAACAGCCGGGACAGGTTTCCGCCTTCTTCCCGAAGGTCCATCTCAAAAATGACGGACTTCATTTTATCCGGAAGATATACCGCCCGGGATTCCGCGGCGTTTTCCCAGCGGCTGTCCCACTGGGGGAAGGCCGGAAGATACCGGAACAGGGGGTGGGATTCATCGCAGAACAGTCCGTAGGTCGGGCTTACGGTCTTTCCGGAGATCCCCGGCGTATAATGGACCGGTACCGAGCCCGGCAGATATTCTTCTGCGCACGGCGGGGTAAAAAAGACGGTACCGCCGTCTTCCAGGACACGCATCACATCCTCTGTCAAAGCATCCGCCTCCGTGACGGAATCCGGACAGAGGGGGATCAGGGCCGGATAAATGAAGAGCGGAACAGTGCTCTGAATCTTCCCCAGCTGCACCGTCAGCGTCACCTCGCAGGGTTCAAACAGGTCTTCGGGGGCTTCGGGATCCGTATCATCGGCTTTCCTCAGATCCGCCCGGATATGGCCGGCCAGGGTCACGCGTCCTCTGGAATACCGTTTTTCCTCCAGACCGCCGGTAAACATGAATTCACTGCCCGTGATGGTTACGGAAACCGGCAGGAAAATGTCTTCCTTCGAATAATTGACGATATACAGATCTCCTTCCAGCACCTCGCCGTATTCATAAGCGTGGCGTTCAAGCCGGAAAAGGGGATGGACGGCTGAAAAGAATTCCAGAAAACGGGCCGGCTCCGAGAAGCCTTCGCTCTTTTTCTGCAGATGGGAATTCAGCATGCCGTGGAAACGGCCGCCTTTTCCTCCGTAATCATGGAGCGAAAACAGGGAAACGCCGGAAAGGCTGTCATCCAGGAAAGCCTTCTCCACCGCATTCCGGCAGGAAAGGAGCGCGCTTTCCCCGGAGGCCGCCAGATACTTCTGCCAGCCGGTAAGGTACTTCTTCTCTCCCGCGGTTTTCTGAAGCCTTAACAGGCTGTCGGGCTCCAGAAGCCCCGAAAAATGATCGATCCCTCTGAAATCCGGCAGGATCTTCAGAAGCGGCAGGTTTCTGATGACACAGACCCCGGCGTCGGTAAGGATGACGTCCGGATCGCCCAGATAAAAATCCCCGTCATAGCGGTTGAAAACATTGATCCCGGGCATCAGGCAGGAGCCGATGGAGAAAAGCCGGCTGCCGTCCATTTCCCGGGCCCTTTTCAGAAGCTTCCGGGCTTCCATAAGGCCCTCTTCCGGATAATAAAGCTGGTCCCCGAAGGAAAGACCGATAAAAGAAGGATGGGAAGCATACTCCCGGAGGACGGAAAAGAGCTCCGCTTCATAATAACGAAGAGCTTCCGGAGTGGAAAAGGCCTCGCACTCTGCCTGGGACAGCTCGGCAAAAAGCAGCATGCCCAGATCATCCGCCGCGGAAAAAGCATTATCCGGCGGTACATGAGACACAAAACGCACCGTATTGACGCCGTACTTCCGGAAGGCCAGGAACCGTTCTTTCCAGGATTCATAATCCATGGGCTCATGGCCGTATTCGGGAAAGAGAGAGAATTCGGATTCAACCCGGACAAACAGCCGCCGGCCGTTTAGATACAACCTCCCGTATTCATCCCGGTTAAGAAGACGGAAGCCGGTGATCTCCTGCTTCACCTTCCCGTTCAGGTCAAATTCAAATTCATAGAGATGGCTGTCTTCTTCATCCCAGTATTCGACGGTCTCCGAAAGGGGCACGTCTCTGAAGACAAATACCTTCCTGCCCCGGCTTAACTGAAGGGTGTGCCGGAGCGGTTCCGCCAGAGCTTCGGAGGAGACCAGAAGCTCCGCTTCCGTATCCCTGTCCGAACAGATCTCCAGCTTCAGATCGCAGACGCCGGCCCTGGAAGACGTGATCTCCGCATGGCTTAAAAACACCGGATCTTCTTCCCGGAGCGAAAACCGGCCCAGAAGCCCGTTCCAGTTGGTCTGGGTATCTTCCGAGGCCGTATTGGAATTCACAATGCCCGTTTCCGGCAGGCCGGCGTAGGTGTTGGAAGCCAGGAAAGCCAGCATATGGCTGCCCTGAAGCAAGCCTGTGACTTCAAAGGTATAGGGCGTCAGAAGCGTCGGCGTTCTGAAGGGACGCACCTCTTTATCATCGATAAAAAGACGCAGAACACGGGCTCTTTCCACATCCAGAAAAAGCCTCTTGCCCTGCGTCTCGTTAAATGTGATCATCCGGTAGATCCGGACCGTACCGTCGTGCCGGTATTTTCTCCTGAAC
>JAFRVX010000046.1 GCA_017438305.1 Lachnospiraceae bacterium | reverse complement strand
TCCGTCGATGGTCTGTTCGTACCAGTCTTCGGGAGACTGTTCCGACCAGCCGTTTTCCGGAAAATATAAGGGATATTCGCGGGAGACAATCTTTTCGATCCCGCCCTTCTCATCCATCAGGAGAAGCTTCACCGAGGAAGTCCCCAGATCAACGCCGATATAATACATCCTATGCTCCTTTCCTGTCTGTCCACGGGAACCGCCGGGATTCCGGGGACAATGTTTCATAAAACAGCTGATATCCGTTTTGTTGTGTCTGCTTTTTTCCGTTTATTGTTCTGCTTTGTTGCGTATCTGCTTAGTTCTGGCTGCCGTAAGTATTGCCTCTTCTGCCGTTATTACGCTGTTATTCCGTTGTTCCCGCTGCTTTTCTTCCCGAGGGGATCATTTCTTCCCCGAGTGATTATTCTCTCCCGGCGCCTCAGCCTTTTCCGTAAAGTACATGTCTTCCCGGCTGCAATGTGCAGGTATTTCCGTCGATCACGGCTTCTGCTTCAACAGGCACTTCGATCGTGTATCTGATCCTGCCGTCTTCTTTTTCCCAGCGGGAAGAAACCGTTCCCCGGAGGGTCTCGATGGAAGCCTCCATGTATTCCAGACGGTCATCCGGCTGCGGAGTGATCGTGACCTTATCGAAGCCGGGGGCGTCTTCACAGAGCTGTATGCCGCAGGCTTTTTCATAGATCCAGTCGCAGACGGAGCCATAGGCATAGTGGTTAAAGGAGTTCATGTCGGGCGACCAGAAGCTGCCGTCCGGCATGATACCGTCCCAGTGTTCCCAGATGGTGGTGGCGCCTTTGGTGACAGGATACAGCCAGGAGGGATAGTCCTTCTTCAGAAGAAGGTCATAGGCCAGCCCGGTATAGCCGTTGTCCGAGAGCGCATGCAGCAAAAACGGCGTGCCCAGGAAGCCGGTCTTCATGCCGCCGTCCTTTCTGATCAGGGCTGCCAGCTCCGCCGCGGTCTTCTCTTTATCTTCCGTCAGGCCGAACTGAAGGGCCAGCACGTGTTCCGTCTGGGTCTCATAGACCGGGAACCGTTTCCGGAAGGTTTCAACGATCTTCCGGTAAAGGGCTTCATAGGCTGACATATCCTTCTTCAGTACCTTACCGGCTTTGATAAACAGCGATACGGTATAGGCATAGAAGGCGGAAGCCACGAAGTCGTCGTTGGATTTTCCCTTATAGGATCCGGGCTCCGCATCCAGGCCCAGCCAGTCGCCGTACTGGAAGGTGCCGGTCCAGAGATAGGCTTCCTTAGAGATGGTGGGAATATAATCGATGTATTTCTGCATGACCGGGAAAGCGTCTTCCAGGATCGATACGTCCCCGTAGGTCCGGTAAACGTTCCAGGGGATCATCGTAATGCAGTCGGCCCAGCCGCAGGCGGAGGTGGGTTTGAACCCGCCGTCGTCCGGCGCTCCTGCGCTTTCCAGATCGACATTTGTCAGCACATTCGGGATGACGTGGGGGATCATGCCGCTCTCATCCTGGTCCGCCGCAATGTCATGGATCCATTTTTTATAGAATTTCCTTGTATCAAAAGTATAGCTGGCGGTTTTCGAGAAGATCGCCGCGTCTCCGGTCCAGCCCAGCCGCTCGTCCCGCTGGGG
>JAFRVX010000045.1 GCA_017438305.1 Lachnospiraceae bacterium | reverse complement strand
GCTTCCACCACGTAATCCGGGATGATGCCGTCTCCGTGGATGCAGATGCCGTTGGGCGAATAATAGCGGGAGGTGGTAAGTTTCAGGGCAGTCCCGTCTCCCAGGCTGTAAATGGTCTGCACGATGCCTTTTCCGAAGCTTTTGGTGCCCACCACAACAGCAACTTCATAATCCCGCACCGCTTCCGTAAAGAGTTCGGAGGCCGACGCGGAGTTGCCGTTGACAAGGACGGCCATGGGGACGTTCAGGGCTGCAGACTTATCGGATCTGATATATTCGCGGGTACCGTTCTTATCTTCCGTATAGGTCAGGACGCCCTCCGGCAGGAGATAGTCCAGCATTGCGGTCACAGCGGAAAGCAGTCCGCCGCCGTTGTCCCTGAGGTCCACGATAACAGCTTTCATGCCCTGCGCCTTCAGATCTTCAAAGGCTTCTATGAACTGGCCCGCGGTCACTTCATCAAAGGAGGTCACTTCGACATAGCCGGTGTTATTTTCCAGCATCTTGTGGGAAACGGTTTCCACACTGATCTTCCGCCGTTCGACCGTCATATCGATGTAGGCCTGTTCCGAAGGTCGGTACACTGTCAGGTCAACGGTGGTATGCTCTTCGCCCTTGATCTCGGCAACGATCAGGTTCAGGTCCATGCCGGCCACATCTTCACCCCTGATCTTCCAGATGATATCATCCTTCTGCATGCCGGCTTCCTGGGCCGGGGAGCCTTCAAAGACCTTGATCACGTTGACGTATCCCGTGGCGGGATCCTGCTGCACCATGACGCCAATGCCGGAATAGGTGCCGGAAGAGGATTCTTTAAGCTTGGCATACTCCTCTTCGTTATAGTAGACGGAATAGGGATCGTTCAGGGCTTCGATATAGCCCCTCAGCATACCGTCGTTGTAGTCCACGTCCGAATCAAACAGGAAGGACTCGTTGATCATCTTCTGGAAGGTGAGGATCTTGCTGTTGATATCCGCCGTAGCCCGGGAAGCCCGGTATCTCGCGTAGGCGGCTATGCCCACGAAAATGATGACTGCCAGGACAATGCCGGTGATGAATCCCAGCAGATACATCCATCCTCTTCCGGATTTTCTCCTTCTGGACGGCCCGCCGTTCCCGTTCCCGTAAACATAGGAACGCTCCTCGTTCCGGGGAATCTGGTTCACGCGGTACTCCCAGTCGCCCGAGGTGCCGGTATTGCCGGAATTGTCCGAGGAACTCTGATTCCAGGTATAATCTCCATAGCTGCTGCCTCCGTAGGAACTATGTCCTTCGCCGGAGGTGTTCCGGTCCCGGCTGTAGGTATTCCGATCTCCGCCGTAGGTATTCCGGCTTTCACCGTAGGTATTCCGGTATTCTCCGGAAGTGTTCTGATTCCCTCCGGAAGAACCGGCTGTTCCGTTGTCTTCCGGATAGTGTAAATCTGATGTCATGTACTCAGCTCTCCATATAACGCATGTATTTTACGACCATCAGGGCGATCTTAAAGGTGATGGCATCGTCAAAGACCCGCAGATCCAGGCCGGTATTCTTCTGGATCTTATCCAGACGGTAGACCAGCGTATTCCGGTGGATGTACAGCTGGCGGGAGGTCTCGGAGACATTCAGGGAATTCGCGAAAAACTGGTTGATGGTGGTCAGGGTCTCATCGTCGAAATTCTCCAGGGAATGATTCTGGAAGATCTCGTCGATGAACATCCGGCACATGGGAACGGGCAGCTGGTAGATCAGCCTGCCGATGCCCAGGGAGTCATAGGCCACTACGTTCTTGTCGGAATTGAAGATCTTTCCGATGGACATGGCCATCTTCGCTTCCTTGTAGGAATTGGAGACCTTACGGATCTCGTCGGCCACGTTGCCGTAGGATACCCGGACGTCGGACATGGCTTCCGTGTTCATCATATCCACCAGGATGTTGGCGGTCCTGGCAAGCTCTTCCTCTGAGAAAGCGTCCTCCACATCCTTGACCAGGACGATGTTGTTTTCGTCGATGGAAGCGACGAAATCGTCATCGCTTTCCAGATACATGTTCCGGATGGTCTCCAGTGCATTCAGATCATCCTTGTTTCTGGTCTCGATCAGGTAAGCCACGCGTTTCCGCTGGGTATCGATATGCAGCTGGCGGGCTCTTCTGTAGATGTCCACGATCAGCAGGTTGTCCAACAGCAGGTTTTTGATGAAGTTGTCCTTGTCAAAACGCTCCTGATAGGCGACGATCAGGGCTTCCAGCTGCAGGACCGTCATCCGGCCTACCATCAGCGCCTTGTCCGTTTTCTCGCACTCAACGATATACTCCAGGCGGTTTCCGTTCATGGCCCGGAAATAGTAATGCTCGTTGATCTCCTGGACATCATCTTCTGAATTCAGCTGTTTGAATACGTCCCGGACTTCCTCGTTTTTGGACGCTCCCTCCCGGGAGATGCACATGCCGTCCAGGGTATACACATTAAAATCCACCTCAGATATGGAATAAATCTTTTCCAGGGTGTCCATCAGTATCTGATTTGTAACCATTCTTACCTCCGATTTAAGGTGTCTTTTATCATTTTCTCTGTAAACTGCATAAAATTACGCTTTCATACCCGTTTATTGTACATTAAAAAGTCCAAAAAGAAAAGAGGGAATGTGCAAAAACACATTCCCTCTTCCGGTATAATACCTGGAAAGGAGTAAATAAATAGAAAATAAGAAAGATCTCTTAGAAAATCGCAATCTCCGTGTCGACATCGAATGCATGGATATGATCCATGTTGGGAGCGAAGCAGACCTTGGAGCCCTGACGGGACTTGGTATGAGAGCTTACACGGGAGATAACCGTGATATCGCCCAGATCGAAGTAAAGGTTAACTTCTGCGCCAAGCAGTTCATAAACATCAACAACAGCGTTGATGGCATTCGGAGTGCCTTCCTGAACTTCTGCCAGGTCTTCGGGACGAACACCGAAGCAGACGGTCTTGCCAACATAAGGTTTAAGCTGATCGCCTCTTTCCTTCGGAAGAACAAGCTTCTGTCCATCCGGAAGAACAACAGCGACAGTGTCGCCGGAAGCTTCAACAGGCGTATCGATCAGGTTCATCTGCGGAGAGCCGATGAAGCCTGCTACAAACTTGTTGCCGGGCTGAGAATATAATACGTTGGGAGAATCTACCTGCTGGATGATGCCATCCTTCAGGACAACGATTCTGGTACCAAGGGTCATAGCCTCTGTCTGGTCATGGGTAACGTAGATGATGGTAGCGCCCAGACGCTGATGCAGTCTGGAGATCTCAATACGCATCTGTACACGAAGTTTGGCATCCAGGTTGGAAAGCGGCTCATCCATAAGGAATACCTTGGGGTTACGCACGATAGCACGGCCCATGGCAACACGCTGTCTCTGACCGCCGGAAAGAGCTGCCGGCTTACGGTCTAACAAATGTTCGATATCAAGGATCCTGGCTGCTTCATGAACAGCTTTGTCGATCTCGTCCTTCGGGACCTTTCTTAACTGAAGGCCGAATCCGAGGTTATCATAAACGGTCATATGAGGATACAGAGCGTAGTTCTGGAAAACCATGGCGATGTCTCTGTCCTTGGGCTCTACCTGGTTTACGAGAACGCCGTCGATATAGCATTCACCGGAAGTGATCTCCTCAAGACCTGCGATCATACGAAGTGTGGTGGTTTTTCCGCATCCGGAAGGTCCGACGAAGATGATAAACTCTTTGTCTTCGATTTCCAGGTTGAAATCCTTAACAGCTGCAAGGCCGTTAGGATAAACCTTTGTGACATTTCTTAAAGATAATCCTGCCATATTTCTTTCCTCCTGTTGGCATATAAAAGAACTGCTATAATAATACTCTTTTCCCGGAAAAATTGCTATATCACGATTAAACAAAATTCAAACCGGTGATTTGTCAATAATAACCAAAACGGTTTTTTGCGGTGTTTTCCGCCGTTTTCCGGCTTTACTGCAGGACGGTTTCATAATATTTCTGCGTCGTTACGGCATAATCCGGGATCAGGAATTCGTTGGAGATGGTATACAGACCGTCGTAGGGGATCCGCATCTGGCTGAACTCGAATTTCAGAAGATCCGGAAGCTGGAGCATCAGATCCACCACCTTTCCCCGGGAAAGATCATGGGTAATATAAGGAAGCACCGTGTTGGCCACCCGGGTCAGGGAGGCGACGCCGCCCTTCTTCACTTTTTCGACCATGGTCATCAGCACGTCCCGCTGCCGCCTGGTCCTGCCGAAGTCCGCATCGTATTCGCTGCGGTTCCGGGCATGCCACAGGGCGGCTCTTCCGTTCAGGTGGACCACGGCATCACCGTAGCCGACTTCTTCCGGGGGCCGTTTATTCCGGAGCCATTCGGTCTCCGCGTGGGTGAGATACATATCGATGCCGCCGATGGCATTGATGACGGCCTTCAGGGCTTCGAAGCTCACCATCGCATAGTTGTCCGTCCGGATGCCGAAGTTTTCCTGTATGGTCTGGATCAGAAGCGGCGCACCGCCGTTGGCATAGGCCGCGTTCAGCTTCCGGATGCCGATCCCCGGCACGTTGACGGCGGTATCCCGCATCAGGGAGGTCAGGCAGATCTTCCGGGTGTTGTAGTTTACGGAAACCATGATCATGGAGTCGGAATTGCCGTACCAGGTCTCATCATGGGCGTCCACGCCGATGAGAAGCAGATAGTACATATCCTTTTCCGGATCCGTAGGCCGGGTCTCGGAAGGCAGGGTACTTTCCGTCTCGTTTTCTGCTGTTTCCGTCTCCTTATCATCGGATTCCGAAGAATCTTCTGAAGGCTCTTTGGAAGTCTCCCGGGACGTCCGTCCGGAGGAACTTTCCTCCCGTTCCTCTGTCTCTTTTCCCGAACTGCCTTCCGCCTCTTCTGTCTCCATACCCGGGTCAACTGACGTCTCCGCGGTCCTGGTCATGTTGTCAATGACTGCGGCCTCATCGCTGGAATTCAGGGTCTCTTCTTCTACGGGCGAAACATAGCTGATATCGCTCCGGTTGTCATCATAATTGGTCAGGCCGTAAAAATAAAAGAACGCGATGACTCCCACCAGGAGGACAACGGCGATGAGCCCGCCCAGAACGCCGACGGGGATCAGGATCTTCTTTTTGTGCCTGGCGAAAAAGCCGGCGGGCTGCTCCGCTGTTTCCGGACCTTCTCCGGCGGAACCGGGACCGTCGGACAGCGCTTCAGCACGGGACAGATCCCTTTCGGCGGAAAGATCGGGAATGCTGCGGGCCGCTTCAGCGGGCACGAAAAAGGCCGCGTTTCTTTCCGCATGCCCGTTTTCCCCGGAGGCTGCCAGGCGGGAAAGATCCGGAGCCGTCTTTTTCAGGTCCGGCATTTCCGTAAGATCCGTCAGGACAGTTTCCGGGATCAGGCATACGATCCCGTTGTTTTCGGTTTTTTCCGTTCTGTTTTCTTCAGAAGCCATATCAGCTGCCTTTCCTCCGTCAGACAGGGCCATTCCAAAAATTCTGTTTCAGTATCCCTTTACGCCTTTTGCAGGGTCTCCTCCGATGGGCGGAGAATGTTTCGGGGATCATCTTCCCCGACGGGAAGGGGTCATTCCGGGAACCGGCGCGGTTTCCGGCGCCGTTCCTGTCTGCCGGATGAAAATTAAAAGGATTTATATACTGTAAATTATACGCTAAATAAGACCGGTTTTCCAGTCCTGAAAAATATTACGCCGAAAAAATATCGATACAGACACGAAAAACGATTTCAGTACAGACAGAAAAAAAACGGCACAGATCGGAACGATTTCGGCACAGACCGGAAAGATTTCCGGTACAGATATGAAAAAGAGCACGAAAAAGCATTTTCCGTATGGACGGCTCTTTTTCGAAAACACCCGGAAAGACCTGCTCCCCGGGTGTTTTAAGTTTAATAGATAACCGACCAGAGACGGCCGATGGTGGCCTGGAAATCAGGCACCAGGTTCTGATTCTGGCTGTAATACATGCCGTCAAAGGGCACACGGAGCTGGGTGATGGGCCAGTTCAGCATGCTCGGGGCGGATGCGATCAGGGACGCCATGGTGCCGCCGTCGATGTTATGGGTAACATAGGGCAGAATGGCATTCGCTGCGTTGGCTACGCTTCCGAGACCGCCGGATTTGATCTTATTGTAGATCGCCATAAGAATATCCCGCTGTCTCTGGGTGCGGCCGTAGTCATAGGAGTTGCCGGTGGAACGGTTTCTGGCGTGCCGCAGCGCATGGGTGCCGTCCAGATGCACTACCTGGGCGCCGCCGATAGGCAGGCCGATATGGGCCGCTTCATCGGGCTGCAGCATCACATCCACACCGCCGATGGCATCGATCAGCCCCGTAAGGCCGTTAAAGTCAACACTGGCATAATTATTCACATGGATCAGGAAATTCGACTCCACCGTCGCGATGCAGAGTCCTGCTCCGCCCACAGCCCAGGCATGGTTCATCTTCCACCAGCCCAGTCCCGGAATGTTCGTATAGGTATCACGCATGAAAGAAGTCATGGTGATCTTGCCCTTGTCGTTATTGATGGAGATCAGGATCATGGAATCGGAGTTGCCGTTCCAGTTGGGCTGGCGGCGGTCCACGCCTACCAGAAGCACGTTGTAGACGTTGCCTACGGCAACGGGCGCCGGCGCTGCGGTGGGTGCGGGCTGTCCAGGATTCTCTCCCGGCTGGTTATCCGAAGGCTGAGCCGCATTTGACTGGGTCTCTGTCTCCGTAATGCCCAGGGATTCCAGCAGACTGCTTCTCGCTGCCGCGATATCGCTCTCGATGTCCCGCTGGATGGATTCCGCCACAGAGGGTTCCATGGTCTCTTCTTTTGCCATCTCTGATTCGCTCAGGGACTGCAGCGCGGAAGAATCGATGGTGATCTCTGAAGGGATCTCCTGATAATCCGATTTGTTGTAATAATGGCGGATCACGAAGAATCCTACGCCCAGTCCAATGACGATAAGGGCCAGTAGGCCGATCAGGATCCCCAGAATCACGCGGTATTTGGTTTTCTTCTTTTTCGCGGAGGATGCCGGTTTGACTTCCGTCGTTCCGTTCAGGTTTTTGAATTCATCTGCCATGGTTTTTTACTTCCTTTCAGATCCGGATCTTATCCAGATGCCAGATCTCGTCAATATACTGGCTGACGGTTCTGTCGGAGGAGAACTTGCCGCAGCGGCAGGTCTGCAGCATGGCCATTCTGGCCCATGTGAGACGGTCGCGGTAAGCATCCTGGGTTTTCATGGAGGCTTCATGATAGGACATGAAATCCTTCAGGACAAAATAGGTATCCGGTCTTCCGGAGAAATTGGTGAGCAGGCTGTTGTAGATGCCCCGGAACAGCTCCGGATCATCCGGCGAATAGGTGCCGTTGATGAGCTGCATCAGTACGTCCCGGAGTTCGTCGTTGCAGGAGAAAATGTCCATGGGATTGTAGTCGTTCAGCCGCTCATGTTCCATGACCTCTTCAGAGGACATGCCGAAGACAAAGGCGTTCTCCTCTCCCACTTCCTCCACGATCTCCACGTTGGCGCCGTCCATGGTGCCCAGCGTCACCGCGCCGTTCAGCATGAACTTCATGTTGCCGGTACCGGAGGCTTCGCGGGAAGCGGTGGAGATCTGCTCGGAGACTTCCGATGCCGCAAAGATGATCTCTGCGTTGGAGACCCGGTAATCCTCGATGAAGACTACCTTGAGCTTCCCGTGAATGGAAGCGTCGTTATTGATGACGTCTGCCACGGAATTGATGAGCTTGATGGTCATCTTGGCCCGCTCATAGCCCGCCGCCGCCTTGCCGCCGATGATGTAGGTGCGGGGGTAATAGTTCCTGAAGAATTCGGTATCGTTCTTCAGCTTGTTGTACACGTACATGATATGCAGGATATTCATGAGCTGCCGCTTGTATTCATGCAGCCGCTTGACCTGCACGTCAAAGATGGAAAGGGGATCCACTTCGATGTTGTTGTGCTCCCGGATGTATCTCACCAGGCGCAGCTTGTTCTCGTACTTGATGCGGAGGAACTCCCGCAGCGAATCCTCATCGTCGATATAGTCTTCCAGCTTCCGGATCTGGGGCAGGTCGGTGATCCACTCTTTCCCGATCCTTTCGGTGATGAAATCTGAAAGGCGGGGGTTCGCGTGGAGCATGAACCGCCTCTGGGTGATGCCGTTGGTCATATTGTGGAATTTTCCCGGCCACATTTCATAGAAATCCTTCAGCTCCCTGGCCTTGAGGATCTCCGTATGAAGCCGGGCCACGCCGTTGACCGAGAAGGAACCCACGATGGCAAGATATGCCATTCTCACCTGGCCGTCATAGAGAATAGCCATATTGGCGATCTTGGATTCATCGTTGGGATAAAGGGTCTTGATCCTGAGGACGAACCGACGGTTGATCTCATTCACGATGGAATATACCCGGGGCAGCAGCTGCTCGAACAGGTCGATGGGCCATTTTTCCAGGGCTTCCGACATGATGGTGTGGTTGGTATAGGCACAGACGCGGGTCACGATGTCCCAGGCCTCGTCCCACTCGTACTTCTCCTCGTCCATGAGAAGCCGCATGAGTTCCGGAACGGTCAGGGTCGGGTGCGTGTCGTTCATCTGGAAGACCACCTTGTCGGCAAAACCTTCCAGGGTGCCGTTATGGGATTCCTTATATTTGGCAATGGCGGTCTGCAGCGTTGCCGAAACAAAGAAATACTGCTGTTTCAGCCGAAGTTCCTTGCCTACCCGGTGGTTGTCGTTGGGATACAGGACTTCGACGATGTTCTTGGCCAGATTCTCCTGCTCGATGGCCTTGGCGTAATCGCCGCGGTCGAAGGAGTCCAGGTTGAAGTTGTTGATGGGCTCCGCGTCCCAGATACGCAGGGTGTTGACGATGTTGGAATCGTAACCCACCACCGGCATATCATAGGGGATCGCCATGACGGAGTTGTAATCCTTCAGGGAGTAGTGCTCCCGGCCCTTTTCGTCCACCGTAGCCGTTACCGTGCCGCCGAATTTGACTTCGCAGGCGTATTCCGGACGCCGGATCTCGAAGGGATTGCCGTATTTAAGCCAGTCATCGGGAACTTCCCGCTGGTAGCCGTCCTGGATCCGCTGGGCGAACATGCCGAAACGGTAGCGGATGCCGCAGCCGTAGGCGCCGTAGCCCAGGGTCGCCAGGGAATCCAGGAAGCAGGCCGCAAGCCGCCCCAGACCGCCGTTTCCGAGGGCGGGATCCCGCTCTTCGTCTTCTATGGCGTTCAGGTCGAAATTCAGCTCTTCCAGGGCTTCCTTGACTTCTTCATTGGCACAGATATTGATCAGGATATTGCCCAGGGCGCGCCCTGTCAGAAATTCCATGGACAGGTAGTAAAGGATCTTGACGTCCTGTTTTTCATAGGCTCTGTGGGTAAGGATCCAGTCGTCCACGATGAATTCCTTGATGGCCAGTGAGACCGCCTGGAACATTTCGCGGTTGGAAACCTCGTCATATGTTTTTCTGAAAAGCCGTTTACAGTTCTCTTTGACTTCCCGCTTGAACAGTTCTTTGTTAAAATCTGCGTTCATCTGTTACCCTTTAAAGGGGCTCCTTTCTATTTCAGATCACTTCAAGAGCTATATCACAGCTTTCACCGTTGATATCCCAGCTTCTGGCAAAACCGGTGAGCTTGTCTGCCGTCACCTCTTCGCCGAGGGTATCGCCCATAATGTCATCTTTATATGTTTCGAATACGGCGCTGATCTTATCCGATCCTTTGTAAGAGATCCGGATATGGTCGGTCACATTGAAGTCCGCTTCCTTCCGCATCTGCTGGATCTTGGAAATGATCTCCCGGACAAAGCCTTCGTCGATCAGTTCTTCCGTAAGGTTCGTGTCCAGGACCACCGTGGTCTCGCCGTTGTTTTCACTGACGTAGCCGGTCTTCTGGGTCATTTCGATCAGCAGATCTTCTTCGGAGAGCTCGACCGCTGTTCCGTCCAGCTCGAATTTCAGGACGCCGTTTTCCTTCAGTTCATCCATAGCGGCGTTGCCGTCCAGGTTTTTAAGGGTCTCCCGGATCTTTCCCAGCGGCTTTCCGTAGCGCGGGCCCAGGGTCCTTAACTGAGGCTTGAATTCATAGGACGTAAAGGAACGGACGTCGTCCGTAAAGATCACTTCCTTTACGTTCAGCTCTTCCCGGATGATGTCGTCATAGTACTCGCCGAGGGTAAAAGGCGCTTTGACAAACATGGTCTTCAGCGGCTGGCGGTTCTTGATGGCGGCGCTGTTCCGGCAGGCTCTTCCCATGACCACGAGCTTCAGCACATGGTCCATGGACTCTTCCAGTTCCTTGTTGATCATGGACTCATCGGCCTTCGGATAATCGCAGAGATGGATGGACTCCGGTGCATTGGGATCCACGGATACCACGATATTCCGGTAGATCGCCTCCGTCATGAAGGGGATCATGGGGGCCGACAGCAGGCAGACCTTGTACAATACCTCAAACAGGGTCATGTAGGCGTTGATCTTGTCCTGCTCCATGCCTTTCGCCCAGTAGCGCTCGCGGCAGCGGCGCACATACCAGTTGGAAAGCTCATCCACGAAATCCGCCAGCGCCCGGGAGGCTTCGGTGATCCGGTAATTCTCCAGATTATCGTCCACAGTCCGGATCAGGCTGTTCAGCCGGGACAGGATCCACCGGTCCATGACCGACAGATTTTCCGGGACCCATCTGCCGTCCTTCAGATACTTCGTGGGATCAAACTGATCGATCTCGGCATAGAGCGTATAGAAGGCATAGGTGTTCCACAGGGTGCCCATGAACTTGCTCCGGCCTTCGATAACGGCGTCTCTTGAGAAACGCTTCGGAAGCCAGGGGGCCGAGCTGTTGTAGAAATACCAGCGGATGGCATCGGCGCCATAATCCTCCAGCGCTTCAAAGGGATCCACCGCATTGCCCTTGGATTTGCTCATCTTCTGGCCGTTTTCGTCCTGGACCAGGCCTAAAACGACCACGTTTTCATAGGGAGACTTATTGAAGAGCAGGGTGCCCTCTGCCATCAGCGAATGGAACCAGCCTCTGGTCTGGTCCACGGCTTCGGAAATGAACTGAGCCGGGTACTGCTGTTCAAAGACTTCCTTGTTTTCAAAGGGATAATGATGCTGGGCAAAGGGCATGGCGCCGGAGTCAAACCAGCAGTCCAGCACCTCGGGGACCCGGTGCATCTGTTTTCCACAGTCGGGGCAGGTGATGGTGATCTCATCGATATAGGGCCGGTGAAGTTCCACCGTTTCCGCCTTCTCGTTTCCGCTCTTTTCCAGGAGCTCCTGCCGGGAACCGATGCATTCCAGATGGCCGCATTCGCATTCCCAGATATTTAACGGCGTGCCCCAGTAACGGTTCCGGGAAATGGCCCAGTCCTGAATGTTCTCGAGCCAGTTGCCGAACCGTCCTTTTCCGATGGATTCCGGCGTCCAGTTGACGGTGTTGTTGTTCCGGATCAGATCGTCCTTCACCGCGGTCTCCCGGATGTACCAGGATTCCCGGGCATAGTAGATCAGCGGGGTGTCGCAGCGCCAGCAGTGAGGATATTCATGCTCGAACTTCGGCGCGGAGAACAGCTTCCCGGCTTCATCCAGATCCTTCAGGATCTCCGGATCCGCCTTTTTGACAAAGAGGCCGGCATAATCCGTTTCCTTAGTCATTTCGCCCTTGCCGTCCACGAACTGGACGAAGGGCAGGTCATATTTGCGGCCCACGTTGGCGTCGTCTTCACCGAAGGCCGGCGCGATATGGACGATGCCGGTACCGTCGGTCATTGTGACGTAATTGTCGCAGGTGACGTAGAAGCCCTTCTGGGGCAGTTTTTCAACATAATCCGCCGTAAAGGAGAAAAGGGGCTCGTATTCGGTATATTCCAGATCCTTTCCGGTGAAACGCTCTTCCACTGCCGGATCCGCTTCCGGATTCCGCTTCAGGATGACGCTCTCCACCAGGGCTTCCGCCATGATGTAGGAGCAGTCTTCGTCCTTTACATGGACCCTGACGTAGGTTTCATCGGGGTTCACGCAGAGGGCGACGTTGGAAGGCAGGGTCCAGGGCGTGGTGGTCCAGACCAGGAAATAGGTGTTGTCCTGATCCTTTACCTTAAACCGCGCGATGGCGGAACGCTCCTTAATGGTCTTGTATCCCTGGGAGACCTCCGCCGTAGACAACGGCGTCCCGCATCTGGGACAGTAGGGAACGATCTTAAAGCCCTTATATAACAGGCCTTTGTTCCAGATCTCCTTTAAGGCCCACCATTCGGATTCGATATAATCATCGTGATAAGTGACGTAGGGGTTATCCATGTCGGCCCAGAAGCCGACGGTGCCGGAGAAATCCTCCCACATGCCCTTATATTTCCAGACGGATTCCTTGCATTTTTCAATGAAGGGCTCCATGCCGTAGGCTTCGATCTGGTCCTTGCCGTTTAAGCCCAGCTGCTTTTCGACTTCAAGCTCCACCGGCAGGCCGTGGGTGTCCCAGCCGGCCTTTCTCGGGACCATATAGCCCTTCATGGTGCGGTAACGGGGGATCATGTCCTTGATGGCCCTGGTCTCCACGTGGCCGATATGCGGCTTGCCGTTAGCCGTGGGCGGGCCGTCATAGAAGGTATAGACCGGACAGCCCTCCCGGGCCTTTTCCGTCTTCTCAAAAATATGGTTTTCTTTCCAGAACTGTTCGATCTCTTTTTCCCGTTCGACGAACTTCTGGTCAGTAGGTACTTTTCTGTACATGCGCTTTCCTTTCAGAGGATGATGTCATGATCTTGTTCAAAAAGCGCATGCAGCTTCATGCGCTTTTAAAGGCTTTTGTTTCTCTTTTATTCCAGCGTGGTGATCTCGTCCTCGCTTAAAGCATCCTTATAATCCTTGCCGTCATACAGGGTCTCGGAAACGTTGAAGCCGTCCACGACCTCCGTGTAGACATGGATCTTCTTATAGGAAGCCCTGAGCTCATCGTAGATCTCCTGGAATTTGGCCCGCCGGCGGCTGGTCATTTCCGTCTGGATGGCCTCTTCCTTAAGTTTTTCATCGTTGTCATCCAGGCATCTGGCGGCATAGCCGGAATAGTTGTCCGAGGCGTTCAGTGTGCAGAGCGTGCCGTGTTCGCCGGTCTTCAGTCCCCAGACCAGGGCTTCAAAGGAATCGGGATCCTTGCCCTCTTCATAGTTCTCCGGCTTCTGGATGGGCCCTTCGCCCACCACGTTCACGCCGAATTCGGCATCTTCATCGTCGTCAAAAAGCGCCTTGATGCTTTCGGGGGTCTCACCCTTTTCCAGCAGGAGTTCGATTTCCTTAAGGGCGCCTTCGATGATTTCTTTCTGTTCTTCCTGGGGGCGGGCTTCACCGTCCACCAGTTTCGGCATGACCGTAAGGCCGTCGGCGCGCTTGCGCATCATTGTCTCTTCGTCGTAGGTCTTGTCGATGCTGTCGGTGATATGCATATATTCCTTATTGGCCAGCATATTTTCCCGGACGAAAGCGGTAATGGTCTCCTTGTTGGCTTCCGCCGCCGTAACGACGGTAGTGTATTCCCTTAAGAATCGGTTGACCGTACGGGTCAGAAGGGTCTCTTCATCGGAGGAAAGCTCGACGCCGTCCTGAGCTGCCTTTTTGCAGAGCATCTTGGTCTGGATCATATTCTGCATGGCATTTTCCCGGAGCATTCCGATGGAAGAATAATCGCCGTTGGAATACTGCCAGTAATTCATCAGGCCGTTATAGAGCGCGTCTGCCAGAGAATACATATTGTACTCTGTGTCATACTGTTCATAGTGGAAATACAGGAGCGCTTCAGCACGGCCGTACTGTTCGTTATCCATTACGAGGGCCACTCTGTCGCCGTTGACCTGCATGCAGCCGGCAAGGGCCGGGATGGCTAAGACAACGGTCAGAATCACTGCAGCGATCCTTGTCATATGATGTTTCATGTCGTTCCTCCTAAATATGAAGGGCATACTCCCTTCTATAACCGCTATATTCTATCACAAGCCCCTGTAAAACACAAGGAAAGATTGGCAAAAACACGACCAAAATTAACCTTTTTCGGTAAGTTTCACAGGTAATTATGCTAAGGATTCCTCCATTTCCGCCAGCAGACAGTCCAGAAGCGCAAGGACCGGCTCCGGCTTTTCCCGGGCGTTCATCTGCCGGTATAAAAGGCCCTGCTGCTCTCCCGGAAGGAACCTCATGGCGCCCTGCATCCGGTTCAGGAGTTCCGGCAGCCCTTCGGCCTTCAGCCGGGCCTCCGGGGAGAAACGGAACGTCAGCTCCCTCTCGTTCCCCTTGATCTCGGTGATCCAGAGTTTCCCGGCCCTGGACCTCAGCACTGCCGTTTCCATCAGCCGTTCCACCGGTTCCGGGATATCGCCGTAGCGGTCGATCAGCTCGTCGGAAAGTTCTGCTTTCTCTTCATCGGTCTCCAGGAAAGAGATCTTCTTGTAGACCTCCAGCTTCAGGGATTCGTTGGGGATATAGGATGAAGGAATGTAGGCGTCGATCCGGATATCCAGAAGCGTATCGGTCTTCTCTCCCGGCTCTTCCTCGCCCTTTTCTTTCCTCACGGCTTCCGAGAGCATCTTGCAGTACAATTCGTAGCCCACCTCCGTCATATGGCCGGACTGGGCGTTCCCCAGGACCGCGCCGGCGCCACGGATCTCCAGATCTTCCATGGCGATCCTTATGCCGGAACCCAGCTCGGTAAACTGCCGGATGGCTTCCAGCCGCTTCTGGGCGTCCTCTGAAGGGATCCGGTTTTTCCGGTACATGATAAAGGCGTAGGCCTGGCGGGAAGAACGGCCCACTCGGCCCCTCAGCTGGTACAGCTGGGAAAGGCCGTAGCGTTCCGCGTCATGGACGATGATGGTATTGACGTTCGGGATGTCCAGGCCGGTCTCGATGATGGTGGTGGAGACCAGCACGTCGATCTCGCCTTCGATAAAGGCCAGCATCCGTTTCTCCAGCTCCCGCTCCGACATCTTGCCGTGGGCGTAGGAGACCACCGCGTCCGGAACCAGTTCCTGGACTGCGGCCGTTACGTCAGCGATATCCTGGACCCTGTTGTAAACGTAATAGACCTGGCCGCCCCGTTTTAATTCCCGGGAAATGGCTTCCCGGACCAGCTCTTCGGAGTATTCCATTACGTAGGTCTGGATGGCCTGGCGGTCCGTGGGGGCTTCCTCCAGCACCGACATGTCCCTGACGCCGATCATGGACATATGAAGGGTCCGGGGGATGGGCGTCGCGGTCAGGGTCAGCACGTCCACATCATTCTTCAGC